>NZ_JAQGMM010000459.1 GCF_028292365.1 Caballeronia sp.
CCAGCACGATGGTCAGCAGACCCCACGTCAGGACGATCCGGGCGAACCAGATGCGCGCGCCGTACCGATGCACGGCCAGCGCGCTAGGCACCTCGAAGACCAGGTAGCCGATGAAAAACAGCGACGATGCAAGGCCGTAAGCCGCCTCGCTCATGCTCAAAGCATGGACCATCTGAAGCTTCGCAAAGCCAACATTTTGCCGGTCGATAACCGCGATCAAATACATCAGCATGACAATTGGCATCACCCGCCAAAGCACGCGATTGAGCAGCGCACGGTCGCCCGGCGCATGGGACATTTCCATCGAACAGTCTCCTATATCCGGGGCTTCTTTCAGCGAACCCTGTTATGTTCTGCCAACGCTTAACGTATTGCTTTGGAGAGAACATCGTTCTTTTGATGAGAACAAGATTAAAGCGTGCGAATATCCGTGTCAAGGGCGGCTTTTCCCCATGACGGGGCGCGCTGGCGCACTGGAGTACACGTAATAGGGGATTGAATCGGTGGCTTGAATAGTTCAGCCCCGGAGTGAGGCGTGATTTCCGGAGGCTATCAATGCCGCGGATCGATGGGCAGCAAGGTGGATTGCGGCGCGCGCAGGCTGAGTCCGTACCCGATGTCGCCACGAGGGTATCGACCGAACGTGTTCACGGGATAGACAGTCGCCTGGGTAGACGCCAAAGAGGTTGTCGCGACGGCGTGCGTCTTTCGGCAATGCATAGCCAGCGCGCCGCTGGCCAGGACGTGCTTTTATCGTATTGATGCGTTTCGACGCGCGCTCGCGTTGGTTACCGGACGCCCGTGTTTTATCAGAAAATCTTGCCCGGATTCATGATGCCGTGGGGATCGAAGACATGGCGAATCTCGCGCATAAGCCGGATCTCCAGCGGATCTTTATAGCGGCTGAAATACTCGCGCTTGAGTTGTCCAATACCATGTTCCGCACTGATACTGCCGCCATAGCGCGCCACTTCGTCCAGCACTTCTGCCGTCAATCCCTCCCCATGAAGCTTGAAGAAATCGCGCGGCGCACCCACCGGGCGTGAGAGATTGTAGTGAAGGTTGCCGTCGCCGAAATGACCGAACACGATCAGGCGCACGCCGGAGTGATGTTTGTCGATGCGCGCACCCGCCGAGGCAAGAAACGCGGGAATGGAAGCAATCGGCAGCGAGACGTCATGCTTCACATGCGGACCATCGGCGCGCTGCGCTTCGGAGATTTCCTCGCGCAGCCGCCACATGCTGTTCACTTGTGCAATTGATTCGGATACCGCAGCATCCACACATAACTCACGTTCAAGCGCCTCGCCAATCACCGTCTCAACGAGCTCACGCAACGCGGCTTCATCGACGGTATCGGCGAGTTCGATCAGCACGTAAGCCGGATGGCGGTCGACGAACGGCGCACGCATGCCATCGACTTGTTCGAGCACCATGTCCAGGCATTCGGCCGTAAAAAATTCGAACGCCTGCATGCGTGGGCCACCGCGTTCGAACAGGAGTTCGAAAAGATCGAGCGCCTGTTGCGACGAGTTCACAGCCGCCAGCACGACCACACGCACGTCGTTACGCGGATAAAGCCGCAGCGCCGCGGCGGTGATAACGCCGAGCGTACCTTCCGCGCCGATCAGCAATTGCTTCAGGTCGTAACCGGTGTTGTCCTTGCGTAGTGTGCGCAGGCCGTGAAAGATCTCGCCGTTCGGCAGGACCGCTTCCAGTCCGAGCACCAGTTCCCGTGTCATGCCATAGCGAACGACATTCACGCCGCCCGCATTCGTCGACAAATTGCCGCCCAACTGGCACGAGTCTTCGGCGGCAAGGCTGAGCGGCAGCAGGCGGTGTTCATCGGCAGCGACTCGCCGCAAGTTGCCGAGAATGCAACCGGCTTCGGCGACCATCGTGTTGCCGATCGTATCGATACTGCGAACGGCGTGCATCCGGTCCAGGCTCAGGATCACGTTAGCGGGGCTGGCGTCGGGCGTGGCGCCGCCGCACAAGCCCGTGTTGCCGCCGCGCGGTACAACCGGCACACGCGCCTCCGAGCAGAGTGCGAGGGCTGCTGCAACGTCTTCGGTGCTCGACGGGCGCACGACCGCTTGAGCGTGGCCGGTGTACATGCCGCGCCAGTCCGACAGCCACGGTGCGATGTCGTCGGAAGCCGTGATGACAGCGTCAGGTCCAAGCTTGTCGATCAGACGTTGGGGGAAAGAGGTGTCGGTCATTTATTCGTTCGTCAATGTGCTTAGGGGTGCGACGCTATTGAGCGCGTCGCGGCCGGGAATCGCGAGGTTCAGGCGGGCGGCTGCGTTCTGCAGATGCGCGGTCGCGGCGATACGCGCAGCTACGGGATCGCCGGCACAAATCGCTTCGAAGACGCGGACGTGTTCACGGTGCACTTCATCAGGCAGGCGCTGACGCGCCAGCGAATGCGTGCGCGCCGTCTGCACCGCCTGGCGGATCTGCAGGTTGAGGTACTGGAGCAGATCGACGTAGTAGCGGTTGTGGGTGGCATCGGCGATCGCTACGTGAAACGCAATATCCAGTTCCACCGCGTGGTCCGGCGTGTAGAGGTTATCGGCGAGCGATTTGAGAATGGCCGCCAGTGCGTCGATGTCGGCTTCAGTCCGGCGCACAGCCGCCAGCGCCGCCGCTGCGCCCTCCAGATCGAGCCGCAGCTCGTAGACGTCCGCCAGGTCCGCCCGGTCCGCGCCGACCGCGTGGGGGACGCGGAAACCGCCTGTTTCCGTGCGAGCCTTAACAGTACAACCCGCGCCCTGACGGCTGTCGATCAGGCCATTCGAGCGCAGGCGCTCCGTGACTTCACGGATCACCGACTGGCTGACGCCGAAGCGCACGGCCAGATCCTTGCCGGACGGGAGCTTGGTGCCGATCGGGTAAACCCCATCTCGGATATCGCCGGTCATTTGCTGGGCGACTTGCTGGGTCAGGGTTAGCGCTTTTGTCACGGGGGTCCAGGGTTTCAGTCGATCGTTTTCAGGTTATCCGGTTTGCATGTTATATGAAAACTTTTGTCGAGTGAATGGGCAGTGGCGCGTCGGCAGCAAGCCCGTGTGCGCGAAGTCGATCAGACGGGGGCGCTTCCCTGGAAGGCCTGGATGCGATTGGCGCTGCTACAAAATGGTGTAGCGGCACAGGCTCGAAACCCTGCTTGTTCGCCGTGTGCCACCGCGCAATGTGCCGTCTGAACCGGCAACGGCGAGGTCATCAAGCAGCATCTATCTCTTCGAGAGAGCGTTTTATATTGCTAAGGTTACCTAATAATTATCAAAGCGCGCTATTAGCGGCCTGAGAAGATGATTGTCTTACGAGCGTGGCGGAATTGCCTGCGCCGCCCGATGCTCCGCGTCCGCAAACATCTCACGTAGCCTTTGTCGCTCGTTGTCGGTCAGATGTGAAACCGCAGCCGGCATCGTGAGTACCAGTTGCAGTGTCAGGTCGCCGCGCGAGCCGTTACGGTCCGTGAGACCGTGCCTGAGCAGACGGATCGTGCTGCCCGGGTGCGCGTTCGGCGAAATCGTGATCCGCAACCCGCAGCCCAGGATTTGCGCTTCGAAGCTGCCGCCGAGCGTGGCGGTCACGAAATCAACCTGAACGTCGCAAGCGAGGTTCAAGCCGTTGCGACGAAAGGCCGAGCCGCACGCAATCACGACCGAGAAGGTGGCATCACCCGGCGGACCGCCATTGGGTCCGGGATGGCCCGCGCCTTCGACCACGAGACGCTGACCGTCCCACACACCCGGAGGAATCCTGACTGTCTCGGACTTCCGGTAGGTCATGACAGTCGTGCCGAGACACGCTGAACACCAGTCACTCGCCAGCGGGCGCCCGGTCCCCACGCAGGCGCTGCAGCGCGTACCCGAGACCGACTGGCCGCTGCCGCCGCAACGCGCGCACTGCGAGACTCTTTCCTGACATTGGCGGCATGGCCCGTTTACCGGGTAGCTCACTTCGACCTCGCCGCCATGGATCGCGGCTTCGAGCGGCACAAAGAGTCTGATCAGGCAGCTCGCGCCGCGCGTCGGCGGGCCGCGGTGTCTGCGTGACGGAGCAGCTTTGGCGTGGCTCCCGGCCGGAGCCGCCGCCGGGCTGGACACCCGCGGCTCACGCTTGCCGATCAGTATCTCGAACGCCTCCTGAACGCGCTTGAACACCGGCTTGACTATGGATTCGCTCCCCTTGTTGCGGTCCGGGTGGTACTTTGCTCTCAGCCTTCGATAAGCACGTGTGACGTCTGCTGGCGACGCCGTGTCTGGTAGTTCCAGCCGCCTGTAGTATTCGTCGAGGCCCACGCGTTTTCCCCGGGTTCTTTTTGGAAGTGCAAGTCTATCAAGACGTAAACAAGAGGAGTGTTGTCGATGACGAGAGATTGTCAGCGCCGATATGCTCTCGAATGCCGGGGCGTCTGAGCCTAAAGTTTCGCCAGGTCATGACGCAAACCACGTTGACCATGTCGGGCGGCTTAACGTACGCAATCTAGGGGCTCACTTCAGGCTCTTGTCGCGCTGGCAGGTCGCCACGGGCAGCAATTTTCCGCCCAGTACCTTCGTGATGCGCTTGGACTGCTGGTCGGCTACACCAGTAATGCAACCGCACGTGTCGCCACGATTCGTCGAGGGAACGTGGTCGAAACCATCGGCTTGCCAGTCAATTGTTGCCAAGTCCCAGGACCCGTCGCGGTCCGTTATCGTCAGGCTGGACGGCATGGTATTTTCGATCCAGCCACATCTCGTTTCGGCAGCAGTAACGCTTTGGGCAATAAGGACAAGTGCTATCAGGCCCGTCAGGCCGGCAATCTTACGCAAGCGAATCTCCTTTGATCGTTGTAGGCAAGTGCATTGCCGCTCTCACCGTTGCGGCCCCAGCGGCAGGCGCTTCCCATTGCAATCCGGCACACCCCTATTCACTTATCACAATAACGCTTCGCCTTCGTGTCGTATGATCGTGTCGCTTGCAGCAAGCAGTGCGAGTTTATCCGGTTTAAGAGACGCACTCACGTACTCGACCGGCGTCTTGCCGGTTCTTCCGTACACGCTCCAATTCCATTAACGAACGCACTGATGCGAACGATCATTCTGTTGGCCTATAGACGTTGTTCATTGATCATCGGCTTTTCGATTGTCTGTCTGGTGCCGTCGATCACGAGCGCGGCAAGCTTTGACTGCGGTAAGGCAAGAACGAACTTCGAGAGAACTGTATGCGCGGATCCGCAGCTATCGGCGCGGGATTCGGCAATGGCGCAACGCTACGACGGCGCACTGGCATCGCTTTCCGAACCAGGCAAAACCATTCTGCGCGCCGGCCAGGAGCAGTGGCTTAAAGTCGTACAACGCTTGTGTCTCGATAGCAAACGAGCTGAGGGCCCGACCTCGTGCATGCGACGGCAGTATGACGACCGGCTCGACGATTTGCGCAGCGCCGCCGTTGCCACGGGCCCTTTCGTGTTCAGCCGAAACGATCATTACGCATCGATCGGGAAACAGGATTCAACCGGTATTCCGTTGGAGCAGCATACGGGCTTGCCGCGAATCGATCAGCCGCTTTCCGCCGTGGCAAAACAATGGAACGCTGCGATCGTCCACGAGGCGGCCGCGGCGCAAGCGAACTGGTGTTTTGGAGACCCTGATACTGCCGCCGAACAGGTGGTGGACTTCAAGATTCAGTCTGCGACACCCGGCTTCATCAACGTCAAGATGTTGCACTACGAGCTATGCGGTCTGGCCGCCGGCTCCGATGACATGAACAACCTCTCCTATCTGCTTACGCCAACTCTGCACCGGCTCAAAGCGGCGGACCTGTTCCGGCCGGAAACCCCGTGGGCGTCATTTCTGGCGAACCGTGCATCCGAGGTGCTCAATGCCGACGGCGATGCCGACCTCAACGACCGGATCAACAAGGACGTGCGCGATCCAGCAGCATGGTCTTTCACCAAGCCCGGGCTGGTTATCTCCTTCAACCCGGGCGACGCCGGCCCAATGGCAGCGGGAATTCTCGACGTAACCATACCGTGGAAGGACTTGCGTCGCTTCGTCACGCCAACTGCTCCAATACCGCGATGACCATCCGTTCATGAAGCCGGTTTCACCGGCCCAATGACGAGCAACGTCCCGTGGTCATTGCTCCGTCAGCTCAATGAGAGGGCTGGCTATTCTGCACGTCGACCGAGGACTTGCCGCGGCCGGTATCCGCTGCACCTGTGCCGGGCTTCACGCTACCGTCGGGCTGCGGAACTTCAATTGGCTTGACTTCGACGGGGGCGGTACCATTCTCTTTCAAACCGAGCTTGTCGGCGGTCTTGGGCGACACGTCAACAATTCGATTCTTCACGTAGGGGCCTCGATCCCTGATTTCCACCTCGTCGGTTTTGCCGTTTTCCAGATTCGTGACCCGGGCCTTGGTGCCAAGCGGCAGAGTCTTGCTCGCGGCAACATTGGACTGCGGATTCATGGGCGTACCGTCAGCCATCTTTTTTGAGTAGAACTTCTGACCGTAGTACGAGGCCTTGCCCTTGCGTGTTTTGCCGGTTCGGTCAAGACCGGCATGGTGAGTTGCCTTCGCGCTCTTCTGCGTGGCCTTCGCGCTAGCCTGCGTGGAATGGGTGGATTCCGGCTTTTGCGCCGGAAACGCGGTGCTCAGCCAGCACGATAGAAGCAGGGATAAAAACAGAGATAGAAACGCTCGAAGCTTGCGTCTTCGACCGCCGTCTGAATGGGCGTTGTCGATGTGGTCATCAGGCTCGTACACCACCAGTCCCAATGTCGCCTCAACCGGCACCCGTTGCGTTTTCCGACATGCGCATTCCGCCTCGGGGAGAAGACCCAATAGCCTGTTCTCCGTGGTATGAAGATTACTTTTCATTACCACTCCTCTTCAGCCGGTCAAAGCAGTGGGCATTTGATTCAGCGAGAGTAACACCCAAATCAGGATGCCTGCAGGGTATTCAAGACCTTGTAACGTAGGCTGAGTTTGCGCGATATGGGGTTGAGAGCACTAAGCGTGTCGTTCTTCCATCTGAACAAAACCGCCCTCAGGTACTCTCCCTCACAACCAACTGAAACGCCACTCGCCGCTTCTCCGAGAGCCCTTCCAATCCGCTCTTGCGAGCAGCGGCCGCGGCCAACAACATCTCGCCGGCAATCCGCCCGATCGAATGCGGATCGACCGCCACCGTGGAAATGCTCGGATAGCAATATCGCGACACTTCGAAATCTCCGAACCCGGCGACCGCCATCTTCCCGGGCACCGGAATACCGCGCCGATGACATTCCATCAGCGCGCCGAACGCTGACATATCGCTCACGCACATTACGGCGTCGGTATCGGGCCATGCCTCGATCAATCGCGAAAACGCCTCGCCGCCATGGCTCATGGTCACGGGTGAACCACCATGCTGAATCACTCGCGGCTCACCCAGCCCGAACAGTTTCAAGCCTTGGCGATAACCCGTCTGCCGGTCCAGCCCACGACGGTCAAGCCGGGTCGCACCACCGATAAACCCGATCCGCCGATACCCGCGTTCATGAAGATGCCGCATCATTTCGCATGCGGCATCAATATTCGAAAATCCCACCGCCTGCTGGATCGGCGTGCGCGGTACGTCCCATGTTTCGACAACCGGAACCTTCGAACGCTTAAGCATTGCTCGCGTGGCAACGGTGTGAAACGAGCCGGTTAACATCACGCCTTCCGGTCGATGCGCGAGCATCACGCGCAGAAGCTGTTCCTCCTGCTTCGGGTCGTAGTCGGTATCGCCGAGCAGGAGTTGCAGGCCATGCGCCGTCACCGCCGCGTTCAGGCTATGGACGGTGTCCGCGAAATTTGAACTCGACATGGATGGCACCAGTGCCACGATGAACGGTGAACGCCCGGACGACAGCGTCCCCGCCGATGCGTCCGGCACATACCCCAGTTGCTCGATCACCGCGAGCACGCGCTCGCGCATGGCTACGGATACGTCGCGGTCGGCCAGCACGCGCGACACCGTCATTTTCGATACGCCGGCCTCGCGCGCGACGTCTGCCATCGTCGGCATAAACTCTGACATTGACTCGCCTGGTCTCATTGAATGACGCTCGCATGATACAGCGCGAGCCGGCGCGGATTGGGCCGCGAGACGCGCTTGAATGCTTTAGCTGCCCTTGCCCACGGCGTCGTTGAGCAAGGTCAGATCACGCTCGCGTGTCTCGGTAGAAAGGAACGTGCCGACCAGCGTCAACAAACATAGCACCGCCATATACACGCCCATCACCCAGAACGCACCGCCCGACAAACCGATCAGATAGACACCGAGCAGAGGCGCAATGCCACCCGACAAAACCGCACCCAGTTCGCGCGCAAGCGCCACGCCTGAATAGCGATAACGATTGCCGAAGAGTTCGGTGAAGTGCGCGCACTGCGCGCCGAGCATGCTGTTCGCGCCGAACGCCAGACCACCCACCATTGAAACGGTGACCCAGACCGGATTTCCCGTGCTGATCATCCACCACGAAGGCACCGACCAGATCAGCAGGAAAATCGCGCCGCCACGATAAACCGTGAGACGTCCGATCCGGTCTGACAGCGCACCAAACAACGGCGTGGTGACAATGCTCACGATGCTCGCGATCAACGCCCCTGTCGTACCTATCGCGGCCAACTGACCCCGCGGCACGCCGATCTTTGTGGCTACAAAACCGCCAAGGAACGCAATCACGATCGTGTTGTAGATGGTCGATCCGCCCTGCTCGGCAAAGCGCATCAGGGTGGCGGCAAGCAATGGCCGGCGCGCAGTGGCAATGACGGTTTTCATCGGTGAACGAATCACTTCCCGCGATGCTTCCAGCTTCGCGAACACCGGGCTTTCACGCAGTCGCAGGCGAATCCAGATTGCAACGCCGATCAATACGACACTCCCGAGAAACGGCACACGCCATCCCCATGAAAGCATCGCTTCGTCGCCAAGCAGCTTTTGCATGGTGCTGAACGTGAACGTCGCAAGCGCCAGCCCGGCAAACACGCCGACGAACGGCAACGCCGCGAAGAAGCCTCGCCGCTTGATCGGCGAGACTTCGGCCATCAGCGTGGATGCGCCGGCCTGTTCGGCACCGGCACCGAAACCTTGCGCAAGCCGCAACACCACCAGTAGCACCGCGCCCCATGAACCGGCCGGCAGACAGCCGATCAACGTCGTCGATGCGCCCATGATGGCAATAGTCACGAGCAGCACGAACTTGCGCCCCTTCCGATCACCAATTGAACCGAAAAACAAGCCCCCGAAAGGGCGCGCGAGGAACCCCGCGCCATAAGTAGCGAAGCTCGCCATCAAGCCCGCAGTCGCGCCCAGCGATGGGAAAAAGATATGACCGAACACGAGCGCAGACGCGAGACCATAGATTGCAAAGTCGTAGTATTCGAGCGCACTTCCCACCGCGCCTGTGAGCGTTGCGCGTTGCAACTGGTGTGCAGAAACGGGTGGCGTTGCGGTATCGGCGTGCTCGTTTCCCGACGGTACCGGATCGCTCGCGAGCGTTGATGGATGAGAATTCACTTCTGTCTCCTGATTATTTGGCTTGCGCCTTTTTTATGCCTTTTTATGCATCTACGTTCTCAAGCTGCGTCCAATATCACGTCGGCGGTGCCCGCTTTCATGTCTCTTTTATTCTGGACATCCCGGTATCCGTTTGATACTGTTACCGGTAACAACTGAGAACCAATTTAGCATGAGGAGAGACCATGCGCAAGCGAACGCCGCCTCAGCGATGCGACACTCGATGTATTCTGGAATGAGCCATCGATTGATCCGGGCTTTCGCCGAATTCCATAACGTCATGCTGCAGTTGCACAGATCCGGCGCGACAGTAGAAACCCGTACGGCAGCGGCCGGCGCCGTTCGAGACAATCTACAAACGTTCTTCAACAGCGAACCGCTGCTTACCGGATACACGGACTGACGCGCACTGACGCACTCTAAGCCGCCCAGCGGTTCCCCTAAAAACAACCTGAGACATTCAAGCTTATGACCTCATCTAACCCCACTGATACAAACGACACGACAACACCGCGTCTGCGCAGCCGCCGCTGGTTCGACGATCCTTCCAACCCGGGCATGACCGCGCTCTATCTCGAACGCTACATGAACTACGGCATCACGCGCGAAGAGCTGCAGTCAGGCAAGCCGATCATCGGCATCGCGCAGACGGGTTCGGATCTCGCCCCCTGCAACCGCCATCATCTCGAGCTTGCGACCCGCGTTCGCGATGGCATCCGCGACGCGGGCGGCATTCCGCTCGAATTCCCTGTTCACCCGATCCAGGAAACCGGCAAGCGCCCCACTGCTGCCCTCGATCGCAACCTCGCTTATCTCGGCCTCGTTGAAATCCTGCACGGTTATCCGATCGACGGCGTGGTCCTCACCACCGGTTGCGACAAGACCACGCCCGCGTGCCTGATGGCCGCCGCCACGGTCAACATTCCCGCCATCGTGCTGTCGGGCGGACCGATGCTCGACGGTTGGTATCACGGCAAACTCGCCGGCTCCGGCACAGTCATTTGGGACGCGCGCAAACGCCTGTCCGCAGGCGAGATCGACTACCCCGGTTTCATGGACATGGTGGCTTCTTCCGCGCCCTCGGTCGGACATTGCAACACCATGGGCACGGCCCTCTCAATGAACTCGCTTGCTGAAGCGCTCGGCATGTCGCTGCCCGGTTGCGCGGCGATTCCCGGGCCGCATCGCGAACGAGGCTGGATGGCGTATGCGACCGGCAAGCGTATCGTCGGCATGGTGGCGGAGAATCTGCGTCCGTCGGACATCATGACCCAGGGCGCATTCGAGAACGCTGTGGTCGCCGCGGCCGCGCTCGGTGCTTCATCGAATTGTCCCATTCACATGATCGCGATCGCGCGCCACATGGGTGTCGATCACACACTGGAAGACTGGCAGCGGCTGGGCCCCGAGGTCCCGTTGCTGGTGGACTGCCAGCCCGCTGGACGTTTCCTTGGCGAGGCGTTTCATCGGGCAGGCGGCGTGCCGGCCGTCATGAAGGAACTGCTCGGTGCGGGCCGCCTGAACCCGGACGTACGTACGGTCACTGGCCGCACGCTGGGCGAAGACCTGGTCACTGTTCCCACGCCCGATCGCGAAGTGATTCGCGCGTATGAGAATCCGTTGAAAGAGTCGGCCGGATATGTCGTGCTGTCGGGCAACCTCTTCGACAGCGCCGTCATGAAAGTCAGCGTGATCGACGAGGCGTTCCGCAAGCGCTTCCTCGCCGACCCGGATCATCCCGATGTGTTCGAGGGCAAGGTCGTCGTGTTCGAAGGCCCGGAGGACTATCACGCGCGTATTGAAGACCCGGAAACCGGTGTCGATGAACGCTCGATTCTTGTGATTCGCAACTGCGGTCCGGTCGGCTTTCCAGGTGGCGCGGAAGTGGTCAACATGCAGCCGCCGGCAGCGTTGCTCAAGCGGGGAATCGATACCTTGCCGACGCTCGGTGATGGCCGTCAGAGCGGTACGTCGGCGAGTCCGTCCATTCTCAACGTGTCACCGGAAGCGGCCGTTGGCGGCGGGCTTGCGTTGCTTGTATCGGGCGACAAGATCCGTATCGACCTGAAGACGCGCAAGGTCGACCTGATGATCCCCGACGCTGAACTTGCTCAACGCCGCGCCGCCTGGAAGCCGCCCGTGCTGAAGAACATGACACCATGGGAAGAGATCTACCGGAGCATGGTCGGGCAGCAAGGCAGCGGCGCATGCCTCGAACCGGCCACGCTATACCTGAACATTGTCGAGACGCGCGGCGAATCGCGGCACAACCACTAAGGCGCGCGGACACACGGCCGTGATCCTTCTGAAACTTCTGGAGACACACAACATGCCTCACGCATACCTCCCCTCCGACCTTGACGACGCGCTGCTGGTCGGCCGCGTCTGGCGGCCCGCGCCGGTCAACGGACCATCAGTGATCGTCGTGCGGCGCGGCGAAGTGGTCGACATCACCTCAACGGTCGCCACCACCGCCGATCTTTTCGATCGCGACGATGCCGTAGAGATCGCGCGCCACGCTTCAGGGGAGTCACTTGGCTCAGTCGATGCGCTGATAAATGCGTCGCTCGATTCATCCACCGGCGCACTGCATTTGCTCGCGCCGTGCGACGTGCAAGCGATCAAGGCGTGCGGCGTGACGTTCGCGGTGAGCCTGCTTGAACGCGTGATCGAGGAACATGCGGGCGGCGATGCAAGCAAGGCGCAGGAAACCCGCTCGATGATCAACGAGTTGATCGGTGCGGATCTGTCGAAGATAAAACCCGGTTCCGAAGCAGCGGCAAAATTGAAGGCCGAACTGGAGCGGCGCGGTGCGTGGTCGCAATACATGGAAGTCGGAATTGGTCCGGATGCCGAAGTATTTTCCAAATCACAACCCATGTCCTCGGTTGGATTCGGTGCGGACGTGGGCTTGTATCCGACTTCGAAGTGGAACAACCCCGAACCGGAAATCGTGCTGGCCGTGAATAGCGCGGGCGGAATCGTGGGTGCGACGCTCGGCAACGACGTGAACCTGCGCGACATTGAAGGCCGCTCCGCTTTGCTGCTTGGCAAGGCGAAGGACAACAACGGTTCATGCTCGATCGGTCCGTTCGTGCGGCTGTTCGACGGCACGTTCACGCTCGACACCGTGCGCCAGGCGAGCGTATCGCTGCGCATTGAAGGCGCGGACGATGGTTTTGTGCTGGACGGGGTCAGCCACATGCGCGAGATCAGCCGCGATCCGGCGGACCTGGTTGCGCAGACGCATGGCGCGCACCATCAGTATCCGGACGGCTTCATGTTGTTTCTCGGCACGATGTTTTCGCCGATCAAGGATCGCGACACGCCGGGTGGCGGCTTCACGCATCATCTGGGCGACGTGGTGACTATCTCGACGCCGTCGCTGGGCGCGATCGTCAACACCGTGCGTTTATCGACGGAAATTACGCCATGGACGTTCGGGGTACGTGCGCTTTATAGCAACCTGGCAGCGCGCGGCGTGAATTTATAACAGCCTGGCAGCGCGCGCGTTTCCTGAAGCTGGATCGATGCGGCGCATTCTTCTGATGAAGACCGGAAGAAAATTCAGAAGAAATTAAGCGCCGCTCGATTGCGTCCTTGCTCGGAAACCCGGCAAGGACGCGTTCGTCAATCTTACTGATTGACGAGGTCTTTGAACGCTTTACCGGCGGTAAACTTGACCGTCTTTGCGGCAGCGATCTGGATGGTATCGCCGGTCTTGGGGTTGCGGCCCGTGCGCGCGGCGCGTGCGCCGGTGCTGAAGGTGCCAAAACCGACGAACTGAACGCTGTCGCCGCTGACAACGGCTTGCGTGACGGTCGAGATAAATGCATCGATAGCTTCCGCGGCGGCGGCCTTGCTCGTACCGGTGGCGGACGCCACGGCGTCAACGAGTTCTTGCTTGTTCATTTCTGTTTTCTCAAAGATGGGTACAACGCACTGCCCATGCGATTGCATGGTGGAAGCGTCACCTTACCGGACGCGCCCGTTGGAGGCAAATCCGTTTTCTTGCGGATAGGCAGCAGGTTTATTTCGGGTTTGCTGCCGGCTTGCGCTCCTCGGCGTCGGCGTTTCCGCTCTTCGGGATCCCACATGGAATGCAAATGCTAATTCAATAGTTTGCAACGCCCTCGCGCTATGCAAGCATTCTGGCTGCCTTTATCGGCGAAACGCTGCTAAAACTGCTTCATATAAGCGGTTTTGTAGTCTTCGTTCGCTCCCCTTCTCTCGCCTCCCCTTCGCACGCCACTCCCATGAGCAAGAAAAAGATCCTCCTGAACGCGTTCAACATGAACTGTGTCGGCCACATCAATCATGGTTTGTGGACGCATCCGCGGGACCAGTCGCAAGATTACCGAAAGCTTTCATACTGGACGGATCTTGCAAAGTTGCTTGAACGCGGACTGTTCGACGGACTTTTTATCGCGGATATCGTCGGGGCGTATGACGTTTATCAGGCGTCGGTCGACCTGACGCTGAAGGAATCCGTACAGTTACCCGTCAACGATCCCCTGATGCTGGTTTCCGCCATGGCGGCCGTCACGCAACATCTTGGTTTCGGCGTCACGGTGAACCTGACTTACGAAGCGCCCTATCTTCTGGCACGACGTTTTTCCACGCTCGACCATCTGACCGAGGGGCGGATCGGCTGGAACATCGTCACCGGTTATCTCGACAGCGCCGCGCGCGCGATGGGCCTCACCGAGCAGATTGCCCACGACGAACGCTACGACCGCGCCGACGAATACCTCGACGTCGCGTACAAGCTCTGGGAAGGCAGTTGGGAAGACGACGCCGTCGTGCGCGATCGAAGCGCGCGCGTGTTCGCCAATCCGGAGAAGGTCCACAAGGTCAACCATCACGGCCGCTACTACGACGTAGAGGGTTATCACTTGTCCGAGCCTTCGCCGCAACGCACGCCCGTGTTGTTCCAGGCGGGTTCATCAGGACGGGGGCAGGCGTTTGCAATTCGTCACGCGGAGTGCGTATTCGTATCGAGCCAGAGCAAGGAAAGTACGCGCAAACTCGTCGATGCATTACGCAAGCAAGCGGCCGAGGCCGGCCGCGACCCGGCAAGTCTCAAGGTATTCATGGGCGTCACGGTCGTGGTGGGACGCACCACGGCTGAAGCCGAGGAAAAGTTCGCCGAGTACGCGAGCCACGCGAGCGCCGAAGCGGGACTGGCGCACTTTGCGGCTGGCAGTGGTATCGATTATTCGAAGTTCGATCTGGATGACGAACTCGCACCGCCGGGCGGTCACAAGAGCCGCGGCATAGAGTCGTCGGTGCAGCGCGTGACAGACGGGCAGTCCGGCTGGACCGTGCGGCGCCTGCTCGATCAGTTGAAACTCGGCGGGCGGTTCACGACTATCGTTGGTGATCCGGTTCAGGTGGCTGACGCGCTGGAATCGTGGATGGATGAAGCCAGCGTCGACGGTTTTAATCTGACGCGTACTGTGACGCCCGAAAGTTACGAGGACTTCATCGACCTGGTGATTCCCGAGTTGCAAGCACGTGGCGTCTACAAGACTGCTTACGCCGATGGCACCCTGCGCGAGAAGTTGTTCAACCGCGGCGCAAAGCTGCCGGATGAACATACGGGTGCGTCGTTTCGCCGGGCTAACGCGAAGTAAGAGCAGCGGCCATTGTCACGCCAGCGCGAGCCCTGTTTCAAACTCAGTAAGATAATTGTCGAGCCGGCTATAGGCGTTGTCTTGCTGAAACCCGCCTTGGAGCTCAAAATAAGGGCCTATTTGACAAATTGGCTAATATTGCCATAATTGCCCTACTGAGATCTGAGGGAACGACACCGTGATCACCGAACTGCCCAACATCCAGGAACTGCCGCGCCAGAACGCCTCCCAGGTAAAAAACAAGTGGGCGGATATGGTGCGTCTCGTCCACCAGTCAGGCAGTGTGGCCGTCACCAATCACTCGGCGGTGGAAATGGTGCTACTGGATGCCAGAACGTACCAACAGCTCACGGAAGAGATTCAGGCGCTGAAGGCGCGGGAGCAAATCGCGCTGGATGAGCTGACAAACCGATTCAACGCTCGCCTCGCCGTGCTGCAACAACCTGACGCCGGCCAGAAACTCAACGCGCTGCTCGACGCGAAGGGTGTGCTGAAGAAACGGCCCAAGGCCGGTGCATCTTACTGATGCCAGCAAGCGGTACGGCAGCGCGGCCTTTCATTTTCGTCCTCGCCGGCGTCAACGGCGCCGGTAAGAGCTCGGTCGGCGGCGCCATGTTGGTCGACTATGGCCTCACCTGGTTTAACCCCGACAGCTTTGCTCGTGAGTTAACCGCGCAGTTCAACATGACTCCCCCCGAAGCCAACAGCCGTGCCTGGGAGACCGGTCGCGCTCAACTTGAAGCGGCTATCGCCGATGGCAAGAACTACGCTTTCGAAACCACCCTGGGTGGCAGAACCCTGCCCGACATGCTCGCCAACGCGGCAAATACTCACGATGTCGTCATACTGTTCTGCGGACTTTCGTCCATTGAACAACATATAGAACGCGTGCGCTTGCGCGTCGCTAACCAAGGTCACGCGATTCCAGAGAACAAGATTCGCGAGCGCTGGGTCACATCTCGCGCAAACCTGATCAAATTATTGCCATGTCTCAGTCGTCTGCAAGTCTTCGACAATAG
>NZ_JAQGMM010000467.1 GCF_028292365.1 Caballeronia sp.
CCAGCCCCGTGCGGTACAGATCCTCGATCGCGAACATGTTGTACAGAGCGAGCGCCGTGGAAGCTTGCGTGCCGTTGAGCAGCGCGAGACCTTCTTTGGCCTGCAGCGTCAGCGGTTCGAGGCCGGCCACGCGCAGACCGTCCAGCGCGCTCGCACGCTCACCGCGGATGGTGACTTCGCCGATACCCAGCAACGCGGTCGACATATGCGCAAGCGGCGCCAGATCGCCCGATGCGCCGACAGAACCTTTCACCGGGATTACCGGAAGCACGTCGGCGTTGAAAATCGTGATCAGCGCGTTAATGACCTCGCGGCGGATGCCGGAATGCCCCCGTCCCAGGCTCGATACCTTCAACGCGATCAACAAACGCACGACCGGTCGCGACATGGGCTCACCCACGCCCACCGCATGCGACAACACCAGGTTGCGCTGCAACAGTTCGAGCTGATCGGCGGGAATGTGGGTGCTCGCCAGCCGGCCGAAACCCGTGTTGATGCCGTAGGCCGGCTCGCCCTTGGCAGCGATATCGGCGACGGTTTGCGCGGAAGCGTCGATGGCCGCGAAGCTGGCCGGATCGAGTGTCAGTGCGTCGGAGCCGCGAGCGATCTGGCGCAGGTGCGCCAGCGTGAGGTGGCCGGGGGTCAATGTGATCATCGCAAGTCCTGTCTATACAAGTTGCGGCCCAGTCTAAACAAACAAATCCCCCAAAACAAGGCCTGAAAACACCTAATCGGTATTTTCAGGGACCGATCAACTGTGTTTTCGCCCGGTTGTCTATACAGCACGCACTGGTTTCTTCATCCGGAAGTTCGTCAAATGCTGGCCGCGCAATGCCATCACTTGCGAGCGGACGACCTGGAAAGCATGCTTTTCGAAGAACGGGCGCGCGGTGATGCTCGCGTCGGTATCGAGGACCGCGAGCCGTTGCACACGCGCCGCGAGTTCCACCGTATCAAGCAGCGCGCTCGCCACGCCCCTGCGCTGGCAGGCCGGATCGACGAACAACATATCGATATGCCCATCGCTTTGGAGATCGCCGAAACCCGCAATCACACCGTCGATCAACGCGACCCAGGTAGGCCGGTCAAGCCGGCGACGCGACCACGCATCGCGGTCCACTTGCGCCCACGCCGCGATCTGGGCCGCATCGTAATCACGCGACACCACCTCGCGCACCGAGCGCAGGAAAACGCCGACGACCGCGTCCAGATCCGCGGCTTCATAACGCCGAATGACGGGCGGCATCGACGAAGACACGTGGTCTTCAGCGCGTAAGCGAAACCGTCGCGATGCCCAGGATAGTCATCACAACTGACGCCGTGACGTGGATCGCGATCTCGCCCGCGGCCCAGCCGTAGCGCCCCTGCTGCAGATGCGCGACGACTTCGGCTGAGAACGTCGAGAAGGTGGACAGGCCGCCCATCAAGCCGGTAATGACGAACAGGCGCCATTCCATCGATACCCCGGGGAAACGCGCGAACCACGCCACCGCCACGCCGATCACATAGCCTGCGATGACGTTTGCAGCCAGCGTCCCGAGCGGGAGATTGGGGAACAACGCGTTCAGGCGCAGGCCGAGGACCCATCGAAACAGGGAACCGAGCGCGCCGCCAATACCTACAGCCAGAATCGACAGATACATGAGCGAAGGATGAAGGTCAGAGAGAAATGAGCGTCAGGCGCTCGATGAGCTGGTTACGGCTTGCCGCGACGACTGTCTCGCCGGACGCCGAAAGCCGCGCAATCCAGGTGCCGTCGCGCCGTTGTTCCCAGCCGCCGCATTCGTGACCATCCAGCAGCAATGAGCCGCGCATCACCAGTTGGGGATCAGCCGGATCGAGAACGGTGTCGTCGTTATGTTCCAGCTTGACGGTTCGCATGAGCGTTGCGCTCGCGCGCGGGAATGCATGAAGCCGTAATCATAATGGAGCGCATCAGGAACCCGGCATAGAAAGCGAGAAAGCAAGAAACCGGTAAAGCGAGAAAGCACGACGCCGCCTTTCATGCACAATACGGATCGCTTCGTTTGTCGTAACCAAGTTCGCCCTTTTAGGTCCCACGCTGCCCGTATGAATTTGAATCTGGACGATCTGATAGACACTGTTGCAGACACCGTGCAGCAGCACTACCCCACCCACCACTGGGCGCAATTCGCGCTCGGCATGCTGATGCTCGTGCTGGCCGCGCTGTTCGCGCAGTGGGTGGTCGCGCGCATCGTGCTGTATTTCGCGCACCGTCTGCTCGTGCTGACCGAGCGCGAAGCGTGGGACAAGTCGCTCGCCCGGCATCGCGCGTATCACCAGCTTTGGTACGCCGTGCCATTCGCGGCGGTCGCAATCGGCATCGGCGAGGTGCCGTACATTGGCCACATGGCGAACGTGATCGAGCGGCTCGCGCATGCGGGCGCGTGGGTCTGCGTCTTCTTCGCGATGGGCGGCGCGCTCAGCGCATGGCAAGACGTCTACGCGGCCAGCATGCAGGCGCAGACACGTTCAATCAAAGGCTACATCCAGATCGGCAAGCTCGCGCTCGCGTTGATATGCGGCGTGCTGGTGCTGTCGATTGTGATCGACCGCTCGCCGCTCTGGATGCTGTCCGGGCTCGGCGCGTTGTCGGCCGTATTGTTGCTCGTCTTCAAGGACACATTGTTGTCGCTGGTGGCCAGCACGCAGCTGACATCGAATGACATGTTGCGCATAGGCGACTGGATCGAGATGCCGCAATCCAACGCTGATGGTTTCGTGAAAGACATCGCACTGCATACCGTGAAGGTGCAGAACTGGGACAACACGGTGACTACCGTGCCCACCTACAAGCTGTTCTCCGAGAGCTATAGAAACTATCGGCAGATGTTCGAATCGGGCGGCCGGCGCATCAAGCGCACCCTAAGAATAGATGCCACATGTGTGCGTTTTCTCACCCATGAAGAAACCGCGCGACTCAAGCAATTCCGCTTGCTGCACGACTACCTGGAAGAAAAGCAGCTCGAAGTCGACCAGGCGAACAAGAATCTCGGTGAGCTCGCGAGCGAGCCGGCGAACCGGCGGCGGCTGACGAATATCGGCACCTTCCGCGCGTATGGACTCGCGTATCTGCAGCGGCATCCGGAGATCAGGCAGGACATGGCGATGATGGTGCGAATGATGGAACCGCAATCGGAAGGCATTCCGGTCGAGGTGTATTGTTTCACCGCCGTCACTGCATGGACACAATACGAACGCATCCAGGGCGATGTGTTCGACCATCTGCTGGCTATCCTGCCGGAGATGGGCCTGCGGCTCTATCAAGCGCCGTCCGGTGCTGACATGAGCGGACTGGTGAGCAGGGCGATTGGAGGTAGCGCAAGCAGCGCAAGCGCCATTGGTGGCGCGGACAGCGGCCGTTTGCGCGGCGAGTTCCCCACGCTCTAGCCGGAGAAGCAGGCAAGAATCTGCGACTTTTGTGTATTCACGTGAACCGTCCTGATGCCTAAAGTGTGAACCTTGCCGGCATTCCTTCTGCATCAACTGAAGGTGCCCGCCGGTCATCGCATCATCGCTTCTACAGGAAAACTCCCGTGACCGATCGCGTTCATGCTATGCGTGTTTTCATCCGCGTCGTCGATACCAACAGCTTCTCACGCGCCGCCGAATCTCTCGGCATGCCGCGTGCAAGCGTCTCGACGACCATTCAACAACTCGAGGCACTGCTCGGCGTGCAACTGCTCGCACGCACCACGCGGCGTCTCAATCTAACGGCCGAAGGGGCCGAGTGTTACGAGCGCTGCGTGCGCATTCTCGCGGATATCGACGATCTGGAAGCGGGCTTTCACGGCCGCGACGAGCGTCTGCGCGGCCGCCTGCGCATCGAGTTGCCCGATACCGTCGCCACCGCACTGGTCGTGCCCGCGCTGCCCGATTTCCATGCGCGTTATCCGCATATCGAGTTGTCGATCGGCATCTGCAATCGCGCCGTCGATCTGGTTGGCGAAGGCGTGGATTGCAGCGTGCAGCTTGGCGAATTACCCGATTCCGGGCTGATCGCGCGGCGCCTCGGCAGCTTTGAGCACGTGACGTGTGCGACGCCCGCGTATCTGGAAGCGCACGGCACGCCGAAGACCCTCGACGAACTCGCGCAGCACATCGCGGTGAATTGCGTGTCGCCGCGCACGGGCCGGCCGTGTGATTTCGACTTCGAGGTGGATGGCGAAGCGGTGACCGTGAAAATGGCTGGTTTTGTTCAGGTCACCGACGAGCACGCGTATCTCGCGTGCGGCCTGCAAGGGCTCGGGCTGATTCAGCCGCCACGCATTGCCGCGTTACCGTACCTGCGTTCCGGGCAACTGCGCGAAGTGCTGCCGCAATGGAAGTCGATGCCGATGAATGTATCGGTGGCATTCGTCAAGAGCCGGCAAGCCGCGCCGAGGGTTAGCGCGTTCGTGGACTGGCTCGCGGAATTGTTCGAGCGCTCGCAGGAAATGGACGATACGCTCACGCGCCTGTTCCGCACGGCTCGCCGCCCGGTTGCGGCTCCCGCTTCCGCGAGGGCTGAGGCGTTAAGGCCTGCTGCAGCCCGCGACGAGGACGCGCATGAAGAATCCACCAGCGAGTCATGAAGGGCCGCATGACTTCTACCCGAGCACGGGCGCTCACGTCGGCCTGACCGGCTGGGCGGCCCCCTCGCCCGCCACCGTATTCCACTTGCGCACCTCCCAGCGCGTGACCAACCCCTCGGTCACATATGGATCGGCCCGTGCGAACGCCTCCACCACGGCGGAGGAATCCGCCTCGAACAGCAGCATCGCCCGGTCGACGGGTGCCTCCAGCGTCCCGCCCAGCAACAATTCCCCACGCCCCGCCGATGCCCACGCCGCCGTCAGATGGCGATCACGAAACGCTGTCCGGCGTTCGAGATAATCGGCGCTCAGTTCGTACATCAATAGAAAGTGCATAAACTTGTCTCCCGTTGCAGGCGACGCTGTGTGCGTCGCGGTCAAATGAAATCGCACGATCGTGCTGCTTGCGACGCTGTGATACGCGAATGTAAGACTCTGTAGTTACGCCGAACTGTATGCCGGAGTCCGTGTGTGCGATCATGGCGACACTTTCGACTTTTACCTTCGCGCAGATTCGCGAATTACCCGCGACGCTCGATATTCCGGCAGCGTCGGACGTACTCCGGAACAGGCCTGTTCCGCGGCTTTTTCGCCTCCTGGTTCCCCGGCTGACGGGTTAATCACTCGGATTAATCACTCTCGCCGCGCTTGGGTTTCGCCGTTACTCCTCTTCGACATCCGGCCGCATGCCGATCGTCGAAGTTTAAATTCACCCGGCGCCCGTCATACGTATTTCGCCGCCCGTTTCAAGGGGCAAGTTTGAATAACATCGGTTTCGCGCTCGTCGTAGCGCTGCTCCGCGCACTCGCTCGCCTGCCTTACGGTCTGGTCGCGCGATTCGGCAGCGGCCTCGGTGCACTGCTTTATTCCATTCCGAGCCGTCGAAAACATATTGTGCAGGTCAATCTGCAATTGTGCTTTCCCGGAAAGACCGCCGCCGAATACGAATTGCTCGGACGCTCGCATTTTCGTCACGTCGTACGCAGTTATGTAGAGCGCGGCGTGCAGTGGTTCGGTTCGGCTCGCGCTATCGAAAAACTCGTGCAGCTCGAAAGCCGTATCGATCTCGACGACGAAAACGCACCGCCCACCATTTTCATGGGTTTTCACTTCGTCGCCATTGAAGTGGGCTGCATGCTGTACTCCATGAAGCTGCCCATTACCGCGCTTTACACGCCGATGTCCAGCAAGCGGCTCAACACGCTAGCCGTAGAACAACGAGGCCGTTTTGGCGCCGACATGGTGATGCGCGCCGACAGCGCCCGCCGCATTCTGAAACTGCTGCGCAAAGGCGGCTCCGTCATGCTGGCTGCCGACATGGATCATGGAATCGAAAATTCGGTATTCGTGCCGTTCTTCGGCGTACAAGCCTGCACGTTGACCTCCGTGTCACGGCTGGCGCGGCTTGGGGGGGCACGCGTGGTGCCGTTCGTGACCGAAGTGCTGCCCGATTACAAGGGCTACAAGATGACGATCTTCGAGCCTCTAGCGGACTTTCCCTCGGCAAGTGATGAGACCGATGCACGCCGGATGAACGAGTTCCTCGAATCGCAAATAGTGCGTTTTCCGGAACAATACTACTGGGTGCATCGCCGCTTCAAACATCGGCCGGAAGGTGTAGCCGGCGTTTATTGAACCTGCCTGCCAGCCGCTCAGGCGTTCAGTCGCTTAATGTCAATGTCAACGCGCGCCGCAATCAGTCAGGCTTACGGAAGTCGTTGTCCACCCAGGCTTGAGCGCTCGTCTTGCTGAGCTTGAATCCCGCGGACACCCGCACGTGGGCAAGCAGCGCGCCGAACGAGTCGAGCGCCTTCAGGTCTGCGTAGGGATCGTCCTCATTGGGCACGATATCCAGTGACACCGTCACATCCTCGCCGTCCGCGCGAACCGTAAAATCCTTGTGGAGCATGGCGTGAAGCTGTTGCTCGTGCCGGCGCAATACTTCGGATGCCGTCTTGATCAGCGTACGGAACGCGTTCGGATCGAGCGGCTTGGGGTTCTTTTTGTCGCGGCCCATGGTCCAGGGACCGGTTAGCGCCGGTTCTGCTTCGCCGTCCTTGATCATCTCGACCGCCCAGCCGTCGTCATCTTCGTTCTTGATCACCTTTGCGGTCCAGCCGTCGTCGCGCCATAGGCGGGCTTCGTGGATCGCGGTGTCTTCGGCAGGTTGGAGATCAGAGTCTGAATCGGTCATGGGAATAAGAAGCTCGAGTTGCATGAAACAGTGTGGGAGCACGCGGGTGTTGCAGAGTGCCTAAGCGACGAATTTTAACCTGCAAGAAGCCGCGGCATCGTCGAAAATGCCCACACGCTGGCCGATCGGTCTACTCGACGGGCACATTGCACGCCGCCTGCCGTTTTTGTTGCAAGCGTGTCGCGCGCATGTGCGCCGGCGTGCGCCCGGATATCCCGGGCGTTTCGCCAACTTTCGCCAACACTTTTGGAGGAATCTTCATGCTTTCACTTATTGGCACCATTATCATCGGCGGCATCATCGGTCTGATTGCGCGAGCGATCAAACCCGGCGACGACAGCATGGGCTGGATCATGACCATCGTGCTGGGCATTGTCGGCTCACTGGTGGCAGGCTACGTCGGCCGTGCGCTCGGCTGGTATCACGAAGGACAGGCTGCGGGGTGGATCGCCTCGGTGGTCGGCGCTATCGTCCTGCTATTTGTCTGGGGGCTGGTCGTGCGCCGCCGGGCTTGAAACCTGTGAGACCCGATTTATACCTATGAGCTTGTCGGGTTGAACGGAAGGGGCTGTTTCAACGAAGGTTGGAACAGCCTTTTTCGTCTCGTCGGCGGCGGTACGAAGCATGGAAAAAACCGCGACACTCTACAATAACGGCTGCTGAATCAGATGCAACCCAGCCGCGACCATGAAGCCAATCCAATTTTTCCTGCGATATACCCTGGTCCCGTTCGTGGCGATCGTACTCGTTGCGTCATGGGCGATCACCACGGAATCAACCGAGATCGACGCGCGCCAATACGCGTCTCTCGCCGAGGCCTATCCGCAACTGCCGCAGAGCATCAAGCACGAGCTCAGCGAGTCGATGAAAGAAGACAGGATCAGCAAATCGCGTTACGCCACCCTCACGCGTGAAGCCACGAACAGCGGCGTTATTCTCGACTGGCCGCAAACGCCGCAAGGTGTGGCGGAGGAGCGCGCCAAGCTTAAAGCCCTGATCGAAGCAAGCCGCGATTAAAGATTTGAGGCGCGATTAATCACGCGCTCATCCCCGACTTCAGGAACAACACATGCCGGGGTGCGAAGTGCGCGTACAACGGCAGGATTGCACCGCCCATCGCGCGGGCATCGGCGCCAATCTCCCCTTCAACCAGTCTGGGCCGCACCATTCCTTGCCAGTCGAAAGCGTCGAGCGCGGTATGGGTCCGGCTTAATACTTCCCGCAACAACTGGCGATCCAGTTCACCGTCGATCACGATCGCGTCGACGTCGACCAGCGCCGCCGCCGTTGCAATGGCTGTCGCGAGCGCCGGGCAAGCGGCATCGAGCCACGCCTCGCATAGAGGCCATAATTCCGGCGACAGCGCACGTTGATCGTGAGCGGCGGCGGCGGGAAAACCGGCATCGGTGAAGCGCTTTTCCAGCACATAAACCGACGCTACATTGAGCAACTGCGGCGTGCCTTCGCTCATCAGCGGAAACGACCCGATAGCGCCAGCATTGCCCTTGGGCCCGGCATGCAGCCGTCCATCGATGACCAGCCCGCCGCCGATGAACGTGCCGATAAACACATACAAAAAGTCGCCCAATCCGCGCCCTTGCCCCATCAGCAATTCAGCGGCGCAGGCCGCGGTCGTATCCTTCGCGAACTCCACCGGCAACGTGGTCAGCGCCTGGACCCGCGCGCAGATATCGATCTCGTTCCACGCCGCGAAAACGTCCGGCGGGGTATCGAAGAAATTGCGCCAGCCGCCAAGCCATAGCGGCGCCGCCACGCCGATTCCAACTACCTTTGCAGCGTTTTTGCCGAGTGCGGCCATCATCTGGTCGATCTTCTTGCTGAGCAAAGCGAACACCGTGCGCGGATCGGGATACGCATACTCGATCACATCACGCGCGTGTACCTGACCCGCGAAATCCATGGTCAGCACATCGAGACTTCGGCGCCCCACTTTCACGCCGATGGAAAACGCGCCATCTGCTCGCAGCGAGATCGGCACCGACGGCTGCCCCATGCGCCCCTGCACGCGCGTCCTGGCTTCCCGGGCGAGCAAGCCGTCGTCGATCAAACGATCAACGATCAGCGACGTAGTCTGCGTGCTCAGATGCGTCAGTCGCGCGATCTCGGACTTGGGGCATGGACCGTGGACACGCACCGCCTGAAGCACGATGCGCTCGTTCATCTGCCGCATGCCGGCCGGCTTCGGCGATGCCGTGCTTGCGGACATTGAAGGCGTCATAGGGGATCAGGCGATCGCCTGCACGTCGGCCTGCTTTGCACCGGTCATGATGGCCACAGCCTCCGACATATGGATGTCTTTCGTCTTGACGAGCGCCGCGCGTCGGCCAAGCCGCTGGATATGAATGCGGTCAGCGATCTCGAACACATGCGGCATGTTGTGACTGATGAGAATCACGGGTAGCCCGCGATCACGCACGCGCCGGATCAACTCCAGCACCATGTTCGATTCCTTCACGCCGAGCGCGGCGGTCGGTTCATCGAGGATCACCACATGCCGTGCGAACGCCGCGCTGCGCGCCACCGCCACGCCCTGGCGCTGACCGCCGGACAGTGTCTCGACAGCCTGCTTCATCGAACGGATGCCGATCTGCAAACCTTCCATGTGCGCGATGGCTTCCTGCAACATGCGCCGCTTGTCGATCATCATGAACACGGAGCCGAGGATGCCGGGACGTCTTAGCTCACGCCCAAGAAACAGGTTCTCCGCGATGCTCATTGCCGGCGCGACTGCCAGGTCCTGGTAGACGGTTTCAATACCTTGCGAGCGTGCATCGAGCGGACTGCGAAAATGCACGGGTTTTCCATCCAGCAGGATCTCGCCTTCGTCGGGCACGAGCGCGCCGGACAGCGCCTTGATCAGCGACGACTTGCCCGCGCCGTTATCGCCGATCACCGCCATGATCTCGCCGGGCATCAGTTCAAAATCGACGCCGTCGAGTGCGGTCACGGAACCATAGCGCTTGATGACGCCGCGTGCTTCCAGAACGGGTTTGATTGTGTCGTTCATGAGCTTGGCTCCTCAGGCGCGGGGACGCGCGAGTTTATCGGCGGCGACCGCGAGAATCACCAGGATGCCGGTGATCAGAATCTGATAAACCGACGACACGCCAATCAGCGTCAGGCCGTTTCGAAACACGCCGACAATCAACGCGCCCAGCAAGGTCCCGACAATCGTACCGCGTCCGCCGAACAGACTGGTGCCGCCGAGCACGACGGCCGTGATGCTGTCGAGATTCTCGGTCTGGCCCGCCTGTGGATCGCCCACACCGGTTCGCGCCACCGACAATAACGCTGCGATGCCGTAGAAAAAGCCCGCGAGCGTGTAGACGGTGATCAGGATCTTCTGCGAAGAAAGTCCCATCAGGCGCGCAGCTTCCGCGTTATTGCCGAGCGCATAGAGATGGCGCCCGGGCACCGTATCGCGCAACACGAACCACACCACGAGATACATCAGCAGGGTCAGCACGGTGCCATACGTGACCTCCGCGCCGCCGAGATGGAAGGTGTTGCCGAAGAACATCATGGCGTCCGGCAGGTTCGAGATGCTCTCGGCATTCGAGTACACCTGCGTGAGGGCGAACGCTATGTTGAGCGTCCCGAGCGTGACGATAAACGCGGGCAACTTGATCTTCGTGATCAGCGTACCGTTCAGCAATCCGAACAATGTGCTGGCGGCCACGCCGCAAATGATGGCGAGCACAGGCGGCACGCCCATGGTGACGGCGAACTTCGTCATCACAATAGAGCCGAATGCCATCAGCATGCCGCACGACAAATCGATTCCGCCGGTCAGCACGATCAGCGTCTGGCCGATCGCGATCACCGCCACGACCATGGTCTGCTGAAGAATCAGCGAGAGATTTTGTATCGATAAAAACCGGTTGCTTTGCCAGATAAAGAAAGCGCACGCGATCACAAGCGCCGCTAACGGACCGATATCGGCAAGCGACGGCAGACGATCAGAGACCGTCGCGCGGCCGGCCGTGGGAGAGGTGGATTGCGTCATGACTGGGACCTCGACAGCAACATCGAAAAAATGCGCCGCTCGTGCGGCCCGGGCTTGAAATTCCTTGAGGAAAATGCCTTGAGGCTCAAGTCCGGGCCATGCGTTCACATGCGGGTTCACATGCGGGGTTCAAATACGGATACGGCGCGACGGCTTACTTGTTGCCCCAGCAGTTTTCCAGGCCGAACTTCGTGTCCTTGGCCGTGACGCCGGACACGGGTTTGTCGGTGATAAGCGTGACGCCCGTGTCGTGATAGCCGCTCGCCTTCTTGCCCGTCTTCGCGTATTCGATTCCCGCCTGCACGCCCTGCGCTGCCATCACGAGCGGGTATTGCTGCGAGGTGGCGGCGAAGCTGCCGGCCTTCACGTTGCGCACGCCTTCACAACCTCCGTCGATGGACACGATCATCACGTCCTTATCCTTGCCCGCTGCTTTGAGCGCGCGATACGCACCGGCCGCCGCCGGTTCGTTGATCGTATAAACCAGGTTGATATCAGGCACCTTCTGCAGGCAGTTTTCCATCGCTGTCTGGCCTTTCGACTGGTCCCCGCGAGTGTCCTGGCTGCAGACCACTGATGGGTCGCCCTCTTTCACGCCGAAGCCCTGCAGGAAGCCGTTATGACGCAGAACGCCGACGGTCACGCCGGGCGCGAGGTCGAGCGTGGCGATCTTCGCCGGCTTGCCGGCGAACGCAGCTTTTGCGTATTCGCCGATCAGTACGCCGGCCTTGAAGTTATCGGTGGCGAACAGCGCGTCGGTGGCGTCTTGGGGAT
Source organism: Caballeronia sp. (assembly GCF_028292365.1). GTDB lineage: Bacteria > Pseudomonadota > Gammaproteobacteria > Burkholderiales > Burkholderiaceae > Caballeronia. Next base: position 11,591 of record NZ_JAQGMM010000467.1, read on the forward strand.
CGGTCGGCGTGTCGAGTGCGATCACGAGGATGCCCGCCGCGCGCGCTTTCTTGAGCGTTGGAACAATGGCCTTGGTATCGCTCGGCGTGATGAGGATGGCTTTCACACCGGCCGTCATCATGTTCTCGACTGCGGTCACCTGGGTGGCGTTGTCGCCGTCGAACTTGCCGGCTGCCGTGATCAGTTTGACCCCGCCTTTCGTGGCGGCTTCTTCGGCGCCCTGTTTCATCTTGACGAAGAATGGATTGGTATCGGTCTTGGTGATCAGGCCGATCGCGACCTGGTCAGCCGCCATTGCCGCGCCTGAGCTCACCAGCGACGCAACTGCAAGTCCGAGGAAGGACGCACGTGCGACAGCACGTCGAAGATTTTTCATGTCTCGCTCCATAGGTTTTTATTCGCCCGCCGCTTCGAGAGGAAGCGCACCGGACGCGTTCGCCGACTAAATCAATTGACTTTATTTAGTACAGCAGCCGCGTGGAGACAAGTCAAGAAAATGAAGCGAAACCCAAACGGTGCAGCGCAGCATGCCGTCGATTAAATCGCTTTGAACATCAATGGGGGTTGTGCGGGCGGAGATTGTTGCGATGCGTCTACGTAAAAACACTAAGGGCTTAGAAACGGCTTAAAAAAGCGTTGAATTGAATTGTTTTTTGGATTTTTATCGGGTTATGGTTTACCAGCATTTTTGCCAACCTATCATCCTGGTCCCTGAACCATGAGCGCACTTGAAGCCCTTCACGCGATCGTTACCAACGAAGATTCGCCCCAGATCATCCGCGATCACATAGTGGATTCGCTGCAGTTTGCATTGCGCAACCAGCCTGGTTTTTTCACGACGAAGGAAGTGCAGTGGCTTGCGCAATGGGATGACACTCGCATTCCGATTGCGGCAACCAAGATCCTGAACGAGATGAAACCAACCTGAGCCGTTCGGATTTCGGCTCGAGCGTGCAACCTGCAAAACAATCGCGCGGACCACGAGCCAACCGAAGAAGTGAAGCGGTAGAGAGGCATGGGGCCGTGCGGGCGCCTTGGCAACTCGTGCTTGCCCGAGAGCACTGGTGGCGAAGCGTGTTCATGTCAGGATTCGTGAGAAGGAGGGTTTCACACATCCTTCGCT
>NZ_JAQGMM010000446.1 GCF_028292365.1 Caballeronia sp.
GGTGATTGTGGCAAGAGCGAGGGGATAGACCCCTAGCAGCAGGCGCCTTCTAGCGGTTCAAGAGAAGCACATGCTGGTCGCCGGCGTCCGAAGCAAATTCGTAGCGACTGCGAATCAGCGCTTTTAACTGGCTCCGTCTGAAACACTCTTTAACGGCAGCGACGAGTTTTGAATAGAAATCGAGATCGGTGGATTTCGGGAGAGTCTTTTTCCGCCTGAGCGTGGGAGATGATAGTGGCTTTCACGTCGTACCTCTTGAACGGGGTCATTGAGATCGTCGCAGCAATCGATATCCCGAGCAGACACGCATGTTCTTTTCGTTCGTTTGCTAAACCTCCCGCGTCGCGCGGTGTACTGCCAGAAGTGCGCGATCCTAGTCGCCAAAGCTCCTTGCTCCAGACGCGCAAGCCGAGATGCGGCAGCGATGGTCGACGTTGGGTGTGCGCGGGTGCGAACGACACAGCCATTTCACATTGCATAGCCGCGGGGCAAGTACCTTTTCAAGGCCTAGCCGCCACTTCGTCAAGGTGCAGTAGAAGGTTCGCCGGGTCTTCGTAGACCCGCAGGGCGCCCGCGCGCTCCAGCTCATCCGCCCCATATCCGCCCGACAGCAAGCCGACGCCGAGCGCACGGCACCGACGCGCGGCCAGCATGTCCCAAATACTGTCGCCTACAACGACAGAGTCCTCTATCGGGACGCGAAGCCTCTCTGCCGCTGCGATAAACAAATCCGGATCTGGTTTCGCATGTTTCACGTCGTCGCGGGTGACGACCGCGACCGTCGCGGGATCGACGCCGAGCGCCGCCAGGTTCGCTCCTGCCGTTTCCATCCGACCGCTGGTTGCGATCGCCCAGCGTGTGCCGGCTGCCGTCAAGGCGGCGAGCAATTCGCGTGCGCCGGGCAACGCACCAATCTGTCCTCCCAGGCGTCGGTAGGCATTGGCGTGCGCGCAGACCAGGCGTTCGACGCGGTCCGGACTAATCTCGCCGAGCGTCTCCCGCAGAAGTTGGTTCATAAACAGTCCTCCGCTCATGCCAATCTTTCGATGAATCCGCCAGACCGACAAATCGATGCCCTCCGCATCGAGGGCCTCCTTCCACGCAAGGACGTGCTGATAGACGCTGTCGACCAAAGTGCCGTCCAGGTCAAACAGAAATGACGTTTCGATTCGCATGATGTGCTCCGTTGGGCAGTGTCGCCCCAAGGTTATGACCGGTCTGTCACGCAAATGAGGAAGTCCCGAGCCCAGCCACGTAGTCGCTTAGGGTGGCTAATGGAACTACCCTTCTAAGACATCACATGTACCGGCTTCTAGCCGTCCTGTTTTGGCCCAGCGACAGCCATCAATCGTGATTTCAAAACTTATCGATGGCTAGCGACGCGGCCCCATTCGCGTGTACGACTGCAATGCCTTTGGTGTGGCCATGTCCCGTGCGATTACGAAATCAGCCAGTGCAGCACCACGCATCTCGTCCGGCGCACGAGGGAAGCCGCGACACGTGCTGTAGTCCCTGCGCGGCTCGTCGCCGCTCCTGGAACGCGGCGACCCCCCGCGCGCATTTGCGGCAGCCGCGTAAACATCGAGTGCGGTGATGCCGGCAAGCGTCAAGATATTCCCCACTGCTCGTCCTGCATTGCGCTTGCGCGCTGACCGCGCACCGGCCGCAAGTGATGCTATGTCGAGCCCGTCTCCCGCGATGCGCCCCCATAGAAAGGGCGCGGGCCTGGATGACAGAAGAATCCCGGTCCCGCACACAATTTCCCGCAATCCGTAGAGGCGGACGAGTCCGGGTTCGCCGCTCACACCAGCCATGCGCAATGCAGTGCGCGGCGCGATGACCTCCGCGAAGCCCAAGGCAATGCTAAACCAGCCGAGTCCACGCGCAACCCGCTGAGGCGTCGGAACGTTGTCGTGGCCCTCCTCGCTGCGCGATTGTACTTTCATGTCCATTTGTCACCTCCTCAAGATTGACTAAGACACTGTTTTCCTACGGCTTCATGACGACCTTAATGCAACCATCTACCTTGTCACGAAACGTCTGGTACATGCCCGGACCATCGGCAAGCGAGACCTTGTGCGTGATCACAAATGAGGGATCGATCTGGCCTTCCTGAATGCGTCTTAGCAGATCGTCGGTCCAGCGGTTCACGTGAGTCTGACCCATGCGCCAGGTCAGGCCCTTGTTCATCGACGCACCGAACGGCAACTTATCGATAAGGCCTCCATACACCCCGGGTACCGATAAAATGCCGGCCGGACGGCACACATAAATCATCTCCCGCAGTACGTGCGGCCGGTCGCTTTCAAGCATTACGGCCTGTTTGAGCCGGTCATACATCGCATCAGCCGAGCGCGTCGCATGCGACTCCATCCCCACCGCGTCTATACATTTTTCCGGTCCCTTGTCCTGCGTAAGCTCCTTCAGGCGATCGAGCACACTCTCGTGATCGAAGTTGATTGTGATCGCGCCTCCCGCGCGTGCCATCTCAAGCCGCTCAGGCATGTTGTCAATGGAGATTACCTGTTTCGCGCCAAGCAATACTGCGCTGCGAATCGCCATTTGACCCACAGGTCCCGCGCCCCAAATGCAGACCGTGTCCTCAGGTTCGATGTCGCACTGTACGGCTGCCTGCCAGCCGGTTGGAAAAATATCTCCAAGGAACAGCACCTGCTCGTCAGTCAGCCCATCGGGGATTTTTACGTGCGTCTTATCTGCAAACGGCACGCGGACGTACTCGGCCTGGCCACCTGGATACCCTCCTGTAAGATGGGTGTAACCGAAGAGGCCTGCAGTCGTGTGACCGAACAACTTGTCGGCGACGTCCTTATTGCGGTTCGAACGTTCGCAAACCGAAAAATTGCCACGTTTGCACTGATCGCACTCACCGCAAATGATGGTGAAGGGCACGACGACGCGGTCGCCGACTTTCAGCGCGGTATTTTCCTTGCCGACTTCAACCACCTCTCCCATGAACTCGTGGCCCATGATGTCGCCACTCTCCATGCCGGGCATAAAGCCGTCGAATAGATGAAGGTCAGAGCCGCAGATTGCACAGCACGACATCTTGATGATCGCATCACGAGGTTGCTCGATCTGCGGGTCGGGAACCGTCTCATAACGAATGTCCTTCTTGCCTTGCCATACGAGCGCTTTCATCTGTGCACCTCGAACGTTTGATGGTGGTGAACGGCCTACACGCCCTCGCGCAGCATTGCGGCGCGTGAGCCATAGCTGAGTAAGCAACGGCCGTTCCCATCACATGACGAAGGAATATAAGACTGCTCATCGACCGAACGCGGACGGCCGAACGGTCGCGCGGGGTTATATCCTATCGCCCATGGTTCAACACATGTTGACGTCTGCGTGACTGGGAGACCTCCATCCAAAGCCGGACGGCGGTGAAGGAAGGGCGTTGTCGTGCGATCCGTAGCACCGGTTGTGAGGATTACCGGTCCAGCGGGCGCGATTGCACACTCAGCAACGGCATCGACGTACTTGCGAAGTCCATGGCCGCCCCTGCGCAAAGAAGCGAGTCTGCGTCTGCCCCGACAGCAAGGTGGCCCTATGGGAAGTTCCCGGTTAGACGGCGGTTACTGAGAAAAGCATGCGTTTAGCAGTTCAATTAACCGGTCGAGATCACACGGTTTCGCAAAATACGCGTCGAAGCCTGCTTGTTGGCACCTTACCAATTCTGGATATGTCGAAACGCTCGTGTGAGCGATCAGCATTGGCGGGTCAGGCTTCGCTCGCAGTGCATCCGCAACTTCCCATCCGTCTCCCAGCGGCATTAGTAGGTCAACCAGTACCACGCCGGGTGCGAAGGCCTTAGCTGCATGTACGGTATCAATCCCGGTATATGCAGCGCGTGCAAAAAATCCGGCGTCCTGGAGCGCAAGCACGATCGCATTTGATGACGATATATCGTCGTCCGCGACAAGCACCCGTCTCTCCACCTGGAAAATTTCCCGCCCCGGCATACGCCAAACGACCTCTTTCGGCAGTTGACAGTTATAAGAGGTCGTCGTCATTGACAGTGCCGTAAAAGTCGCGCGATTCATCTGGACCATACCGTCAGACAGCCGCCCCGACCTAT
>NZ_JAQGMM010000475.1 GCF_028292365.1 Caballeronia sp.
AATCTACTGCTGGAAGATATTGATCTGGCGATCCGCTTCAACCGGCCGTCGGAGGGCAATCTGATTGCCCGTCGGCTGGCGCCGAACCGGCGTGTGCTATGCGCATCGCCGGAATACCTGGTGCGGCACGGCGAACCGAAAACGCCCGCCGAACTCGCCACGCACACGTTCACGGTGCTGGTGACATCGACGGCGACGTTCAACGAGTTCCAGTTCGTCCGCGGTGACGATCGTTTCACCCACACCGTGCCGCTCGAAGACGCCTGGGAAACCAACGACGGCGCCCTGACCCGCGCATGGGCGCTGGCCGGCCAAGGCATTGCGCACAAATCGATCTGGGATATAGCCGCCGATGTCCACTCCGGCGCGCTGAAAATTTTGCTGGCAGACTGGTGTTCAAACGAGGCGGCCGTCCACGCTGTGTATCACTGCAACCGGTATATGGCGCCGCGGGTGCGCGTGCTCCTGGACTTCCTGATTGAACGCTTCGACCGCGCGACGGCGGAATTGCTCGGCGACCTGGCTTACCCGCCCGGGGCTTACCCGCCCGGCCAGCAGGGTCACGAAGTCGAGCGGACGCTATAATATCGAGCTAACCGTCGAGTGTCGCATCGTGCAAATTTCGGCCATTTCAGGCGAAATTTGCCTAAAGCAGCGCTAAAAGCGTGGTTCAACGCCAAAGCAGCGCCGACGAAACGAAACAAGCAGGTCCCTTCAACGCATTAAATACTGCGCCCCCAGACTAATCACTGCGACCGGCGAAATTCATGACCAAGAAAGTGTATGTAAAGACCTTTGGCTGCCAGATGAACGAGTACGACTCCGACAAAATGGTCGACGTGCTCGGAGCAGCTAATGGCCTCACCCAAACGTTCACGCCTGAAGACGCGGACGTCATTCTCTTCAACACGTGTTCGGTGCGCGAAAAAGCGCAGGAAAAGGTTTTCTCCGATCTCGGCCGCGTGCGCGAGCTGAAGGAAGCGAACCCGAACTTGATCATTGGCGTAGGCGGTTGCGTGGCGAGCCAGGAAGGCGCGGCAATTGTGTCGCGCGCGCCGTACGTGGACCTGGTGTTCGGCCCGCAGACTTTGCATCGTCTGCCGGAAATGATTGCGAAACGGCGTTCCAGCGGCCGCGCGCAAGTCGATATCTCGTTTCCGGAAATCGAAAAGTTCGATCATCTGCCGCCGGCTCGCGTCGATGGCCCGACCGCGTTTGTATCGATCATGGAAGGTTGCAGCAAGTACTGCAGCTATTGCGTGGTGCCCTACACGCGCGGCGAGGAGGTATCGCGTCCGCTGGATGACGTGCTGACCGAAATCGCCGGTCTCGCCGACCAGGGCGTGCGCGAAGTCACCATGCTCGGCCAGAACGTGAATGCGTATCGCGGACCAGTGACACAGCATTCCACTGACATCGCGGATTTCGCTACATTGATTGAATACGTCGCGGAGATTCCGGGTATTGAACGGATTCGCTATACCACGTCGCATCCGAAGGAATTCACGCAGCGCCTGATTGATACGTACGCGAAAGTGCCCAAGCTCGTGAGCCACTTGCACTTGCCCGTGCAGCACGGTTCCGACCGCATCCTGATGGCCATGAAGCGCGGTTATACGGTGCTTGAATACAAATCCGTGATCCGTAAATTGCGCGCGATCCGTCCGGATCTGTCACTGTCCACGGACATGATTGTCGGCTTCCCGGGCGAGACGGAAGATGACTTCCAGAAGATGATGAAGCTCATCGACGAAATGAGTTACGACACCAGTTTCTCGTTCATCTACAGCCCGCGTCCCGGCACGCCCGCTGCAAACTTGCACGACGACACCCCGCGCGAAGTGAAGCTCAAGCGTCTGCAACATTTGCAGGCGACCATTGAGGCGAACGTGGCGAAGATCAGCAACTCCATGCTGGGTTCGGTGCAACGCATTCTGGTGGAAGGCCCGTCGCGCAAGGACCCGAGCGAACTCGCCGGTCGCACGGAGAATAATCGCGTGGTGAATTTCCCGGCGCCCATCTCGTCGCACAAGCGGCTGATCGGCCAGATGGTCGATGTGGAAATCAACGTGGCGTATCCGCACTCGTTGCGCGGCGAACTGATCATGACGCCCGCGACAACTCACTAAACCGCAGCTTCGACAGGAACCCGACTCTCGCCTTGAAGACCGCTCAGCAGCATTTGGAATTCACCGCTCCGCGCGACGACAACGCGCGGCTCGCCAACCTGTGTGGCCCGCTCGACGAAAATTTGCGGCAGATCGAGCAGGCGCTCGACGTGACGCTGACGCGTCGCGGACACAAGATCACCATCCGCGGGCGCGGCGCAAAGGTTGCGCTGGCGGCGCTCGAGAACTTCTACAATCGCGCCAAGGACACGTTGTCGGTCGACGATATCCAGCTTGCGCTGGTCGAAGCGCGCAACGCGGCGCGGCGCGGGTTGAATGCCAATAAGCCATCGAATAACCTGAATTCCGAGCCCGTCGATCCGCGTTTCCGTGGCGACCCCGATCATCCGTTCGACGAACCCAGCGCGACCATCGACCTCGGCGAAGAAGAGGATCCGGGGCCGAAGCTGTATACGCGACGTGCCGATCTACGCGGCCGCACGCCCATGCAGCGTGAATACCTGAAGCAGATCATTGCGCACGACGTGACGTTTGGCATCGGCCCGGCGGGTACGGGCAAGACGTATCTGGCGGTGGCGTGTGCGGTGGATTCGCTTGAACGCGATCAGGTCAAGCGGATTGTGCTGACGCGTCCGGCAGTGGAAGCCGGCGAGCGGCTGGGTTTCCTGCCGGGAGATCTCGCGCAGAAAGTGGATCCGTATTTGCGGCCGCTTTACGACGCGCTCTACGACCTGCTCGGCTTCGATAAAACCGCGAAAATGTTCGAGCGCCAGATGATCGAAATCGCGCCGCTCGCGTACATGCGCGGCCGGACGCTGAATCACGCGTTCATCATTTTGGACGAGGCGCAGAACACCACGCCCGAGCAGATGAAGATGTTCCTGACGCGGATTGGTTTCGGGTCGAAGGCCGTTGTCACCGGCGACACCACGCAGGTCGATTTGCCGCGTGGGCACAGAAGCGGGCTGATTGAAGCGCAACACATCCTGGCTGATGTGCGCGGTATCGCGATGACGAAGTTCACGAGCGTGGACGTGGTGCGGCATCCGCTGGTCGCGCGCATTGTGGAAGCGTACGACGCGCAGTCGGAGCGCGACGCCGCTGCCGCTGCGATTGCCGCCGCAAAATATCGCTCTGAATAAGCATGCCCAAACTTGCACTGACACTGCAGTTTCCGGCCGCCAAAACGTTCCCTGAACACAAGGCGCTGTTGCCGCGCGCAACCGTCGCCGGCTGGATCAAGGCGTCGCTGTTCGCGGACGCGGAACTGACCGTGCGTTTCGTCGATACCGAGGAAGGCCGGACGCTGAACCGGTCTTATCGGCAGAAGGATTACGCCACTAACGTGCTGACGTTCGCGTACGCCGAATCGGAAGACGATCCGGTCACGGGCGACCTGGTGCTGTGCTGTCCGGTAGTGGAACGCGAGGCGCGCGAACAGAACAAGCCGCTCGCCGCGCATTACGCGCATCTGATCGTGCACGGTACGCTGCATGCTCAGGGCT
>NZ_JAQGMM010000476.1 GCF_028292365.1 Caballeronia sp.
GCGAACAGGTTTTCGCCGCGCGCGTCGAGGCCGGCCGGATTGACGAAGGTCGCGAGCTGCAACTGGCCGACTGTCGTGTTGGCCGCATTGCCCTGCTGCGTCACCGTGACCGTGCCGTCCGAGCCAATGGTGATGCCGGTCGCGGTCGTGGGAATCGTGATTGCCGGCGTGACCTGATAACCGCTCGACGTGACGAGCTGGCCTTGCGCGTTGGTCTGGAACGAACCGTCGCGGGTGTAGGCGGTCGTGCCGTCGGGCATCGTCACCTGGAAAAAGCCGTTGCCGTTAATGGCGACGTCCTTCGAGTTGCCGGTCTGCGACAGGTTGCCCTGCGTGTAGAGGCGTTCGGTCGCGACCTGTTGCACGCCGGTGCCGATCTGGCTGCCCGACGCCAGTTCGGTCTGTTGCGTGGAATTCGCGCCCGGCTGGCGGACGGTCTGATACAGCAAGTCCTCGAACACCGCGCGCGAGCCCTTGAAGCCATTCGTGCTGACGTTGGCGAGATTGTTCGAAATCACGTCCATCTGCGACTGCTGCGCGTTCATGCCGGTTGCGGCGATGTAGAGAGAGCGGTTCATGTTTTTTATCCTGGTACTGCGGATTAACTGAAGTCGAGCAGTTTGTTAGCCGACTGATCGTTCGAGTTGGCCGAATCGAGCAACTTGGTCTGCATCTGGAACTGGCGGGCGTTGGTGATCATGTCGACCATCGCGGACACCGCATTCACGTTGCTGCCTTCCAGCGACGCGGGCGCCACCGTCACCGTCGGATCGGCGTCGGCGGGCTGGTTGTCGGCGGTGCGAAACAGACCGTCGTCACCGCGTGTCAAGGCCCCTGCTTCGGGATTGACCAGCTTCAACTGGTCGACTATCGCAATCGACGTCGGCGGGTCGCCCGGCATCAGCGCGGTGACTGTCCCGTCCTTGCCGATGGTGACTTCCGCGCCCGGCGGAATTGCCATCGGACCGGCATTGCCGAGCACCGGCAGGTTGTTTGCCGTGACCAGTTGGCCGTTGGCGTCAACGTGAAGATTGCCGGCGCGCGTGTACGCTTCCCCGCCGTCGTCCGTCTGCACGGAAAGCCAGCCCGGACCCTGGACGGCGACATCGAGAGGATTGCCGGTCTGCTGGATGGGACCCGGCGTGTAATCGGCGGTCGGCGTGGACGACAGCACGAAGGTGCGCGTGGTCGCGTCACCGGGCGCGCCGTTCTCGAAGTTCATCGGCACCTGACGAAACGCGGAAAGCTGCGCACGAAAGCCCGTCGTCGACGCATTGGCGAGGTTGTTCGCCGTGACGCTCTGCTGCTCGAGCGCCTGCGCGGCGCCGCTCATCGCGGTATAGATCAGACGGTCCATTTATGACTCTCTCGTGCGCGGCTTGGTTGTGGCTCTTACAGGTTGATGAGCGTCTGGTCGACGGTTTGCTGCGTCTTGATCGTCTGCGCGTTCGCCTGGTAATTGCGCTGCGCCGTGATCAGGTCCACCAGCGAACTGGTCAGGTCGACGTTCGAGTTTTCCACCGCGCCGCCTTGCAGCGAACCGTGGTTGGTCGAACCCGGCACCGATACTTGCGCCAGACCCGATGCCGCGGTCTGCTGATAGTTGTTGCCGCCAAGGTCTTGCAAGCCGTTCTGGTTGGCGAACGTTGCGAGCGCAATCTGACCGAGCGCTTGCGTCTTGCCGTTGGTGTACGTGCCGGTCAGCGTGCCGTCCGGGCCAACCGAAAAGCCCGCCAGTTCGCTCGATGTATAGCCGTCCTGGTTGCTGCTCACGAGGCCGGTCGTCGCGCCATACTGGGTCGTGCCGGCGAACGACATCGACATGGTCTGCACGGCGCCGGCGGTATTGGACGCAGCATCCGGAATCGAAAAGGAGAACGGCGTGATGGCGGTCGCGGGCGGAGTCGGGATCAGGTTGCCCGACTGGTCGAAAGAAACCTTGCCCAGGTCGCCGGCCACGCCCGTCGACGTTCCCGTGACGGGGGTGTTGCCGGTGCCGGTGGTCGCATACGCTTCCCACGAACCCGTCGATTGCTTGACGAAGAACACGTTCACCGCGTGCGTGCCGCCGAGCGAGTCGTTGACATTGATCTGGCTGGTTGCGCTATAGGTGTTCGCGTTGGTCGGATCGAATGGCGTCTGAGTCGGGACGGCAGTTTGCGAATTCAGGTTGAACGCGAAACTCACGTTCTTGGTCGCCGCCGGCGGCAGGTTCGAGTTCGGCACGACCAGCGGCACGGTCGACGAACTGTTGATCACACCCTGCGCATTGGCTGCATAGCCCATCAGCGTCTGGCCGGCAGCGTTGACGATCGTGCCGTTGGCCGCAAGGTTGAACACGCCGTTGCGCGAGTACACGTTCGCGCCATTGCTCGACATCTGGAAGAAGCCATTGCCGTTGATCGCGACGTCCAGCGCCTGGCTCGTCGTGGTGATCGTGCCCTGGCCGAACTGCTGCTGCACTTCCGACATCTGCGAGCCAATACCGATCTGGTTGTTCACGGCGGTGGCCACCGAATTCGCGTACATATCGGCGAATTGCGCCTGGCCTCCCTTGAAGCCGACGGTGTTCGCGTTGGCAATGTTGTTGCCGATCACATCGAGGTCGTTCGACGCGCCGGACAAACCAGATAAACCTTGTTGGTAACCCATGACGGTCTCCGCTTCTAGAAGATTGAGCTAATGAATAAGGGCTTAGAGAATCGACGCAATGCTGGTCAGCGGAATCGTCTTGCCGGTCGACAACATCACGCCTGCCGTGCCGTCGGGCTGCTGCACCACGCTTTCCACAAGCGATGCGGACAACGCGGTCGCCGTTGCAGCCGTACCGTTGACCGTGCCTCCCGCCGTGATCGTGTACGTGCCGTCGGGCAGCGTCGCGCCGGTCGTGTCGGTCGGCGTCCAGCCCGCGATCGGCACCACGCCTGCGGGCTGCGCGCCGAGGTCGATCGTCTGCACAACCTGGCCGGCGCTGTTCGTGATGCTTACCGTCATGTCGCTGAGCGCGTTGGCTGATTGCACACCGAAGGTGCTGGCCTTGCCGCCGCTCACGGTCATGGTGTTGCCAGGGGCGAGCACGGTTCCGCCGATCAGCGACGCGGCCTGCGCGCCCTGTCCCGCCGACAATTGCGTGGCGAGAGAGCTGAGCGACGTGTTCAACTGGCCGATACCCGACACCGTGCTGATCTGCGCGAGTTGCGAGGTCATCTGCGAGCTGTCGGTCGGGTTGGTCGGGTCCTGGTTCTGGAGCTGCGTGACGAGCAGCGTCAGAAAGGTGTTCTGCAAGTCCGCCGGCGACTGCGTGCCAGTGCTGGAACTCGAACTGGCGGCCGAACCGCTCGACGTGCCGTTCATGGTGTTCAGCAGCGTCTGCGACATCGTCGCGCCGTTGCTGCCGATCGAAGTATTGGTTGTCACGGGGTTGTCCTCAGGTTCCGATCGTCAGGGTCTTAAGCATCAGCTGCTTGGCGGTATTGAGCGTTTCCACATTCGCCTGATACGAACGGGACGCCGAAATCATGTTGACCATTTCCTGCACGGGATCGACGTTCGGCAAGGTCACGTAGCCGTCCGGATTTGCTGCGGGATTGGTCGGGTCGTAGGTGGTTTTCATCGGCGTCGGGTCGTCGATCACGCCCGTCACCTGCACGCCGCCAACCTGCTGGCCGGACGCCGTGCGTGCGCCGCCGAGCGGATCGACGGCGAATACCACCTGCTTCGCCTTGTACGGCTGGCCGTCCGGGCCCGTCGTGCTGTCCGCGTTCGCCAGGTTCGAGGCGGTCACGTTCAGGCGCTGCGCCTGCGCGGACATCGCCGAACCGGCAACGTTGAAGATGTTCATCAGAGAGGGCATTGCTTCTCCTCGTTATTTAGTTCGACGTGATCGCCGAGAGCATCGTCTTGATCTGCGACGACACCACGGTCATGCCGGCTTCAAAATGCAGCGCGTTGTCCGCGAACTGGACCCGCTCCGAGTCCATGTCGACGGTATTGCCGTCAAGCGCCGGCTGGCTCGGAATCCGGTACGCAAGACGGCCGTAGTCGTCGGTGCTGCCGCCGCTGGCGGTGAGTGTCGTGGTGCCGGACATATGTCCCGCCGATGTCGTCGCGAGTGCCGCGCCGGTCGACACGCTCACCGGTTGCGCCATCTGCAGCGGCGCGGTGGCCGACGCCGTGGTGTTCGCCGCCGCGCCGGTCTGTTTCAGTGCGCCTGCGAGGGCGCTTGCGAAATCGACGTCACGCGCCTTGTAGCCCGGGGTATCCGCGTTCGCAATATTCGACGACAACAGTTCCTGCCGGTAGGCGCGCACATCCAGCGCTTCACGGCCAAACGCAAATTCCTGGTCGAGCTTGTCCAGCATGGCGGTCCTCCTTCAGCTTCGGATCTGGTCTGCGGTGTTTCGCGTGTCTTGGCGGTCAGTGGCGCTGGGCGATCAAGCAAGTGCCGGGTTGCCATTGGCTATCGAAGACTTTTGCATGAGACGAATCTTAGGAGCGAGACGCAAGATGCAATCAGACGAATAACAGGGAAAGGCGGCCTCTATTCGACGCTTGCCTTTAGCCGGCGAAATCTAGAATTCGTCTCGTGGGTCGATCTTTGAGGGAATTCACCGACTTTGGATGAGGGATTTCTCGTTGTTGGTTTGCCGGATTCGCTGGATTTGTTTAGGAGAAACACAATGCACAGCTTCACTGCGCCTGCTCGCAAGCCGGCGGTTCATCGCCTGGCCGCGACCGGCCTGGTGAAAGCCCGCGCGCACCTGGCTCGCCGTGTTGCGCCGGGCGGTCCGGTTGCGCTTTGCGTGCTCGCATTGGCTCTCATGACGGCCGGTGTGACGACGGCGCGCGCGCAGAGTGCAGACGGGAGCGGCGGCACGATCATGATTGCCGGTCCCGGCGAAACCAATCCGGCGGCTGTTGTGACGATGGCGAAAGACGCCGGCATGTCGGTGGACGGCAGCGCGAACGCGGCTCAACCCGCACGCACGTCACGTCCCGCGGGTTTCGCCGCGGCGGCCCATGCAGCCGATGCCGCCATGCGTGCGGCCGCGCTGGCCCTCGATGTTCACGCCGATGCCGCGGACGCGTCCTCGTCTTCCGCCGATACCAGCGGTCTGATCGTGATTCCGGGGCCGGGCGAAGCGAAGGCGGCGAAGCCTGCGGCTGCGGCGCCCAGGCTGGCGATGACGCCAAGCCGGACGGCGGCTGCATCGAACAATGCCCCCGACGCCGGCGGGATGATCGAGATCGCCGGTAACGGCGAGCCGAAAGCGCCTGCTTCTTCTATTAGTAACGTCGGAAAGACCGCCGTCGATGCCCTTCCCCGCGTCACCACATCGTCACGCGACGTGATGCCCGTGGTCGTCGCGACGGACGGCAGCGCATCGGCCCAGGGCATTTCGCGCGTTGCCTCGCGAGGCTTCCAGGCGAGGCCGATCGCGGCTGCGCCCGCCACGCCGGTCGCCGGCATGATGACCGTTTCGATGCGCGCCCCGGCGCCCATCCGCGCCCCGCTCCAATCTGCGCCCGCCATGGCCGGTGCGCCCAGTCAGGCCACGCAGGACGGCGACTCGGTGCGCGCCGCCGCGCTTGTCTTCCTGACGCAGCAGGCCGCGGGTTTGCCGGGTAAGGCCGATATCACCGTTACACCCGTTTTCCCCCGCGGCCTCGCGGCCTGCTCGACGCTTGAGCCGTTCCTGCCGGCGGGTTCACGTCTCTGGGGCCGCACCACCGTGGGCGTGCGTTGCTCCGGCGACCGGCCCTGGACGCTCTATCTGCAAGCACGGGTTTCGGTGATGGCCACGTATTACCTCGCCGCCCGCGCGGTTGCGCCCGGCGAAGTGCTCACCGCCGCCGACCTGATTCCCCGCGACGGCGATCTCACCTCCATGCCGCAGGCCATTGTCACGGACCCGTCACAAGCCGTTGGAGCGGTGACGTTGTCGCGGCTCGCGGCCGGGCTGCCGCTGCGCACGGACATGCTGCGTGGCGCCGGCGCCGTCGTGATCGGACAGAGCGTGCACGTGGTGACAAACGGCGCTGGTTTTTCGATATCGGCGGAAGGCAGCGCCATGAATAATGCTGCGCCCGGTCAGCAAGTCCGCGTCAAGACGGCCGGGGGACAGATCATTTCCGGCGTCGTCAAGGACGGCTCGACCGTGGAGATCCAGCTTTGAGAAAGAGGCCGGAAACCCCTTATGTGGGTTATCCCGCACTTGTTTCAAATTGTTGCAATTCCTTATCGGGCTTATCCGACAAGGCTGAGCGAGAGATAGGACTGACTGGCACGTGGTCCGGGCGGCGGGAAGGTTAAAGTTTTTGCATCGGTCCGCCGATAAAAGGATCACATCGTCAGGGAAGACCATCGTGAAAATCGATTCCAGCAACACCAGCCAGATCGCAGCTTTGCAAGAAGCTGCACAACAACGTGCGGCGCAAGCCGACGCGCAACCGACCAGCACAACGGGCGGCACGACCAGCAGCACCGGCGGTTCGAATTCGACGGTGAGCTTGTCGGCGTTGTCGACGGATTTGCGCACGACGGGCAGCTCGGACATTGACACGGCGAAAGTCGCGTCGATCAAGGCCGCGCTGAACGACGGCAGCTACAAGGTCGATTCGGGCAAGATCGCCGACGGCATGCTGAGCAGCGCACGTGA
>NZ_JAQGMM010000480.1 GCF_028292365.1 Caballeronia sp.
GTGACGCCCTTGCTCACGAAAAGCGTCACTTTCCACACCAGGAACACCGTCAGCGCGAGGACGATGATCGCCCACGCGATATCGCCGGCACGGGATGGATTGCGAGACTTGCTGCGCGCCCCCGGTGTTGACCCCGCCAACGCGCCCATCGGGAATTTCGGCAAACGGCCTTGCAGCGAAGGCAGCTTCAGCGGAACGCGCGCCATCTTGCCGATCATCCAGCCCGCCGGCACCAGCAACTGGTGAATCAGGCGCGTGCGGCGAATCAGATCGAGCAGCCACGACTCCGGCACGTTGCCCGAACTCGTGTTTTCCATGCGGAATTTGTCGGCCCAGGCAACCAGCGGACGGAACATGAGCTGATCGTAAGCCAGGATCACAATCGTCATGGCCAGGATCACCCAGCCGATCGCGCCGAGATTGCGCTCGCCGATCGCCGTCGCCAGATAAGCGCCGATACCCGGCAGCACGATAGTGCGGTTGCCAACCACGATAGCTTCGGAGGCGACCACGAAGAACCAGCCGCCCGACATCGACATCATCATGTTCCAGATGAGGCCAGGCATGGAGAACGGCACTTCGAGCTTCCAGAAGCGCTGCCAGTTGGTCAGGTGAAAACCGCGCGAGACTTCATCGAGATCGCGCGGCACGGTGCGCAGCGACTGATAGAAGCTGAACGTCATGTTCCACGCCTGGCTCGTAAAAATGGCGAAGATTGCCGCCAGCTCGGCGCCGAACACGCGGCCCGGGAACAACGCGAGAAAAAACGTGACCGTGAACGAGATATAACCGAGCACGGGCACCGACTGGAGAATGTCCAGGATCGGCACGAGCACGACTGACGCGCGCCGGCTCTTCGCCGCCAGAGTGCCGTAGATCAGTGTGAAGACCAGCGACGCCACCATGGCCGCCAGCATGCGCAACGTAGTTCGCAGCGCGTATTCGGGCAGGTTCGCCGGGTCGAGCGAGATAGCCTGGGTTTGCAGCGTCGACATGGGCGCCATCGTCTCGTGAAAGCCGACCACGGTGAGCGCGAGCACGCAGATAATCAGCGGGAACGCGACGAAGTCCCATCGATTAGGCAACAGGCGCAACGCCGAAGCGTTCGCCGTTCGAGTCAGGTTAAAGCCAAAATCCATTCCACGCCCTTTCCCGTTGAGGCTCGTTGCAGCAGGCTTTTCGTCGCGCGAGGCAACGTCCGGCGGCTGTGTCCTTGCCTGTGTTCTTGCCTGTGTTCTTGCTTGTGTTCTTGCTTCCCAGGCAGATACTCCGCCCTTCCCCATCCACCACGCAGCGCAGTTCTGCGCGTTCCGGGCAGGACCCGGCGCAGGGTTCCGGTGCCATTGCACGCTCGCCCTCGCCGACACACTACTTGACCATTTCAGAAACGCACGACACTACACCAACCTTTGTTTCACGCACAACCTCAGTTGACGGGTCTGTTGCGTGTTTTCTGAAGCCCCCGCCCACAACACCGCCCACGAGCTAAACGGCTAACCCTTGGGCGATGGTGGACATGCCGTTCAGAATCGCACGCTCGCGCCGATAACAACTTGATGGCCGGGAGAAAACGTCGTCCAATCGAGGCGCAGAGGCGTAAGGGCGTGGGCCGAATGAGTGAACCGGAGCGAACCTGGGCAACAACGGATTGCGGGACGCTCGACGGGCGAACGAACAAAAGCATGAAGTACGGTTGACGCCGATTCCGGTCTTCACCAAGGACACTTGGGCGAACTACCGATGTACGCGCTGCTGCGCCCGGTAAGATGCTCACATGTCGGTAAAACACTCATAACATGCTCGTTGCGCGGGTTGTGTCACAGGCCCGCGCCACAGTCAGACAGGCCAGAGGATCGATGAACAAGACAACCTTTCACCGCGCCATCGCGACGCTCGCCTTCGCGTTGCTCGCATGCGTGTGCTGGGTTGCCGCCGGGATGGTGTCGGAGCGAATGGTACAGCAAGAACTGACCACGTCGGTACGCGTGGAGCAGCAAATGGCTGCGTCTATCGTCGACAATACCGCGCAGATCATTGCCAGCGACCTCGCCATGTCCCGGGCGATCCCGGCCACTATCGCCGAGATGGACATGATCCAGCTGGCGCTCGCCCAATCCCACAGTTCCGCCGATGAAATCCGGCAAGCCGAACCCGAGCGGCGAGCAAAGTGGCTCGCTACGCCGGCGCTCGCCAAACTCGACAACTTCCTACGCAACGCCCGAGGCTTCACGGGCCTCGATTACGTATGGGTCGTCAATAGCGATGGATTTTGCGTGGCGTCGAGCAATGGTCTTGACTCGAACAGCTTCGTTGGCACCGACATGCGCATGCGCGGTTATATCCAGAAAGCGCTGCTCGGTGCGTTCAACGAGACTTACGGGGTCGGCAGAACGAGCGGCGATCCCGGCATTTTCATCGCCACGCCGGTGTATCGCGACGGCTTCCTGGTGGGCGCGGTGATCGCGAAAGTCAGTGTCGACCGCTTGCGGCACTGGGTATCGCGTGCAGGCACGTTCGTCACCGACAGCAATGGCGTAATCGTCATGGCTCACGAAAGCCAGCTCGAAAACCGTGTGCTGCCGGATTCACCCGTGCTGCGGATGTCGCGGGCGCAGCGGCTGGATGCGTATCGGCGGGTCGATTTCCGTACGCTGCAGCTGACCAACATTGGAGAACGCGTGCGTGCGGACGCGCCCTGGCTGCCGCTTTCGCTCGCGCGCTCGTTTTTCTCCGCCGGCGACAGCAGCCTGCCCTCTCTCTACGACGAACGCACCGGTCTGAACTCGGGGCTTGCAGCACATATTGTCCATCCGCTGCCGAACTGGGCGGAAATTGTGAGCAATCAACGTCGCGACAGGCTGCTGGTTTTCCTGACGGCGCTCGGCGTGAGCCTGCTGGCGATTGTGATCACCGTGTCATACCTGCGCGAACGGCGCTTGCACCGGGCCACGCGCCATCTCGCCAACCAGTTGCAGTCGGCCAATGCGCTGCTGTCTGCCGAAGCCCGCCACGACGCGTTGACCGGCGCGCTGTCACGCCGTTATTTCCTCGATATTTTGCGCCGCGAAGTCGATCTGGCCCGCTCGGGAGGCGTGCCGCTGTCAGTTGCAATCGCCGATCTTGACCACTTCAAGCAGGTGAACGACCGTTTCGGCCACGCGACTGGCGACCGCGCGCTCGAGCATTTCGTGCGGATGTGCGAGGAGCAACTGCGCGCGAGCGACGGTGTCGGGCGCTTGGGCGGGGAGGAATTCGGCCTGCTGCTGCCCCATACTGCGCTCGCCGATGCCCACACGGTTCTCGAACGCCTGCGCAAGCGCTTCAACCAGGAGCATTGCGCCTATCTCCCCGACGACACCATGCTGAGCGTCAGCATTGGCATCACGGAACTGAGCGATGGCGACACCGCTGAAAACCTGCTCAAGCGCGCGGATCTGGCGTTGTATGCGGCGAAATCGGGAGGGCGTGACCGAAGCGAAGTGCGCCCGGCCGATACGCGGCCACCCATGCCACGGCATCCTGAAACGGCCTGACACGGAGTTAAAACGGCAATTTGGCGGGACGTTGGCTGAAAGGCGGGGTGCGGCGGCGGCACGACAGCAGGTATTATCGATCTTCGAGTTCGATATCTGCCGTTATCAAGAATCAGGAGGGGTGAATGAAGGGAAATCTGGTCATTGTCTGCCGCGATCAGGACGCTGAAGCATTCGATCACTTGCTGGCCGAGTATGGTGCGTTCCAGACGCGACTCTCTTCGACTGCCTGGTATTTGCGTCTCGATGTCGCGCCTGAAGTGATCCAGGAGGAAATCCTGGCGCGGTTCGGCAAATACACCACGCACTATATTTTCGAGGCCGCGACCGTGACCTACAACACGGTGGATAGCGAGGCGGCTTCCGCGCTCAATACCTTGTTCGATTAGCGGTTTCGCTTAGGCGTCAGGCTTGGGATCGGCCTGCGGGTTTTGACCGCGAGGTTTCGGCCACGCCCTTTAACCACTCCGCCCGAGGACGCCAAGCCCCGGGATGGAGAATCACACAATCACATCATGCGGGCTTCATGCAGCACGTCGCCATGTAACATCTCGGCCGAGCGCGCCACCACGTCAAAAGGAAAGGTCATCACGACCTGCAGGCCGCCTTCGGGGCGATTGCCAATTTCACAATCACCGCCCGCCCGCCGCACCAGCCGTTCAACTATTGCCAGTCCCAGCCCGCTGTGGCCACTGCCGCCGCGCGCCGGATCAAGCCTGACGAACGGCCGGCTCGCCTTAACCAGATCGTGTGCCGCAATCCCTTTGCCGCTGTCCATGACACGCAAAATCCAGCCATTCGTCCCGCGCAACGTTTCGATCACAATGGGCGGTGCGCCGTACGCGTGAGCGTTATCGAGCAGGTTCGACAGCAAGCGGTCAAGTGTCGCAGCAGGCAATGCGAAATCCCGCCCCGCCGTCAGCCGGGTCTGCACAGACGGCGCTCCCACGTTCACCGCGCGATAACTGCGCGCAATGCGCTCGCACTGCTGATCAACTTCGGCGGGCTCGCTACGATCGGCGCCGTCGTGTGCGAACACAAGAAACTGGTCGACGATATGCGCCATGGAATCCACGTCGCGCACCACGCCATCCCGCACTTTCGCTTCATCCATCATTTCAGCGCGCAGGCGCAAACGCGCAAGCGGCGTCTTGAGATCGTGGGCGACCCCCGCCAGCATGACCGCGCGATCGCTTTCCGTCTGCTCCACTTCGCGCACCATCTGGTTGAACCCATGGGTCAACTGCCGCAACTCGCGCGGACCGCGTTCCGGAACCGGCGGAGTAGGCTCGCCCCGGCCGAAGCGCCCGACCGCCTGCGCCAGCGAACGCAACGGCGTCTGTAATTGCCACGCGGCAAACAGCGCAGCCATCACGGCGGTAGAGAAAATAATCGCGAGCCAAAGCAACATGCGGTCGCGCGAACGCGGCGGACGCAAGGGCTGCACCGGCACGACAATCCAGCTGGCATCCTTCGCGCCTCGCACCCACAGGCGTGGCGGGCCGCCCGGCTCACCGATGCGGACGTCGGTGCCGTCCGGCAGCCGATCCCGCAAGTCGTCGATAAACCGGCCGAACGGCGGCGGCACGCGGCTGGAATCGGCGTCGGTAAAGGGTTTGGGAACGTCAGGACTGTTGGGCTCGACCACCCGCACGCTCGAAGGCAGCGGCTGATCGGGCGAATTCGCGATGTGCTGGCGCACGGCGTCGACCAGGAACGCGGCCTCTTCTACCGCGTAGCGGGTTTGCGTCTGGTCCCGCTCGAGCCGGATAACCGCGAACCAGGCGACGTGCGACAACACGAGCACGCCAATGACCAGGACAACCAGCCGGCCGAACAGTGAATCAATGGGCCGACGCATTTTGCTCGCCGTCCGGCACGAACACATAACCGCGTCCGCGCACAGTCTGTATGAAGCGCGGCGTGGACGGATCGGTTTCGAGGATCCGGCGCAGACGCCACACCTGGACGTCGATACCCCGGTCGGTGCCGTCGTATTCCGGACCGTGCAGCAATTCGAGCAGGCGCTCGCGCGTCAGCGTGCGCATGGGGTGGTTGACGAAAATCTTCAGCAATGCGAACTCGCTGCCCGACAGCGTAAGCGGCGTTTCGTCCTGATGCAGCGTGCGCGACTGGAAGTCGAGCCGGAAACGTCCGAATGAAAACGGTTCACGCTGCTCGGGCGCCGCCGACGGAATCGTGCGGCGCCGGCGCAACACCGCCTGCACGCGCGCCAGCAATTCGCGCGGGTTGAACGGCTTGCCGAGATAGTCGTCAGCACCGAGTTCCAATCCGACGATGCGATCCACGTCGTCCGCGCGCGCCGTCAGCATGATCACGGGGATGTCGTCACCCGACGCGCGGAGCTTGCGCAACGCGGTCAGTCCGTCTACACCCGGCATCATCAGGTCGAGCACGATCAGGTCCGGGCGCTCGCGTTCGAGGCGCCGTTCGAGTGTGCCCGCGTCATGCAGCACCGATACCTCGATGCCTTGCCGGACCAGGTAGTCGCGCAAAAGATCGCGCAGTTCGGAGTCGTCGTCGACGACAAGTATTTGAGTAGCCATGCGACGCAGTTTAACGCCTGCGCGGGGCCTCCATGTTGCGAAGACAGCGGAAACGTTTACTGGGTGTTACGACGAAAGGGGAAAGTAAACCCGCGTAATAACGCGGCCACCGCTCGTAACACGCGCGTAGCTGCGACTGTCTACGCTGTGCCTTACCGAAGGCGCGACCACCGAAACGGCGCAGCCAGATCGGCTCTGGAAATCAAAAAAGGAGTAGACCATGTTGAAGCAGTCCCGATTCCTCGCCATCACCGCCGCTGCGCTCGCCCTGTCGATCGGCGCGGTCAATGCCGCCAGCGCTGCCACGCCCGACGCGCCGCCGCCCGGCGGGCCGGCCATGATGGGCGGTCATGGCGGCCCGGGCGGGCATCATGGAGGAATGCGGATGAAGAAAGAGCTGGACAAGTTGCATGGCCAGCTCAATCTCAACGCAGACCAGGAAAAAGCGTGGCAAGCCGCGCTCAGCACCATGAAGCAGAATCACGAGGCCATGCGTGAAAGCCACAAGCAGATGCGTGCACAAATGGCATCAATGAAGCAGCAGCCCATTCTCGACCTGAACGCCATGTACGCGGCGCATCAGAAGATCGAGCAGCAGAATGCCCAGTTGCGCGACCAGACGAGCGCCGCGTGGCTGAACTTCTATAACACGCTGAACGACCAGCAGAAGACCACGGTCAGCACGGCACTCAAGCAGCGCTTCGCAAGAATGGAAGCAATGCGGGAAAAGATGCATGAGCGCTGGAGTCAGCATCGCGGCACGCACGGTGCGCCGGCAGGGGCGTCTGCCGTCAATCCGTGAGCATTGCTTAAGCTTGACGCCCGGGGCGGTGATTAAGGCGGGATAGGCCGCCGGTTCAACCGCCTTGCGCCGGACAAGCCGTTCCAGTCAACGCTGGAACGGCTTTTTTCGCATTGGCGGCATGGGACGTTACGTTCAACGCAGAAACGACGGCCGACATAATTGATCGATACAAGCCGGTTCCGTGTTGGTCCGGCAGACACGCAGCGCGGCGTCATCAAGGCACCTCCCGGGAAATACAGGGCACACAAACAACGCAAAAGGCCGCGGAAACTGCTTCCGCGGCCTTTTGTCGTTTTCCCAATTGAAACCGGGAGAACCAGCCAGTAACGGTTTTTCGGCCGTCTATGTCCGCCTAAACCCCACCCGTTTAAACCCCTTGAACCCGTTTACGCCAGGTCGAACAGGATCACTTCAGCGCCGGCACCTTGTTCCAGCGTGACCTTCGACACCCCTTCCAGCTTCGCGGCGTCGCCGGCTACGAGCGCTTCACCGTTCACCGAAATCGCGCCCCGCGCCACATGGACATACACGCGGCGCCCCGCCGGTACGTCGAATTCGGCGCGTTCATCACCGTCGAAAAGACCTGCGTAGACTTCGGCGTCGGCACCCAGCTTCACCGCGCCGTCGCGGCCCTCCGGCGAGGCGATCACCCGCAACCGGCCACGCTTTTCAGCATCGTCGAAACGCTTTTCCTCGTAGCCCGGCGCATTGCCCTCAGCGTCCGGGATGATCCAGATCTGCAGGAAATGCGCGGTTTCACTGGCCGAGCCATTGAACTCGCTATGGCGCACGCCAGTGCCCGCGCTCATGCGCTGGACATCGCCAGGACGGATGGTCGAGCCGTTGCCCATGCTGTCCTTATGCGACAGCGCGCCTTCGAGCACATAGCTGATGATTTCCATGTCGCGATGGCCGTGAGTCCCGAAGCCCTGGCCACCGGCCACGCGGTCTTCGTTGATTACCCGCAGCGCGCCAAAATGCACGTGCTCCGGGTCGTTGTAGCCGGCGAAAGAAAAGCTGTGATACGAATCGAGCCAGCCATGGTTAGCGTGGCCGCGTTCATTGGCGCGTCGAATTTCAAACATATCGAACTCCCGGTGATATTGCGATGGAGAGAATGTAAGGGCGCAGGCCGCCCTAAACAATCGCCCGCGCGGACACCACACCGTTCTGAAAATGCATGCAATCGCGACAATGCACGGGCTTGGCCGGTGGACTTTGCCCGAAGCGTCAGGGCAAGGAAAGCCTGAGCGGTACCCCGGGCGCACCGGCCGGCTTCGGGTAGAATACCCGCCTTTTCAAGGGTCAACGGGCGCCGGAGATATCGACGCCACGCCGCGAAAGCCGTGCCGGGAAAGCCGCATGATGCGTCGGAGAACTCCCGCCGCGGACTTCAGCCAAGGTCACGATTTTTCGGCTGAAAGGCCTTTGTGGACAAAACGCACCAATTTTGGACACCTAGAATAAGCACCGCCGGAGATGGTCAGTTAGCGGCAATGCACGGCAATGCATCTGGGCACGGTCGAGCGGCGATGGCCGGGCGCGACCAGCGGTTTGTCGACGATGAGGAACAAATACAGGGATACAGGCAGATAGAAGCAGACCGGCAGCCAGGCGGCTGACGGCGGGTGTAGATAAGCCAGGAACCAAGCAACGCGAGAGGCCCAGGTTCACCGAACACCCGAAGCAGGCCGCCAGACAGCGGTTATGCGAATTCAGGCAAAAAAAAGCGCGGCTGAACAGGCAACAGCGAAAAAAGCGAACGCTACGGCACGCGCGCACGTCATCAAGGAATCACCATGTTTCTGCAAGGCTACGGGCCGCTTATCCTCTCGGGCACATGGCAAACCGTCAAGCTGGCGGTCTTGTCGCTCGTGTTCGCATTCGTGATCGGCCTCCTCGGGGCGGCGGCGAAACTGTCGAGAAACCGCATTTCTTCGGGTGTCGGCACGGTCTACACCACGCTCGTGCGCGGCGTTCCCGACCTCGTCCTGATGCTGCTCCTGTTCTACAGCATCCAGATCTGGCTGAATCACCTCACGGATTTCCTGGGCTGGGATCAGATCGATATCGATCCGTTCGTGGCCGGTGTCATCGTGCTCGGGTTCATCTATGGCGCGTATTTCACCGAGACTTTCCGCGGCGCATTTCTCTCAGTGCCGCGCGGTCAGCTTGAAGCGGGCGCGGCTTACGGCATGACGCCGTGGCAAACCTTCTCGCGAATCATGTTTCCGCAAATGATGCGTTTCGCGCTGCCGGGCATCGGCAACAACTGGCAGGTGATGGTGAAAGCGACCGCGCTGGTATCGATCATCGGTCTGGCCGACGTGGTCAAGGCCGCCCAGGACGCCGGCAAGGGCACGTTGCGATTCTTCTTTTTCACGCTGCTCGCGGGCGCGGTGTATCTCGTGATCACCACGGTGTCGAATCTCGTGCTGATGTGGCTTGAACGGCGGTACTCGTCGGGCGTGCGCAAGGCCGATCTCTAAGCTATGAAAACCATGACAAACATGAGAAGCCAAAACCGGTCGCAGCCGGCACGCGACGCTTGTGCGCCAAGCGCCCTCGCCTGAAGAAAATTACAGCGAACCCAGACACTACCAGGCAACCCCAGGTCACCCCACGCGGCGGAATCCATGCTCGAAATCATCCAGGAATACTGGCGCAACTATTTGTTCACCGACGGTTATCGCATCACCGGCCTCGCCATCACCATGTGGCTGCTGGTTGTATCGATCGTGCTCGGCTTCTGCCTGTCGATCCCGTTGTCGGTTGCGCGGGTATCGAAGAACAAGTTCTTGTCGCGCGGCGTCTGGGTCTACACCTACATCTTTCGCGGCACGCCGCTCTACGTGCAACTGCTGCTCTGCTACACGGGCCTCTACAGCCTGCAAGTGGTCCGCGACCATGTACTGCTCAACCAGTTTTTCCGCGATGGCATGCACTGCACGCTGCTCGCGTTCACATTGAATACCTGCGCTTACACCACGGAAATCTTCGCCGGCGCGATCCGGGCGACGCCCTACGGTGAGATCGAAGCAGCGCGCGCATACGGGATGTCGTCGTTCACGCTCTACCGGCGCGTGATCCTGCCGTCGGCGCTACGCCGGGCGCTCCCCTACTACAGCAACGAAGTGATCCTGATGCTGCATGCAACCACCGTCGCGTTCACCGCCACCGTACCGGACATCCTCAAGATTGCCCGCGACGTGAATTCCGCTACTTATCAGTCGTTCCAGGCGTTCGGCATTGCCGCTGTGCTTTATCTCTGCATTTCGTTCGCGCTCGTGTGGTTGTTTCGCCGTGCCGAATACCGCTGGCTTGCCTATTTGCGGCCCCAGGGTAAATGAGTCTTAAGGAATGGGAAACGGAAACAGGAACGGGATCGGCACATCATGAACACACCGGCAAGCAAGCTTTTCGTCGATAACCTGCACAAGCAGTACGGCGACAACGAAGTCCTGAAGGGCGTCTCGCTAAGGGCGAAAGCCGGCGATGTGATTAGCATCATCGGCTCGTCTGGATCGGGCAAGAGCACGATGCTTCGCTGCATCAACTTCCTGGAACAGCCGAATCAGGGCCGGATTTTCGTCGATGGCGAGGAAATCCGTACGCTCAAGGACAAGTACGGCGCGTTGAAGGTGGCTGAACCGAAACAGTTGCAACGCATGCGTACGCGCCTTTCCATGGTGTTCCAGCACTTCAACCTGTGGTCGCACCTGAGCGTGCTGGAAAACGTGATGGAGGCGCCGCTGAAGGTGCTGGGGTTATCGAAACAGGAAGCGCTCGACCGCGCGCGCACCTATCTCGAGAAAGTGGGACTCGCGCCGCGGCTGGAGCAGCAGTATCCGTCGCATCTGTCCGGCGGCCAGCAGCAGCGCGTGGCGATCGCGCGGGCGCTGGCCATGCACCCTGACGTCATGCTCTTCGATGAACCGACCTCGGCGCTCGATCCCGAACTGGTCGGCGAAGTGCTGAAGGTGATGCAGACGCTAGCCGAGGAAGGCCGCACGATGATCGTGGTGACACACGAAATGGCATTCGCACGCAATGTGTCGAATCACGTCGTATTCCTGCATCAGGGACGGATAGAAGAAGAAGGACATCCCGACGCTGTTTTCGGCAACGCTCGAAGCGAGCGACTCAGGCAATTTCTGTCGGGCAGCCTGAAGTAAAACTACAGACACGCCCCGCTGCAAATCTGAAAGCGCCCCGAGGGGCGCTTTTTTAGTTGATAAATCTAAACAGATGACCGTTTTTAAGTCGCCGGTGCATTAACCCCACACGCATCGTCCGTCAATAGAGGCAATCCATAGCGTTAAGGGTCAAGATCGCTGACAGCCCTATGCAGAAAGGCTTTCAGCCCGATACGGAGAGCTTTTTACAAATGTGCAACACATCAATCATTGCATTTTCGAGACAGAAAATGGGTTGATAACAATTTTCTTGGCGGCACAAAGGTAATTTGCTAAATTAGTAATCAAAGTACGGAAACGAAGTTCATTAAAAGTAGTTTTACTTCAAAAAGAACTGAGGAGACACCGATCCCAAGGGTCGGTTGTGACGCAAGGGGCCATTCAACGGGCATACCGGACGTCACGGACACCGGTCCTTCGCGTGTCATCCCTCTAAATAGTTTCCGGTTCGGTGCGCTGGCACCGAACCAACACCGCCGCTTTTGGGCTTCTATTTTTGACAGGGTTGGAGGAGATGATGAAGAAAGCTTTGCTCGCGGCTTCGCTGCTGACGGTCGGCGTTGCGGCTCACGCTCAAAGTAGCGTGACGCTCTACGGCCGGCTCGATGCCGGTCTCGAATACATGTCGGGCGCGCCTACAAGTAATGGCTCCAAGGGTCCTGGCGTCACTACTGGCAGCTCAAATCGTTTCCGTGCAGAAAGCGGTGACTGGGGTACCAGCCTGTGGGGCTTGAAGGGCGTTGAAGATCTGGGTGGCGGCAACAAGGCTGTGTTCCAGTTGGAAGGCAGCTTCAACACCATGACAGGTCAAGGCCCGGGCAACAACGGTCTCTTCAATCGTTGGGCGACAGTTGGTATCGCCAACGACCAGTTCGGTACCCTCTTGCTGGGTCGTGAACTGTTCATCGCGAACGGCGTGTGGGACTTCGATCCGTTCGGTCAGTCGAACTGGTCGTCGGCGTCGCTGGTGCGTGGCCGCAACTGGCCGCAATCGAGCAACAACGTGTCGTACCAGTCGCCGAAGATCGCTGGCTTTGACGTGTACGGCCAGTACGCCTTCTCGAACACGACGGGCTTCAACGGTAGCGGCGGCAACCCGGCAGCACCAGGAACAGGTCGTGAAGGCGGTCTGCAAGTGACCTACACGAACTCGCTGTTCCAGATCCGTGGCCTGTACGACGAGATCCGCAACAACGTGAACGGTGGTCTGGGCGATACGGCCGCAGGTTCGCCGAATGGTCCGTTCAACTACGGTCGCGAATACTTCGCCGGCATCAACGTGTTCCTCGGCCAGTTCAAGATTCAGGCCGTGTATCAAGCGACGCGTACTTCGGGTGAAACCAATGTACCTATCGGCACGCCGACGACGACTGATCAGGAATGGGGCGGTGTGACGTGGCAAGCTACGCCGGCTGCAGCTTTGATCGCGGCGGTGTATCACGTCAATGCGAACAACGGTGCGGGCAACGCCAACATCTACACGGTCGGCGGTTCGTACAACCTGTCGAAGCGTACGTTGCTGGACATCCAGGTTGCAACGGCACGTAACAGCAAGAGCGCTAACTTTGGTTTGAACGCGAACGCTGCGGGTAACACGGTTTCGACCGATAACCCACTGCCGGGTCATAACCAGACCGGCGTGTACGCAGGCATCCAGCACTCGTTCTAAGCCGAACGAATCAGCCGGAGCAAGGACGACAGAGAGAGAGTCATAAGGTTTTCACGCTGCTGCGAGAGGCGCGTATCGGTGCGGTGTCCGAAAGGGCATCGCACCGTTTTTTATTTGTTGGCACCGGTGGACGCGAGGGTTGGTTTGGCGCTTTTGGTTTTGGTCTTTTATTTCGGATTGCTTGTTATCTGGCGATGTCTGCAGCCTATGTTC
The DNA here is from genome assembly GCF_028292365.1 of Caballeronia sp. Lineage (GTDB taxonomy): Bacteria > Pseudomonadota > Gammaproteobacteria > Burkholderiales > Burkholderiaceae > Caballeronia. The sequence continues at coordinate 12,984 of NZ_JAQGMM010000480.1, forward strand.
GTTGTTCTTCTGGATGGGGTTTTGGTGGTGAGTTTGCGCCGGGTTGCCAGGTTCCTGCGTTAGCGGTCTGAGTCATTGCCGGGTTGCTGCTTTCCGGGTTTGTGGCCTGCTCGAGTTGGCTATTCTCTTTATCACCATTAGCCACTGCGCGTGGCAGCGCGTCATTTCTTGGTCCTTAGCGACAAAGAAACGAAGCAAAGAAAACGCTTTCACCGCTCTACCCTAAGTGTCCACAGCGTGCAGTTTTTATTCATAGGTGCCCCAAAAGCACGGTGCTCGCCAGAGCTACCGATGTGTGAAACCCTCCTTCTCGCGAATCCTGACACGAACACGCTTCGCCCCGTACGCTCTCGGGCAAGCACCAGTGCCCTACGGACCAGCACGGCCTCACGCGCTTTTGAGGCTTTGTTTCTTGTTAGGTTGGTTGAGTGGTTCGTCGTGCGTCCAAA
>NZ_JAQGMM010000509.1 GCF_028292365.1 Caballeronia sp.
TGGTCACGGCGGTGACAGTGGTCACGGCGGCGACAGTGGTCACGGCGGTGATAGTGGTCACGGCGGCGACAGTGGTCACGGCGGCGATAGCGGTCACGGTGGCGACAGCGGCCACGGCGGCAACAGCGGTCACGGCGGCGATGGCGGTCACGGCGGCGACAGTGGTCACGGCGGCGATAGCGGCAACAGCGGTCACGGTGGCGACAGTGGCCACGGCGGCAACAGCGGTCACGGCGGCAGCAGCGGTCACGGTGGCGACGGCGGCCGTGGAGCGGGCTCATCGGGCCATGGATCTAACGGTGGCGGAAGCGGTGGTGGCCACGGCGGCGGTTATGGTGGTGGCCATGGCGGTGGAAATGGCGGTGGAAATGGTGGCGGCAACGGCGGCGGTCACTAACGCAACCACGCGCGACCACAAAGGGAAGGACACGGCACCGACAGCCGCTGCGTCCTTCCCGCACCACCCCAAACCGGGGGCGCCGTCGACCCCTGCTTCAAACATGCGCTCCGGCTTAACTGATGATCGACAGCTATCAACCGTCGATCATCAACTGTTTCGTATAACTTATAAAAATGCGTGCGGCAGGCGCACGTTCATGCCGGCGAAATGCCATGGCGACTTCCGATACGATTGGTTTGCCAGTAATCGCCTTATAAACCACGCCTGGCAATGAAACGCAGTCGCTGAGCGTGCGCGGCACTACCGCCACGTTTCCCCCTAGCGAAACACAAGCCAGAACCGCTGCCAACGGTCCGGGCCTCGGGCCCAGCTGCGGTTGAAAACGCCCTCTGCGTCCGACTTCAAATGTCCCGAAGTCCTGCTCAGGCAACGCAAAAACACAGTCACGCAGTTGGGCGGGAGAAACACTTGCCGATCCCGCCAACACTGAGTCCTCAGGAATTGCCAGAATGAAATGATCACGGTACAGCGTGATCGCCTGGATGCCCTCTGGATAATGAATGGGCGGCCTGACATACGCGACGTCGATAACCCCTTCAGCTAGCATCGCCGGCACGCGATCCATCGCAAGTTCGCTAAGGACCATCTCCACGCGGGGATTGTCACGGCGAAATCCCCGAATGGTGCTTTGAAGCACGCCCGCAAACGCCGCCGACGCAACGTACCCCACCTCGATCCGGCCCAGCTCTCCACGCTCGGCTAGCGCAGCAAGTTCTTGCCCGCGCGTCAAGTGGGCAAGCGCGGCCAGCGCTTCAGGCAAATAGGCCTCACCTGCCGCAGTCAACGCGACGCTGCGTTTGGTCCGATGAAACAGGCGCACGTTCAACAGCCGCTCGGTTTCCTGAATCTGCTTGGTGAGCGAGGGCGGCGCAATCTCCAGCTCCTCAGCCGCGCGGGCAAAGTGGAGGTGCCTTGCAACGCACACAAAGCACCGGATATGGCGAAGTTCGAGTTTCACTGTATTAACGTTTTCGTGAATAATTCTGTGATCTTACGTTAGTGACGGCTAACACCGGTGCAGATAGGATGTCTGCCATCAATTCCATCCCGATGGCGGTATCCATGTTTCGAAGAAGTCCGCTTATAAACCATGAGCAATCGCCTCCACAGAAGCCTCCAAATGTCTCTCTGCCTTCGCCGGACGCGGATGTCGACCCGGCGTTGAACAGGCGAGCAGCGCGATTCGTGTTGGGCACTGCCTCGGCAACCTGCGCGCTGATCGTCTTGGATACCAACGTGGTCGCCGTCTCACTGCCCTCGATCGCACGATCGTTCCACGTCGGTTTTGCTGATGTTGAATGGGTCGTGAGTGCCTACATGGTCGCCTTTGCATCGTGCTTGCTGGCCGCAGGGGGTATAGCTGATCGCTTCGGCCGGAAAAAACTGATGATGATCGGCCTGGGTGTCTTCTGCCTGGCATCGGTCGGATGCGGGCTTGCGCCTACCGCGCTTTTCCTGAATCTTGCTCGTGCGGTAAAAGGCGTGGGCGCGTCGATGTTGCTGACCGCCGCGCTCGCCGTGATTGCCAACACCTTCCAGGAGGGGCCCTCGCGAGCGCGTGCATGGGCCGTATGGGGCATGTGCATGGGGCTCGCGACCACGGTCGCGCCGTTAGTCGGCGGCGTGATTACTCAGTGGCTCGGGTGGCGGTGGATCTTCCTGCTGAACCTTCCTGTTTGTTCGGTGCTCGCCTGGTGCGTGCACCGCTCTATCCGCGAGTCGCGCAACCCCCAAGCTGGGGCAATCGATGTTATGGGGAGCCTGTTGTTCGGTGCCTCTCTAGCCCTTGGCATCTGGGCGTTGATCGGTACACAAACAGACGGTTGGAAAAGTCTGCCAACGGTAGCAAGGTTCGCAGGCTGTGCAGGATTGCTTATTGTATTTTTGAAGCTGGAAAAGAACCGCCCACATGCGATGATCGACTTGTCGCTGTTTCGGCAGGCGCGTTTTGTCGCTGCTGTGCTTAGCATGTTTGGCTATGCAGCCTGTGCTCAGGTCATGATGACTTTCCTGCCCCTGTATTTGCAGAACGCATTCGGATGGCAGGCGGTCAGCGCGGGCCTCGGTATGCTTCCGTTCGCCACTGCCATGATCGCAGGTCCCTACATAGGGGCGTGGCTTGCGGGCCGGTTTTCCAGCGTCACGTTGCTAACGGCCGGGCTTGGCCTGATCGGTGCGGGGAATTTACTGACCGCGTCAGTATCAATGGACCAGAAATACTGGCTGGTTGCACTCGGCATGATCGTCACGGGTTGTGGTGCCGGCATATTGAACGGAGATACGCAGAAGGCGATCATGGCGTGCGTTCCGCCCAATCGAACCGGCATGGCTTCCGGCATCAGCACGACCACGCGGTTTACTGCGATCGTTACGTCAGTGGGCGTGCTTGGTGCAGTGCTTGCATCGCGAACCCGAACAGCCTTTGACCTAGCCTTAGCCAATGCGCCCGCAGTCAGGAAATCGCTTGATGCCGACTTCATGTCCAGACTGCTTGCTGGTGACGCGGCTCACTCGACCGAGCATTTAGCGCCGGCCGCAAAGGTGTTCCTGGCAACTGCGGCCCCAGCAAGTTTCGCTAGTGGTTTCGCCTCGGCGCTATGCGTTGCCGGTGTGCTCGCCCTGGTCATAGCGGTGATCGTATGGGGGCTGGCTGGCCGACGTATCCATCCTGCAACGCAACCACTCAGGCAGGGATGAGGACGGGGTTCCTGGCGCTCGGCCCCTGGGGCCGATTCAGCTTCCGGTCATAAAACCTTAAGGTCGGGCAAACTTCCGGCTTAGCCGCTTGTGCTTCAAGCACAGTCCGGCTAGCGGTAAGAGATAAGAGGTGCTCGGGCAAACGCATCCCGTTTGCCAATATTGTTTCGGCTTAAGTGGCTGGCATACTAAGGCATTTGCGCGCTTAGACCACGGTGCTTAAACCATGCCACTTTCGACCACGGAACATACCGGGATTTCACGAGATGACTGAATCAACAAACGCAGTTACCCTGCGCGACATCCGCCGTGCTGTCGAGGGCGGTGTTCTGACAATCCAGCAAAGCATTGAATCCGCCGATAAGGCCGCCCGGCAAACCCAACCGTGGTTGCACGCATTCAGTTATCTGCCGGACGCACCGATCGTCAACCAAGCCGAAATCGGGTTGCCGTTCGCGGGTGTTCCCATCGGCATAAAAGATCTCATCGACACGGCAGACATGCCGACCGAATACAACTCACCGGCATACGCGGGGCGCACGCCGGAGACTGATGCAGTGCTGGTGACACGCTTGAGGCAAGCAGGTGGGACCATCGTAGGAAAGACGATTACTACAGAGTTCGCCTGGCGCCATCCGGGGCCTACGGTTAATCCGTGGAATAAAAAGCATACGCCCGGCGGCTCGTCCAGCGGCTCTGCAGCGGCCGTGTCAGCGGGGATTGTTCCTCTTGCATTCGGTACCCAGACGTTTGGTTCCGTTATTCGTCCTGCAGCGTACTGCGGTGTCGTGGGGTTTAAACCGACCTATGGAAGCATTGCCAGAACCGGTGTGTTGCCGCTGGCGCCATCGCTGGATCACATCGGAATGTTCACGGCCAACGTCGGGGACGCGGCGTACGCCTTCAAAGTCGTATCGGGTTCCGACGACCAGGACTTTCACTTTTCCCACGTACGCAGCAAGCACAATAGCCAAAGCAACGACGGTGGCGCGATCATCCGTATCGGCATGTTGCGCAGGCAAGTGGGCACCGCAATGGAACCGGCTCAGGACAGCGCGTTGACCCGGCTGGCTGCACGACTGCAAGCCGAAGGAGCGGAGGTCGTCACGGTCGATCTGCCGGTGGAACTGGAGGACATGGGGGCGCTGGTATCGGCGATATTAGCAGTGGAAGCGGCGGTGGTGCACGGTGCGCTTCTGGACCGGTCGCCCGGCCTGATCAGTTCGGTCATGACGTCGTTGATCCAGGAGGGCCGTGGCGTATCGAGCGTCGACTATGCGCGAGCAAGGGCTGCCCAGGTGCGGCTGGCCCATCTCTTTGATCGCTGGTTGCAGGAGGATATGCGCCTTGACGTGCTTCTCGTTGCGCCGGCTACAGGGGAGGCGCCAGTCGGACTCGACTATACCGGCGATGCTTCGTTGTGCGCTCCATGGACCTTCCTGGGCGTCCCTGCCATCACCCTACCGATCGCCATCGGACCCGCTGGTCTTCCGCTCGGCGCTCAACTGATCGGCGCGGCACAACACGACGAGCGTTTGCTCGCGGTCGCGGAGTGGGTGGAAGCGCGAGCGGGCTGGCAGGCTGTGAAGCTGCAGGCAAAAGCCAGTCTGCCCGACGCCTGACGGTCTGGATTCGGGCGCTGGCAAGGCGTATGACGAATCAAGGCGACTCCCGCGTTCCGCACTCAAATTCATGCGTTTGCATCGCGCACGTTGTGAACGCCGGACACACGACACGTTCTACGGACAAGACCAGGAAACCGTAGAATGCGAAGGCATTCAGACAAAACAACATTTGACTGTACGCACCCGTTTGTTGAGCGGTCACACTGAAGGTCCTCTATGTCGGGAGCAGTCTTGTGAAAGATCCGCTGGTTCTTGGCTTCGTGCTGATCATGGTGGACGTCGTGCTCTGGCGCGCAGCGTTTCCAAGTAACGACACCATCCGCTTGCTGCTCAGACTGGTGATTTTCGGGCTGCTGAGCGCGCTGTTGTTGTTCGGTTCAACCCTGAGTCCCTTCATGCCGGCGCCGTGGCCTGAGTCTGCGGGCCGTCATCTTGCGGCCCAGATCCTCGAGGTTTCGTGGTGGCTCATCGGCGCGCGTCTTCTGACAATGTCGCTGGACGCAGCCTTCCGATCGCGCCAGTGGCACCGGGATCGCCTTTTCCAGGACGTACTCGGCGCGCTGGTTTTTCTGGCAGCGGTAGTCGCTTCGCTTGCGTTCGTGCTGGGGTTGCCGGTGACGGGACTGGTCGCCACCTCCGGTGCGCTGGCAATCGTGCTGGGTCTCGCCATACAAAGTACGCTTAGCGATGTCTTCGCCGGGATCGTGCTGAACACGACCGAGCCCTATCACATTGGGGACTGGGTCTCGGTTGACGGCGTGGAGGGCAAGGTGCTGGAGATGAACTGGCGTGCAACGCATTTGCTAACTTCCCACGGCAACGTTGTCATTGTCCCCAACAGCGTGGCGGCCAAGGCGAAAATCACCAACAGCAGCCGTCCGGTTGCGCTTCACGGCGTGTCTGTCACGCTCCAGATTTCACCCGAAGAACGCCCGGCTAGTGTCCTTGGCGCGTTGCAGCGCGCCATGGCAGGAATCAATATGGTGCTGCAAACGCCGGCGCCCTATGCGCTGATCAAGAAAGCGTCGATCAACTCGATTGAATATGAAGCCACGGTTTATATCGATGACATCAGCAAGTCCGTGGCCGTGACGAACCAGCTTTACGACCTGTGCCATCGCCATCTCGCCGCCGCGGGAATCGATCTCTGGCCATTGAGCGTTCCGCGGCCGCCACGTCATGACGCCGCCGACAGCCGGCAACGGCTGCTGTCACACGTCGATCTCTTTCGCGCCTTGCAGGGTGAAGAAATCGAAGCGCTGTCCAAGAGGTTGTCCCGTCACGAATACGAAGTGAATCAGGAGGTGGTCAAGTCGGAGGAGGTGATGGACTACCTGATGATCGTCGAGTCGGGTGTTTTATCGGTGACGGTGAAGGGACCCTCCGGCCCGGTCGAATCCGCGCGTCTGGGACCTGGCGACTCCATCGGCGAAGCGGGTGTCCTCGCGGGTTTGCCGGTTCAAGCGCAAGTCACGGCTTTGACGCGGGCGCTAATCTATCGGCTGGACAAGGCGGACCTGACGCCCTTGTTAAAGAACCGGCCGGAAATAGGTCAGCAGATGTGCCAGCTGCTTTCGCAACAGCAAGACTCGTTGCGCAAGCTGAACACCGAGATTCCTGTGCCGGTGGGCACCGAACGCACGCTGCTGGACTGGCTGCGCGATGGCATGCGCAAGCTACATGAGCTGACCACTTAACGAACTCTCGAAACAGGCCATGGAATAGCGCAGGAGTCCATCGGCTTGCGTGCAACTCATGCCAGCATAAAAAAATAACTTTAATACTGTCATGCAGTCGACTTAAAAAGGTAGCCTTATGCCTTATAGATCAATAAAAAATCGTCGCTGTGAGAACGCTTGATTTACTGACCGGTACAAAGAGCGTATTAGCCATCACGGCGATGGGTGATCTACCGCTGGCCCAAGCTCCTGCATACCATGTTACTGGTATTGATTTCCTGACGAAATACATCAAGAATTTCGATTCATCGAATCGAAATTTTTCAATGTTGCATTCGCGTCGGTGCCGTAAGATTTGCCAACTGAATCGCTTAGCGCCCTAACCCGTTTTTTCACCCGTCACCCTTCGGAATCGAGCGTGGTATGGTCCGGATCGGGCAACTTCTCATCTCCCTCGAGAGCAGGGAAATCCAGCTCAACAGCGAGTCGCTGCGCATCGGCAGCCGCGCATTCGACATCCTCGAGTTGTTGATCCGTGCGCAGGGAGCCCTGGTCTCGAAGGACGAGATCATGCGCCGCGTATGGCCGGACACCGTGGTCGAGGAAAACAATTTGCAGGTGCATGTTGCTGCCTTGCGCAAGGCGCTCGGCGCAGATCGCGATCTGATCAAGACGGTGCCGGGCCGCGGTTATCGGCTGATACCGGCACCGGCGCATGAAGCGCCACCCTTGCAGGATGAAGCCGCCGCAGATCTGTTGCCACGCACTTCAACCCTGCTTCCCGCCGGCGTATCGGCTTTGATCGGCCGGCAAACGCTGGTCGCACAAATTCTGGATGCGTTGAATACCGCGTGCGTGTTCACGCTGGTCGGTGCGGGTGGTATTGGCAAGACGCGGGTTGCGCTGGAGGTTGCGAGTCAGGCCGCCATGCGTTTTCCAGACGGCGTGGTGTTCGTCCCGCTTGCTTCGGTATCGAATGCACGTTTCGCGCTGGAAGCACTGGCCGGTGCAGTAGGTATGAAGTTGCCTGCGGGCCGCTTGTCGCCCGATTTGATCGGGGCGGAAATAGCCGGCCGTCGCATGCTGATCGTGCTGGACAATTGCGAGCATGTGATCGACGCGGCTGCGGAAATGGCTCGCGCCATGACAGCCGCGAACCCTGCGCTATGCGTGCTCGCGACCAGCCGCGAGGCGCTTCGCATCCAGGACGAGGTGCTGTATCACGTGCCGTCGCTCGATGTACCCCGGGACGCAAGCCTTAGCATTGAGATCCTTCAGACAAGTGCGGTGCAGTTGTTCCTTGCCCGTGCCCGCACGATCGATCCGTGCTTTTCTTCCGATGAACACAGCATCTTTCTTACTGGCCTTGTATGCCGCCGGCTCGACGGTATCCCGCTTGCAATCGAACTCGCAGCGGCGCGTGCGGCCGTGCTCGGTATTGAAGTGCTGGCCGACCATCTTGATGAGCGCTTTCGCATTCTGACGGGTGGCTTCAGGGGTGTGTTGCCACGCCATCAGACGTTGAAGGCCATGCTCGACTGGAGCTATCGTCTTCTCGACGATACCGAGCGTACGTTGTTGCGTTGGCTCGGGGTATTCCTGAACGGATTTTCCTTCGATGCAGCCTGTCACATGGTTGCCGCCCACGGCTTTTCGCAAACCGAGATCCTCGACGCACTTAGCGGACTGGTCTCGAAGTCGCTCGTGATTCACGATAGCGGGGCGGTGCCTTCGCGCTATCGGCTGCTTGCCACCACGCGTGCTTACGCGTTGCAGCAGCTCGAAGACAATGGCGAGCGCAAGGCCGCCGCGCTGGCACACGCGACCTGGGTGCGTACGGTCTTCGATCGTGCTCCGTATCACCGTACAGAACGTCCTCCCGCCGAATGGCTGGCCGAGTTCCGCCATGAAGTGGACAATCTGCGTACCGCGCTTGACTGGGCGTTTTCTCCCGGCGGCGACCGCTCGGTCGGTATTGAACTCTCCGCGGTGGCAGTTCCATTTCTGTTCGATGTCTCGCTGGTCGACGAGTGTTGCGAGCGGGCTCGCACCGCAATCGATGCAGTGAGCCATGCCGATCCTGCGAGCGTGTCTGCCAACACGAGACTGCGGCTGTTGGCAGCGTATGCAGCGGGACTCGTCTACACGGAAGGACCGACAGCGGCGGTCCGCGATGCCTGGTCCCAGGTGTTGTCGCTCGCTGTGGCTGCGAGCGACAACGAGTTCGAATCCCGTGCGTTGTGGGGTTTGTGGAACGCCTACCAGTACGGCGGCGAAGCGCGGGCGGCGCTGTTGCAGGCGCGCCGCTTCGGCGCGCTTGCACAGCAATTCGAGAACCGGACCCAGCGTGCCCTCGGCTGCCGGATCGAAGGCATTGCGCTGCATTATGCGGGCGAGCCGTCCGCTGCCCGGGAGCAGCTCGAAGCGATGCTGAATGCGTACGTGCATGGCCGGCATCGCTGGAACACCGTCGGCTTTCGCATCCATCACGGTATTGTCGCGCGCGCTACGCTCGCGCGGGTGTCATGGGTGCAGGGTGATACCCAGGAAGCGTTGCGGCTCGCCCACCATGCGCTCGATGCCGCGCTTGAATACGAGCACGACATGGTGACGTGTTATGTACTCGTCGAGGCGCTCATACCCATCGCATTACTGATGTTTGACCAGGCCGTTGCCGAGGCTGGCATCACTATGTTGAGAACCCGCGCGTCGCATGCGGGGTTCGCGATCTGGACGACTTGCTGCGAATGTTACGAGGAATATCTTCAATCGATGTCCGGCGAAGGTCAATGCCGGTTGCCGCAATTCCGTGCGTCGCTCGACGCATTACGCAAGAGCGGTTTTCTTGCACCGCTGACGCTGCTGCTTGCGCAGTTCGCACGGGCTTCGCTCGCTAGCGGACGACGTGACGATGCGACGACCGCGATCAACGAAGCGTTTCGTCATTGCGAGGAAACGGGCGAACGCTGGTACTACCCGGAACTGCACCGGGTGAAGGGCGAGATAGCGCTTGCTACGCACGAGACGATGGTCGCCGAATCGTGGTTCGTATCCGCACTCGATCATGCGCGGCGCCAAGGGGCGGGCGAACTCGAACGCCGTGCCGCTGCAAGCCTCGGCGAGCTTCAAAAAAGCTTGGGCGACGCAAGCGAAACGCAGTTGCCTTACTCGTTATCTGACGTACCTATCCCTATCGCTGATCGCAGCCATGGCGTTGCAGCACCCGGCTACATCCTGCCGCCACCGAAAGTTGCCGCCGCTTCGTCCTCCGAATGCGGCCTTGCCGCGCGTCCGCGCACGAGCGGTTCGATCCTTTAAGAAGGATTCAGGCCGTCCTCAGGACTTTAAGACTTCCTCTCTGTAGCCTTGAACCGGAATCGAGATGCGGCTCATGTGCGCTTCATGCCCGCCATCCCGGTTACCGACATTTCCCCCGGTGACGCGCGTCGCCGTCCCGGTTCAGTCTGAGGCCAGACCAAGGAGCATTCCATGCCGCATGAATTACTCACCCCCGATACCTGTGCTCTCGCGTTGATCGACTATCAGCCGCAGATGTTCTTCGGCACCCATTCGCACGATCGTACGACCATCGTGCACAACGTCCAGGTCCTCGCGAAAACCGCCAAGCTGTTCAAGGTCCCCACGATCCTCACGACGATCGCCGCACAGACTTTCAGCGGCGAGTTCATCCCGGAACCGCAGGCCGTCTTTCCGGAGCAAAAACCGATCGACCGTACCTCGATGAACTCCTGGGAAGATGCGAATTTCCGCAAGGCCATTGAAGCGACGGGGCGCAAGAAAATTGTACTGGCCGGTTTGTGGACGGAAGTTTGCGTGACGTTTCCGACTGTGCAGATGCTGGCCGCAGGATACGAGATCTACGTCCCGACCGACGCGTGCGGAGACGTCACGGAAGAAGCCCATGAGCGTGCTGTGCAACGCATTATCCAGGCAGGCGCCGTGCCCATGACCTCATTGCAATTCATGTGCGAGTTGCAACGTGACTGGGCTCGCGGCGAGACCTACGACGGCTGCATGGACATCTTCAAGGCACATAGCGCTTACGGTATCGGCGTGCGTTACGCGAAGCAGATCCTCGGCGAACACGCGAGCGAATCGGGCGGCTGAAAGCAGGACACCGAAGCACGTAGAACAAGCATGTAGACACGCGGCCGCGAACCGTGGTTCCTGCCTCACGAGTGGACCACGCTCGCTGCCGTTTCGCACTCCAAAGCATGAGGACGACGATGACAGCGACAACCCCTGCCGCCGCGTCCGCGGATGCCATCTTTTTCAACGGCAAGATCGCTACCCAGGATGACAAGCGATCTTTCGCTACGGCACTCGCGGTCAAGGACGGAAAAATTCTAGCCACCGGCAGCGACGCTCACGCGATGCAATTCGCTCACGCCGGCACTCAACGTGTCGACCTGAAAGGGCGCACAGTCATTCCGGGGCTTAACGACTCGCATCTGCACGTGATCCGGGGCGGCCTGAACTTCAATATGGAGTTGCGCTGGGACGGCGTGCCGTCGCTTGGCGATGCGCTCGACATGCTGCGCCGGCAAGTTGCGCGCACGCCCGCACCGCAATGGGTTCGGGTGATCGGCGGCTGGAATGAGCTGCAGTTCGCGGAGCGGCGCGGTCCCACGCTTGAAGAGATCAACGCCATTGCTCCGGACACGCCGGTGTTCATCCTGCATCTCTATGACAGCGCATTGCTGAACGCGGCCGCGCTGCGGGCAGTGGGATATACCAAGGACACGGCTGACCCGCCGGGCGGCGAAATCCAGCGCGACAAGCGCGGCAACCCAACCGGCATGTTGATTGCCCGCCCCAATGCGGGTTTGCTGTACGCGACGCTCGCGAAGGGCCCCAAGCTTGCCTACGACGACCAGGTGAATTCAACGCGGCATTTCATGCGCGAACTCAACCGTCTTGGCGTCACCAGTGCAATCGATGCGGGCGGTGGATACCAGGCTTATCCTGACGACTATGCCGTGATCATGGCGCTCGCCAAGCGTGGTGAGCTGACGCTGCGTATTGCCTACAACCTCTTCACGCAGAATGCGAAGAAGGAGATAGAGGATTTCGCGCGCTGGGTGAAGATGACCAAGCCGGGCGAAGGCGATGACTTTCTGCGGATGAACGGCGCAGGTGAAATGCTGGTCTTCTCGGCGGCCGATTTCGAGGACTTTCTCGAGCCGCGTCCTGACCTGCCGGAGACGCTCGAGCCGGAACTGGAAGCCGTAGTCCGGCTGCTCGTGCAGAACCGCTGGCCGTTCCGTCTGCACGCAACGTACGACGAGTCCGTCGACCGCTTCCTGAATGTGTTCGAACGCGTCAACCAGGACACGCCGTTCAACGGGCTGCGCTGGTTCTTCGACCATTGTGAAACGATTTCACAGCGCAACATTGACCGTATCGCGGCGCTTGGCGGCGGCATCGCCATCCAGCACCGCATGGCGTTTCAGGGCGAGTATTTTGTCCATCGCTATGGGGCGCAGGCGGCCGCCAGAACGCCGCCGATCAAACAGATGCTGGCGGCAGGTCTGCCCGTAGGCGCAGGTACCGATGCCACCCGCGTGGCAAGCTTCAACCCGTTCGTGTCGCTGTACTGGATGGTGTCGGGCTGCACGGTCGGCGGCATGCAAATGTACGCACCCCAGGACCGCCTGGACCGGATGGAAGCGCTGCGCCGCTACACGGTGGGCAGTAGCTGGTTCTCGGGCGAAGAGGAGCGCAAGGGCGCGTTGGTGCCCGGGCAGTTCGCTGACTTCGCGGCTCTCACCGACGACTATTTCACGGTCGATGAAACGCGGATCAAATACCTGTCTTCTGTGCTGACCGTGGTCAATGGCAAGGTGGTTTACGCGGACGCCGAGTTCAGCGCGCTCGGACCGCCGCCGTTGCCCGTTAGCCCGTCGTGGTCGCCAGTGGCGGAGTTCGGCGGTTATAGCCGATACCAGCCCGCCACGATCCTCCAGCAGGCGTGCGCTGACGGTTGCGCGAACCTTTGCGGCATTCATGCTCATGGTCACATGTGGGCATGGCGCAAACAGGTGCCGGTCAGCGATCAAAATGGCTTCTGGGGTGCGCTCGGTTGTAGTTGTTTCGCGTTCTGAAACGTCGGGGTGGCTTAAGGACAGTTTCTAAGGCCAATTCTTAAGGACAATTCAGGTTGCTTCAGGGCGCATGAGAGAGAGGTACGTGCAGACCGGCGCAAGGAGATGGCGATGACAAAGCGCATCGCGGGAATCGCGATTCCTGACAGCGAGATGGCACGCGCGGCTGCTGCCGCCGCGCGTGCTATCGAGCCGGATATTCTCTATCGCCATTCCTCACGGGTGTTCATGTTTGCGGCGCTGATCGGTGTTCGCAGGCAGCTTGTTTTCAACGCCGAGCTGCTGTACGTGGCGGCGCTTTTTCACGACATGGGGCTGACCACGCTTTATCGCGACTCCCAGTTGCGCTTCGAGGTGGACAGCGCCAATGCAGTCAGGGACTTTCTTGGCGGTTACGGCGTACCTGACGACGATGTCGCCGATGTCTGGAATGCCATCGCCATGCACACCACGTTCGGCATTTGTTCGCACATGTCTGCGTTGGCCGGGCTGGTTGCGGCCGGGGTCGAAACGGATCTGCTGGGCATGCATTTCGATGAGGTCGGGCGTGCTGAGCGCAACGCGGTGCTGGCCGAATATCCGCGCGGTGCAGGCTTCAAGGAACAGATCATTGACGTGTTCGCTCAGGCCATGACGAACCGTCCGGCGACCACATTCGGTACGGTCAACGCCGATGTGCTCGAGCGCTGCGATCCCAACTACCGGCGCATGAATTTCTGCGGCCTGATCCTGGGCTCCGAATGGAAGGACTAGCTTTAGTTTAGACAAGAGACTTGACGATGCCCTATCTTATTTCGCTCGCAGCAGGCTTCGTGGTCGGCCTGCTGTATTGCCTCGTGCGCGTGCAGTCGCCCGCACCGCCGTTGATCGCGCTTGCAGGATTGCTGGGTATCGTGCTCGGGGAGCATACGATACCCGTGGTGCGCGCTCATCTGTTCCCGGACAGCGTTCAGGTTCAGCAAGTGGACGTGCCCGCATCGGCGAAACCCGGGCCGTCCGCCGATCGGGCAAGCGGCACGAAGTGAATCAAACTTCTTATACCGCTATCTCCCTTTATACCGAATAGAAACAGGAGCTTTTCATGTCGCGCATTTCCGTCTCTCGACTTGCCGCCGCAGTCGCCTTCGCCTGCGTGTTGCTTGGCACGGCGAGCGCGCCCGTCGTCGTCCAGGCCGCAGCTGAACTCAAGCCTTCGTCGGCGAGCACGAACGTATCTGTCGGTCCTCAGTACGATACGACCCACGTGTATGTGTCGAATGAAGATATCGATGCATTCGTCAACAGCTTCCTGTCGACCTTTGGTGGCAAGGCCTCGCCGCGTGCGGTCTTCACCGTGACGCCGACGCCGAGCAAGACCGCGTCGCAATACGTGCAGACGCCGGTCGGCATGCTGTCCGTGTTTGCGTTCCAGACGCCGATCCCCTATCCGTTCGGCGACGAGCGTACTGGCTATCTCGTCACCGACATGGATCAGGCCGTGCACGCGGCCCGCGCCGCGGGTGCGGATGTGACCGTCGAGCCCTTCGATGACCCTATCGGCAAGGACGCGCTGATTCGCTGGCCCGGCGGCTTGAATATGCAGCTGTACTGGCATACGAAAGCGCCTTCATATGGATCGCTTGAGTCGGTGCCGGACAATCGCGTGTACATGTCCCGCTCAGCGGTTGATGGCTTCGTGCGCCGGTTCGTGCGGTTCTCGCAAGGCAAGGTTGTGTCCGACGACCGGCATGCGGATGCCGGCGTCATCGGTCGTCCGGGCGAGACCATACGCTGCATCCGGATTGAATCGGGCTTCGGCAAGATGATGGTGTTCGTGACCGACGGCAAGCTCCCGTTTCCGTTCGGTCGCGAGACTACCGGCTATCAGGTAACCGACCTCGCGACGACACTGGCGAAAGCGGAGGCGGCAGGCGCCAAGGTCCTGTTTGCGCCGTACCAGACCGGTAAGGGCAAGACGTCGATCGTCGAATTCCCTGGCGGGTATATCGCCGAGATCCACGACACAGCCGCTCAATGACGCACACGCGACGTTCGCGTCGATTGCTGGCGCTTTCGGGATTCACGCTGGCGGTGAGTGCAAGCGGCGCGGCAATGGACGCTCGCGCCGCGTCGGATGCGGGTGATGCGCCATTGCCGGCGGCCACACCGGTGACGACCTGCGACGCTAAACGCCCGGCAGTCCTGTTCAATCGATGGCAAGAGGACTGGTCGGTGCTCGCGAATCCGTGCGTGCCGCGCAAGCCGCTGGACGGCCTCAAGTACATGCCGCTCGGCGGCGATCCGGCGTCGTACTTGTCGCTCGGTGCGAACCTGCGCGAGCGACTGGAGACCAACAACGCCGCGTTGTTCGGGGTCGGGGCGAACCACGGCGATACCTACCTGCTGCAACGCGCCGAAGTACATGCCGACATCCACCTTGGCGACCATCTGCAGATCTTCACGCAGATCGAGGATGCCCAGCCTTATGGTAAGGATTCCGTGTCGCCGGTCGACAAAAACCCGCTTGATCTGGAGCAGGCGTTCATCACGTACATTGGAGCGCTCGGGGGTGGCACGTTCAAGTTCAGGCTCGGGCGTCAGGAGATGGCGTTCGACTTGCAGCGCTTTATTTCAGTCCGTGATGGCCCGAACGTCAGGCAAGCGTACGACGGGATATGGACCGACTGGGAGATTCAGCGCTGGCGTTTCATCGCCTATGCTACGCAGCCGGTGCAGAATCGTGACGCCAGTGACTTCGATGACGTCTCAAACCGGCATCTGACGTTCAGCGGCGTGCGCTTCGAGCGTCAGGGTGTAGGACCGGGCGACCTGTCGGGGTACTACTCGCGCTATAACCGCGACAACGCGCATTTTCTTGACGCGACCGGCGATGAGCATCGCGATGTATTCGACCTGCGTTATACGGGCAAGGCCGGGCAGGTGGACTGGGATGTCGAGACAATGCTGCAAAGCGGGCACGTCGGTAACAACACCATCGGCGCGTGGGCGCTTGGGTCGCTGGCAGGTTATACCTTCAGCGGCATTCCCGGGACCCCGCGTGCAGGCATTCAGATCGATGCGGCATCGGGCGACCGTCATCCCGGCGATGGACGGATCGGGACGTTCAACCCGCTGTTTCCCAATGGGTACTATTTCACGCTGGCCGGTTATACCGGCTACAGCAACCTGATTCACGTCAAGCCGAGCATCACATTGAAGCCGGCAAGCAACTTGTCCTTGCTGGCTGCTGTTGGCTTCCAGTGGCGCGAGACGACGGCCGACGCGGTGTATGCGCAAGGCTCCGTGCCCGTGCCGGGGACTGCCGGTCACGGCAGCGCGTGGACCGGCATGTATGTGCAATTGCGTGCGGACTGGACCATCGCGGCGAATCTTATTGGCTCGGTTGAGGCGGTGCATTTCCAGGTCGGCGATGCTATTCGCGCGGTGGGCGGCAGCAATGCCGACTATATTGGGCTGGAGGTTAAATACGGGTGGTAGAGGCGGGATGCGAAAATCAGATGTGCGCTATGAAGCGATCGATCAGATCGGGCTGATTCAGTTGTTCGACCCACCAGCGCAATGCACGTCCGGTTTCATCGTCACGCCATGCGATGTAGCAATCGGTGACTTCGCGCATGCCGGTCACGCGCTTGGCCACGAGCTTGCCCTCGGCTATCGGCTTCGCTGCGAGACACTCCGGGATGGTGCCCACGGCCACGCCCTCGCATTGCGCGGCGAGCTTGGCGCTGAGCGTGGGCACCGCGATGAATTCCTGCGTGGTTCCGGTAGCGACCGACCGCGGCCTCAACTCGCGCGATGTATCGCTGATCACCGCGCCGCGGTAACACGAAACGGTATCGATTCCAAGCGGCTCGGGCAGGTCCGCAAGCGGGTGACCGGGCGCGACCACGAATACATGCCGCAGCGATCCGACCGGGTGTGCCACAAGATGAGGCAGATGCGGCGGCTCGCCGGCCGCGCCGACCACGAGATCCGCACGCCGCGTGACCAGCGCGTCCCAGGTGCCACCGAGCACTTCTCTCGACAGACGCAGCCGCGTGTCCATTTTCAGGTCATAGAACGCTTGTACATAGGGCCAGAGAGCCTCGAGCGGCAGGATCTCATCGATACAGATTCGCAGTTCCGCCTCCCAGCCTTCCTGGATGCGTTGCGCCCGCTGTTCCAGTTGTTCAGCGGCAAGCAGTAGCCGCCTGCCGTCCTCGACCACGACACGTCCCGCGTGCGTGAGCCTCGCGCGCCTGCCGGTGCGATCGAACAGTGCGACGTCCAGATCGCTTTCGAGCTTCTGGACGAGATAGCTGAGCGACGAGGGCACCCGGTGCAGCAACTCGGCCGCTTCAGCGAACGTGCCGGTGCGGTCGATCGCATCCAGCGCTTCGAGGACTTCGAATGACAGTTTCATTTCAGCTTTCCATTTTGTAATCTTGTGATCTGGCCGAGGATGCGCTTGTGCGCTATCCGGTGTGTCCTGGTTGCCGATTTGAATCGATCGTTTATTGAATGTGTATGTGATTGCGTATGTAACTGGAGTGCGGCTGTGGGTGTGGGCTTTAAGATTAATTCAGGTCGTGTGCGCCGGTTTGCTCGCCGCCGCGCTGCCACCAAAGAAACTAGAATCTCCATTAGACAATAGCGATTCAGATAAAACGACCAGGAGACAGCGTGGACCTTTTCATATCGATGGAAGCGTTCGTGCGTGCCGCCGAAGAGCGGAGCTTCGCCAACGCAGCACGTCTGATCGGTGTTGCCGAAGTGGGTAAGTCGTATTATCGCGACTGCGCCCCGCTCGTCAATAAAGTCCATAGATTGTGCGGTCGCACGAGTGCTGAAACACATTCCTTAAGCGGGACACCCACGTTCACGTGCTGCCCGGATTCGCGCCGGGTCACTTTTCGCACGCGCTGATAGCTTTTCGGGAGGCGTATCCCCGCATCGAATTCGTGGTCACGGTCAACGATCGCGTGATCGATCCCGTGTAGGAGGAGTTGACCTGGCGTTGCAGATCTACCTGCACGCGTCGAACCTGCTGGTCGAACGCGACTTTTCCCAGTGGGCCGGCGTGTTGTTTTTTCCCCGGGGACCAGGGTGCTACCCACACGCACGGAATCGGTAGATCCCCAGCACGCAGCGCACTGGAATAACGCGATGAAAGACAGGATTGAAAAGGAGTGAGACGCCATGAACGACTGAGCGTGCAATAACGCGCCCCTCTGCATTCTCGACGACGTGCCGGACGCTAGCGGTCTTGAAGCAGGCGCCGAGTTTATGGTGCTGCGCAGAGGGGAAAACGCGCGGGCTTACCGCAACGTATATGTCCGCACTTCTCCATACCGTTGAATTATGAACCGAACACGTTTTGCACCTCTGGCAGCGAACTTCTCATGTGCGCTCATCACAGCGCGATGTTCCGCTTTGAGGACGGCGTGTGCGTTAATGGCCCGTGCCTATCCGTATTGAGGGCGGGAGAATACTGGCCGATCAATAGGTACTCGCTATTCCTCCGAGGTAACCAATGATCCAGCCGCTTCGCCACGCTTGAACGCCTCAATGTCCCTATACCTCGCACCGGGATGTCCAGCCGGCAGCAGCCGTCCCTTGCCGAACAGCTTTTCGCGCAGTGTGCCGGGCGTATATTCCGTGCGGTAAACGCCGCGTCGCTGCAACTCCGGCACCAAGTATTCAACAATATCCTCGAAGGTCTCGTGCGCGACCGCATACGCGAGATTGAAGCCGTCGACGCCGGTCTCCTCCACCCAGGTTTGCAGAATATCGGCAACGGTTGCCGCGGAACCAACAAACACCGGTCCCATGCCGCCGATACCACCCCATGCCGCGAGCTCGTCGATGGTCCAGGATTTCGCACCGCCCGCCAGATGTTCGATGGCGGAGACGATAGCGTTGGTTTCCACTTTCTTCACCAGATCGGTTGGCGCGTACTGACCGAAGTCGACACCCGTCCAACCCGACATGAATACGAGCGAGCCATCGTAAGACGTATAGCGGCGGTACTCCTCGAACTTGGCCTGCGCCTTGGCATCCGTCGCATCCACGATGACCGTGACCAGGTTATAGATCAACAATCCGCTTGAATCGCGTCCCGCTTGCGCCGCCTGCTCTCGGACGTCCGCAACATACCCTTTCAACACATCCTTCGTCGGGGCCGCGACGAATACGCATTCGGCGTGCTGGGCTGCGAACGCCTTCCCCGCACCCGACGCGCCAGCCTGGTAGAGCACCGGCGTGCGCTGAGGCGAGGGTTCGCAAAGATGATACCCGGGCACGTCGAAGTATCTGCCGTGGTGACCTATCTCATGGACCTTCTCGGGATGCGTAAAGACGCGGTTGTGACGATCCCGGACCACGGCATCTTCTTCCCAGCTTCCCTCGAACAGCTTGTACAGCACTTCAATATATTCCGCTGCCACCTCGTAGCGGTTCGCGTGCTTGCGCAAGCCGCCTTCGCTGATATTATTCGCGCCGCTTTCCAGATACGACGTCACAATATTCCATCCCACGCGGCCTTTAGTGTGATGGTCAGCGGTCGACAGGCGGCGAGCGAAAGTGTACGGATGCTCGAAGGTCGTCGACGCAGTAATGCCAATGCCCAGATGCTTGGTCACCATCGCGATAGGCGCCGCAAGCTGCAGCGGATCGTTGACGGGTATCTGCGCGGCTTGATGGATCGCGTGGTAATTGCTGCCTTTATAGACGTCGTAGTAACCGATCACGTCGGCTATGAAGATGCCGTCGAAGAAACCCTTCTC
>NZ_JAQGMM010000605.1 GCF_028292365.1 Caballeronia sp.
CAAGGTATCCGATCTGCATCCGGCACCCCAGTGGCTCGCCGAAATAAAGACCCGTGCAGATGCCAGGGTTGCTTCTGTTTAACCACCTAAGGGCGGCGCGATTGCCGCCCTTGATCGTACTTCATCCGGCCAGGTTTCTGTTATCCGCCATGGCAATCACACGCTGCGCCATCCGGATGTTCGCGTAATCAACCAGCTTGCCGTTCACCTGCACCGCCCCGCGTCCTTCGCGCTCCGCTTCTTCCAGCGCTGCGATAACGTGTTGAGCCTCGCGTAACTCGTCGTCGCTCGGAACAAACGCGCTCTTCGTTGAGTCGATCTGGCCAGGATGAATGACTTGCTTGCCGTCGAACCCCAGGGTTGCCTCCTTGATGGCAAGCGCCGACGTCAGCTCGGCGTCGCTGAACGCACCGCAGGGACCGTCGATGGCTCGCAGGCCGTACGCGCGCGCCGCAACCAATATGCGCATCATCGGATACGCCCACATGTCCAGCGCCGTGCTAGTGGTTTCGCCGTGTTGCGAGCGTGAAGTCATCCGGTACGCGGGATGCGACAAGCCGATATCAACACCCTTGGCACCAATCGATGCGGAGAAGTCGCCCACGCCGAAATGCAGCGACTCAATGAGCTTGGAGCACGCCGCTATCCGCTCGCAGTTCACCAGCCCGCGCGCGGTTTCTATCATGACCTCGATCCCGATGGCGCGCGTCCGGCTCAGAGCACGAATGCCGATCAATTCGATCACGCGGTCAAGGTCGCCAGTGCTCTCGACCTTTGGAATCAAGAGCGTGTCCAGCCGGTCGCAAGACTTGAGCAAGCGTGTCACCTCCGTCTCAAAGCTCGCGCTGCCCGGCACATTGACCCGTACGCTGAGCACTTTATGCCCCCAGTCGAGCTCGTTCATGGCGGCGACGGCACCCTCGAGCGCCGCTTCTTTCTGACTATGCGGTACGGCGTCTTCCAGATCGAGGAACACAGCGTCCGCGGCGCTAGCTGCTGCCGACTCGACCATCCTTCTCTGGTGTGCAGGCACGGCAAGAAATGTTCGTGTGATTCGCATGAAAAGTGGATCCTTTTTCGTTGGAAAATAGCTTAGGCAATCCGCAACCGCGATGGATGCAGCCCCAGTTCCCAAAGGATCGAGTCAGTATGCTCCCCTACGGCGGGCACGCTGTTCATCGCCGGCGACAGCCCGTCGATGATCATCGGCGGCAGGAACACGTTGAGCGGTCCCATCGGACTGCCGATGGATCGGATGCGATCCCGTTCGTGCAATTGAGGATGGGCCAGAAACTCTTCAACAGTGTTCATCCGGCTGTTCGCGATTGCTGCCTTTTCCAGCCGCTCACTGAGCTCGTCGCTGGTCCACCGGGTAAAGCGTTCATTGATCAGCGCTTCGAGCGCATCACGATTGCGCACCCGGTCCGGATTCGAAGTAAAGCGTTGGTCGGTGCGCACCGACGGATCGTCAAGTACCTTTTCGCAAAAGCTCTTCCATTCCCGTTCATTCTGAATACCGAAGAAAATGGTCTTCCCATCGCCGGCGGTAAAGGGTCCGTACGGGGCGATAGTTGCGTGACGCGATCCCGAGCGCGCGACCGGCTTGCCGCTGTCGCGTGTGTAGTATGCCGGGTAGCTCATCCACTCGCTCATGGCGTCAAACAGGGAGACCTCGAAGGCTGTGCCCTCCCCGGTCTGTTCACGGCGATAGAGCGCGAGCAAAATGCCGTTCAATGCATACATGCCGGTCGCAATATCGACGATCGAGAGACCGCACTTGGCTTCGTCGTCGGGTGTACCGTTGATCGACAGGAAGCCGGTCTCGCATTGCACCAGCAGGTCATAGGCTTTCTTGTTCGCATACGGACCCGTTGAGCCGTATCCAGAGATGTCGCAGGCAATTAGGCGCGGATACCGGTCAACGAGCGATCGAGCATCGAGCCCCAGCCGTTTTGCCGCGCCGGGCGCCAGGTTCTGGATGAACACGTCAGCGCGCGGCAGCAATTCCTCTAGCACCTCCTGACCGAACTCCGACTTCACGTCGAGGGCCAGGCTTTCCTTGGAGCGATTTGCCCAGACAAACTGGCTGGACATGCCATGCATCGCCTCGTCGTACCCACGCGCAAAGTCACCGCTGCCCGGCCGCTCGATCTTGATGACCCGCGCGCCCCAGTCGGCGAGATGCCGGCTTGCAAGCGGAGCGGCAATCGCTTGTTCAAGCGAGACGACAGTGATGTTTGCGAGGGGAAGATTCATATCGGACACTTTCTCTGTTGATTGAGGATGACCGGGCGGGCGTTAAAGCCGCCAGCGCCCGTTGTCTGGAGAAAGTGTCCCGCAGGTGGTACGGCGTGTGAATTGCCTATTTTTGAAGGCCGCGTTCGCGATTGAAGACTTGCTCGCGCGAGGGCAGGATCTAGGCGACGCGGTTGAGGGTACGGCGCTCGAGAAAGCTCGCTATGTTGCTGGACACCGCTTGAGCGAGCGCCTCGACGGCAGACGTACCGGCCCATGCCACATGAGGTGTGAGCAACAGGTTATCTGGCTGACGCGTCACGAAACGATGCTGCTCGTGAGGCGGCTCGGCCTGCAAGACGTCGAGTGCCGCACCCGCGATAGTTTGCGCGAGCAAGGCGGCTTCCAGCGCGCGTTCATCAACAAGCGCACCGCGCGCCGTGTTGATCAGCACCGAGGTCGGCCGCATGATCGCGAACTCGCGTTCGCCAATGAGCCCCTGCGTCTCGGCGGTCGAAGGGCAGTGCAGCGAGATTACATCGCTGGTACGGATCACTTCGTCGAAAGGCGTATATCCAGGTCGCACTTCGGCGTGGCCCTTACGCTCGCTGAAGAGTACATGCATACCCAGCGCTTCCGCCAGCCGCGCGACCTCGCTGCCGATTGCGCCCGAGCCGATAAGACCCAACGTCGCCCCACGTATCTCGCGTATGGGCGCAGCATGGACGCAAAAGACATTCGACGCGGTCCATGCCGACGACGCCGCCAGACT
>NZ_JAQGMM010000608.1 GCF_028292365.1 Caballeronia sp.
CTCGATCAGTACAAGGTCCGCGTGGCGCAACATATCTTCGACCGGAATCCGTCGCTGGTACTCAAAGGCACGCCGCAAGCGATGCTGCGCTCGCTGGTCGTGGTCGCGTTCACCGTGGATCGAAACGGCCGCGTGCTCCGGTCGTCGGTTTACCGGACCAATGGCGACGACGAGGCCGAAGCCACCGCCCTCGCGTCGCTGCGCCGCGCGTCGCCGTTGCCCACGCCGCCAGCGCGCCTGCTCGATGGCAACGGCCATCTCGACTTGTTCGAAGACTGGCTCTTCAACGACAACGGCCAGTTCCAGCTACGCAGCGTCCATTCACCGCAGGCAACGACCATCGATTGAAGGGAACTGAGTGGAACTATTGATGCATTCACTGATACGGTTTCCTTGCCCGCCGCCGCGCACGGTCGTTATAATTTTCGATACCCCACGCCGGCCATGCCGGCAAAGCCGTCGCTGCCGCCCATCCAGCGCTTGATCGACGCGCCTGACCGGTCGACTCCGCGACACACCGCGCGTGGTCCAACGCCGTTCGCTTTTATCGTCACACGACGCCTCGAGCGCGCAACGCCCGACGCCCGTTACAACGCTGTGCATTCACCACAAAGTGTCCCGACGCGCGTCCCCATTCGCGGGCGCGACACGAAGGGCGAACCGGAGACGCCATGTCATCAGCCTCACCCTCGGGTTCCTTACCCGCATCGCCTGCGAGCGACGCGAAAATGAGCAGTTCCCGCGTGATCTTCGCGAGTTTTATCGGCACGGCGATCGAGTTCTACGATTTCTATGTCTACGCAACCGCCGCTGCGCTGGTTATCGGCCCGGTCTTTTTCCCGCACAGCTCGCCCGCCGCACAAGCGTTGTCGGCGTTTGTCACCTTTGGCATCGCGTTTATCGCGCGGCCGATCGGCTCGTTCATCTTCGGCCATTTCGGCGACCGCATCGGGCGAAAATCAACGCTCGTCGCCTCGCTGCTCGTAATGGGTGTCTCGACCACGCTAATCGGCTTTGTTCCCGGTTACGCGTCCATCGGTAGCCTCGCGCCGGTGCTGCTGTGCATCTTGCGCTTCGGCCAGGGCATCGGGCTCGGCGGCGAATGGGGCGGTGCAGCGCTCCTCGCGACCGAATACGCACCGCAAAACAAGCGCGGCTGGTTCGGCATGTTCCCGCAACTCGGGCCGTCGGTGGGGTTCCTGGCATCGAATGGATTGTTCTTCGGACTGGCGCTCTCGCTCACCGACGAACAATTCCGAAGCTGGGGCTGGCGCGTGCCATTCATCGTCAGCGCGGTGCTGGTGGCGCTGGGACTTTACGTGCGCCTGAAAATTGCGGAAACGCCGGCGTTCCGTGAGGCTATCGAGAAAAAGGAACGCGTGCGCGTGCCTATCGTGACGTTGTTCAGCCAATACCTGAAACCGACGCTGCTCGGCGCGATCGCGATGATCGTCTGCTACACGCTGTTCTATATCTCGACGGTCTTTTCGCTGTCGTACGGCGTCTCGACGCTACATTTCACGCGCGAGAAATTCCTCGGTTTGCTGTGTTTCGCGGTGATTTTCATGGCGATCGCGACGCCGCTTTCCGCGTTAGCCAGCGATAAATTCGGCCGCCGGCCGGTGCTGATTGTGGGTTGTATCGCGGCTATCCTGTCCGGCTTCACGATGGCCCCGCTGCTCGGCAGCGGCAACACCTACGCGGTCGCGCTGTTTCTCACTATCGAACTGTTCCTGATGGGCGTGACGTTTGCCCCGATGGGCGCACTGCTGCCCGAGTTGTTCCCGACCAACGTGCGTTATACGGGCGCGGGTGTCGCGTACAACGTCGGCGGTATTCTGGGTGCGTCAGTGGCGCCGTACATCGCGCAATTGCTGGCGAATCGCGGCGGCTTGGCGTGGGTCGGCGGGTATGTATCGGTCGCGGCAGCGATCAGCCTGCTCGGCGTGCTGTGCATGCGGGAAACGCGGGATATCAAGCTTTCGTAGCACTGATTGCGTGCCGGCGAGACTTTGAAAAGCTCACCGGCACGCGTTGTTCAAACTCCTCACCTGTCGCGCCGGTGAGTCGCGTGCGCCGGCACCGGTTGCTGTTTCGGCAGCCGCGCCCGCTGCGTCTCCTTACGATCACGCCAGAACGCCGCGAGCCAGATCAGGCTGCCAATCGCGACGGCGTCGCCGCTCAGCCCCGCTATCCACTGGTATTGGCCGAACGACACCAGCCGCAAGGCGGTATCGATGACCAGCGACATGCACGCGCCCGCGATAAAACACACCAGCCCCTGCTTGCCGATGTTCACCACGCTCGGCAAGCTCTTCGCCAGCGCCTTGATCCATCCGGCGTGCACCGCCCGAGCAAACAGCCACGCGATCACGACAAAACTCACAATGCGCAGG
Source organism: Caballeronia sp. (assembly GCF_028292365.1). Classification (GTDB taxonomy): domain Bacteria; phylum Pseudomonadota; class Gammaproteobacteria; order Burkholderiales; family Burkholderiaceae; genus Caballeronia. The sequence continues at coordinate 2,397 of NZ_JAQGMM010000608.1, forward strand.
CTAGCCAAGTTTTGTTTCATGTATCCGGGCGGCGCTTGGGTCTCCAGGAACAGCTTCGCGAAAGCGAACGTCAGGAACACGACAATCGCCGCTCGCGTCATCCAGAGCGCGGTTTTCGAATCGTGGAATTCCGCGGAGATCGGCTGCACGCGTGCCAGGATGCCGAGCGCGAACATCAGTTGCCACGCAAACGGATTGAACGACCACCCTTCCGCGTAAGCCGACGGCAGCCATTGCGCGAGCGATGACGCAAAAAGCCATACGCCAAGACTCCCAAACAGCACGACAACCGGCTTACGTTCAGCCAACGGCACCACAAACGGCACAGCTAGCGCGAACATGGCGTACATGGGCAACACCGCCGATAGATACGGCTGATGCCGCAACGTCGCGATATCAAACGTAAGCCCCAGCGGACGAGCCAGGAACGACGGCCATTCGGTGATCTGCAGCATCGGGGTGTCGACACGCAGCCACATCAGCAGCGCCCCGCCGAGCAACATCATCACGGCGGTGAAGAGGTACGCGCGATAAATCTCCCAACTGCGTTTCAGGAAGCGTAGGCGCGCGGCCCCGTGACTCCGGTTCACCGCGAGCGTTGTATAAGCGGCCGCCGATGCATAGCCTCCCAGGAACACGAAAACCTCTGCGGAATCGCAAAACGCGTAACTATGGAGTGTAAATCTGGACAAGACGCTTCCCGAAATATGATCGACGGCAATGATCAGCAGCACGACTCCCCGGAAGAAATCCACTTCGAGAGAACGGCGGTTCGGGGAATTCATAAATGCAACTCCATGGATAAAGCTTGCCCTGCACGGGAAAACGCCAATTCGGGTTAGTACCGACAGCGCCCGGAAAAATCCCATCGGATCATTAGATAAATACAGCGGTGGGGCTCTCGCGTATTTTTGTGCAACTTGCGTACCGGCACGTGCTGTCTATACTCAACAAACACTCGACAAAAGACTGAATATTCGCGAGGCCAACGCAATGCGCATTCACCTTCAAAGTGCTGATGTGGTTGCGATAATTGCCATCGCGCTATTCACCGCCCTCATGCTGGCCGTGCGTTTCCGGACGACAAGCTGGCGCGGGATCGTGCTGCAGGCGTTGATTGCCAATGCCGGCGCCATTGCTGCCGTACTCGCCTTTGAAGTAATGACAACCTGATCTTCAGTAAGCGCTTCACGTCCCGCCTAATACAGTAATCGATAAAACTTTCAAACTCCCTGGGCCATTGTTGAAACGTTTGCGAGTCATTCGAATACCTGAATAAAACATTACTTTTTAATTACGCTCTTCTCTCCGCTCTCGCCACCCCGACGAGAGTGTTTTGGGGCGCTGGCTCAACGCAGCGCCCCGTTTTCTTTTCAAAAGCTCGTTGCAAGGTTGCAATCGCCAGGCGCCAATCGGCTCGATTATTCAGACGGGTCGGTATAATCGCCGCTTTGCCGACAGCCGGTCGCATGGCTCACCGCACATGATTCGCGCAATACGCTCTCTACCCCGATTTACTCTTCTCCGTGCGCGTAGCCTCTGGCACCGCTACGGCATTTTCTGGGTTGGCGCGATCGCGGTCGGGCTGGTCGCGGTGCTGTATGCGAGGCTCATCGACTGGGGCTATAACGCGTTTCGCGCGGTTCAGCACGACCATCTGTGGTTGCCGCTGATCCTGACGCCAGCGGCGGCCGCGTTATCCGTCTGGCTCACGCGAAAATTCTTTCGCGGCTCGGAAGGCAGCGGCATTCCGCAGGTCATCGCCGTGTTGCACAGTCCGCCGGGACTCGGGACCCGGCTGCTGTCGCCCGCTATCCTGATCGCCAAGATGGGAATCTCGTTTATCGCGATCCTCGGCGGTTTCACCATCGGCCGCGAAGGCCCGACCGTCCAGGTCGGCGCAGCGCTGATGTACAACCTGCGACGACTGTTTCCCCGCTCGAACGCCCGCATCGAACGGCAGCTTGTGCTGGCGGGCGCGGCTGCAGGGTTATCGGCGGCGTTCAACACACCGCTTGCCGGCATTGTGTTCGCGATCGAAGAACTGACGCGCAGCTTCGAAGCGCGCACGAGCGGTGTGCTGATCACGGGCATCATCCTCGCGGGTATCGTCGCGCTTGGCCTGAACGGCAATTACACCTATTTCGGCACCATCGAAGTGAGCGCGCATTTCCCCAACCTGCTGGCAGTTGCGGTGGTGCTCACGGCCATCGTGACGGGTATCGCCGGCGGCGGATTCTGCTGGTTGCTGCTCAATACGTCCAAATGGATTCCGGCACGTCTGCGCGAGATGCACGCAACACGCCCGGTGGTATTCGCCACGCTCTGCGGGTTGATCATCGCCGTGGTGGGGCTCGTGTCGGGTGGTACGACCTTCGGCAGCGGTTACGCCGAGGCGCGCGGCCTGCTGGAAGGCCATGAGCATCTCTCGCCGCTGTATCCGCTGCTTAAGATGGTCTCGATGATCGGCTCGTACCTGCCCGGCATTCCGGGCGGCATCTTTGCGCCATCGTTATCGATTGGTGCCGGCTTCGGCAATGTGCTGCATATGGTCTTCAGCCACATGCAGTTGTCGATGCTGATTGCGCTCGGCATGGTGGGTTATCTGGCGGCCGTCACGCAGTCGCCGATCATGTCGTTTGTAATCGTGATGGAAATGATCAACGGTCATGCGCTGGTGATTTCGCTCATGGCTACTGCGCTGATTGCGAGCCGGGTGTCGCGCTTCTTCTCGCCGCCGCTGTACGAAGCGTTGGCCGAGCGCTACATGACTCCGCTTCCCTTGCCCGTGCCCCGGGCATCGCCCGAAGTGCCTGAAACAGCCGTCGAGGACGAAGAGCCGGTCACCAAATAAAGCGCGGGCGAACTTAATAAACGTAGACGCGTGGCACCGGATGATAAGCATACGGATGCGCCGGCACGACAATACAGCCGCCCAGCAAGATGGCGAGCAAGCCGATAATCAACAGTTTGGTTTTCATGTGGAACTCCGGGACAGGTTGATCGGATTCGGACGGCGCAAAAGCGCCCGCCCGTGAAGCTAGCGAGTTATTGGAGCCATCAGGCGCGGCCGGCTCAGGCCCAGTGCCCGGGCATCCATCGCCATGCACCGCCTCGTGCAATCCAGTGTCCCGGCACCCAGTGGTACCCCACGCGCTCGACCTGCCAATGCCCCGGATTCCATACGTATTGGCCGTGTTCCCAGCGCCAGTGGCCGTTATCCCAGACGTATCCCACGCGAGCCGGCGGAACGGACTCCACGCGCACGGGCGGCGGCGCATTCGGCGCCACGATAATCACTTCAGCCGACGCACTTCCGGCTACTGCCGCGATGCCGGCCACGACAATCGCCGCCTGGGCAATGAACAAACGTATTTTCATGATCGGCCTCTTGAGTTGGTCGCCGCGTATCGGGGCGATACACACTCAATGCGCGAGGACAGAGATCAGCCGACAGCGCCCGTGTAACGGTGATGGCTAAACTGCAACGGAATATTGATGTAAGTCGCTTAGGCAACCTTCAGGCAACCTAAAAGCGCACGCGCACAAGTGAAAAGGCCGGAATCAAGTGATTCCGGCCTTTGGATGTGTTGCGCGCCAAGGAAAACCTTCAGCGCTGGTTCAAACCGTCATCCATCTTCAAACCGATGGAATTTCGATTTTCACTTCGAGTACTTCGAGATCGTCCTGACGTTCGAGGCTTACCCGGATATCGTCGCTCGAAATCTTCACGTACTTGGAAATCACGGCAACGAGTTCTCGTTGCAACGCCGGCAGATAATCGGCGGGTGCATGTCCGCCCGCTCGCTCGTGCGCGATGATCAACTGCAAGCGTTCCTTCGCGACCGAAGCGGACTTCTTTTTCTCGCCCAGCAAAAACGAAAGAATCGACATTGCGTCCCCTTACTTATTGCCGAAGATGCGTTGCAACAGACCTGGCTTCTGATAGTCGGTAAAGCGCAGGGACTTTTCTTCGCCGAGAAAGCGCGAAACGATGTCCTTGTAGGCTTCAGCCACATCAGTGCCATCGAGGTGCACGGCCGGCAGACCCTGATTGGACGCATGCAGTACGGCTTCCGATTCAGGGATCACGCCGATCAGTTCGATCCGCAAGATTTCCTGGATGTCGGTCAGCGAGAGCATCTCGCCTTCGCTCACACGCTTAGGGTTGTAGCGCGTGATCAGCAGATGTTCCTTGATCGGCTCCTTGCCTTCAATTGCGCGCTTCGTCTTCGACGAAAGAATGCCGAGAATGCGGTCCGAATCGCGCACGGACGACACTTCCGGATTCGTCACGATCAAGGCTTCATCGGCGAAATGCATGGCCAGCAAGGCGCCCGATTCGATGCCCGCCGGCGAGTCGCAGACGATGTATTCAAAGTCCATCGCGATCAGGTCGTTGATGATCTTCTCAATGCCGTCTTGCGTCAGCGCATCTTTATCGCGCGTTTGCGAGGCTGGCAGGATGAACAGGTTCTCGCACTTCTTGTCCTTGATCAGCGCCTGGTTGAGGTTCGCTTCACCCTGGATCACGTTGATGAGGTCGTACACCACGCGGCGTTCGCAGCCCATGATGAGATCGAGATTGCGCAGGCCGACATCGAAGTCGATAACAGCCGTTTTGTGCCCCCGCAACGCGAGGGCCGATGCGAAGCTCGCGCTGGTGGTCGTCTTGCCGACGCCGCCCTTGCCCGAAGTCACCACAATGATTTTTGCCATTCCTGTACCTTGTGTTCGTCAATTAAATCCGCTCGCGTGCCGTCCGAGAGCGCGCCGTCCCCATCAGGCGCGCCTGGCTGACTCGTCTCAGGCCTCTCAGGTCAGCCGCAGCGGTTCGATCATCAATTTTTCTTCGTCGAGCCAGATCTGCACCGGTTTGCCCAGAACATCGGGGCCAAGCGGTGTTTCCATCGTCCTGTAGATGCCGGCGATAGAGATCAGTTCCGGCTCCAGACACGTGCAGAAAATGCGCGCGTCGAGATTACCGTGCACGCCCGCGAGCGCCCGGCCACGCAACGGCGCATAGATATGAATGTTGCCTTCCGCGATCACTTCCGCGCCGTAGCTCACGAGCCCCAGCACGACGAGATCGCCCTTCGCATAGACCTGCTGGCCCGAACGCAACGGCCGGTCGATGATAGTCGTCTTCGGCACCGGCGCGCTGGGCGCAGGCGTTTGCGCCACGGCCGCTTCGATCACGGCGGCCGCCTCGCTGTTTTCCACGCCCGCGTCGACCGACGGCTTCGGTGCGCCACGCCGGTCGCGTGCTTCAAGCAACGGCAGCGCGCCTTCGGACGCCCACGCCTGCTCCCCCGATGCAACTACACCGATCGGACGCATGCGCACGCTGTCGAGCAACGCCGCGAGCTCGCTGATCGATATGCGCTCGTCGGCAGCCAGACGGCGCACGTCGATGGCGACAGTATCGTTCGCGAAAAACTCGGGAGTCGCTTCGAAGCGCCGCGTGAGTTCCGTTCGCAGCGCGTCGAGGTCGGTAGTCTTGACGACAAACAGAAGCGTGTCGACAGAGCCGCTGCGCAATTCGAAAAAGGGCGTTTTTTTGAGCGACATAGGTAAAGCCAAAAATTTTGCGTATTTTACAGGCGTGACGCAAGCAAACGGAATATTTCAGATTGCCGCCCAAACGCGGGCCGCATGGTGTGAAAACGAGTGTGGCAAGACAGGGGACGGCGAGATGAGCCGGGAGGACCAAGCCACGCGTGCCGTGGCCAAATCCAACCGCGACGAACGCTGGCGGATCAACTGCTCAGGTCATACGTTCAGGTCGCGTGGTTACTCATTTGATCACTCACGCGGCGCACGAGCAGCGTCTCATATTCCTCGGGATGCGCTGGAATCCGGCGACGTTCACCGGTAGGACCAAAGCCCAGGCGCTCGTAGAAGCGCATGGCGTTGCGGTTTTCGTCGGTGACCCAGGCAAAAACGTCATGCACACGCCGTTCCGCAAGCCATTGCGTGGCGGCATTCACAAGCAGTTCGCCTCCACGCAGATGCCTCACTGCAGGCGCCACCCACAACGCGTAGACGAATGCGCGCGGTGCAGGCGCTTCATCGATAAACGCCCCAACCAAGCCCGCCGGATGACCTTCGGTGTACAAGATAAAAGACGCGGTGGCGGGTGAATTCGCGTGGCGGTCGGCCGTTTCGTCGAAGCTTGCGACGTCGGCGGACAAGGCCTCCTCCAGCGTCTCACCGAACGCGTAAGGCGCCTCGCGCAATGAGGCCGTGCGAAGCTCGCGCAGGACTGCACCTTGATGCGCGGCGATCCTGCGAACAGTTAGTGAAGGACTCATGCGGGTGTTTTTCTCTCAAGCTTTCACAAGCTTCTTAAGCTTTCTTAAGCCGGCTTGGTCTATTTAATAGCTTCAACCGAACAGGCGTACGAGTCAAATCATTATTGCAATCGAGGCGCGAGGCGCCTTCACCGTGGGTCTCCCAGCCCACCACCTCGTTCGTCTCATGGTGCTTTACGGTGCATCGGTGTGCATTAGGGTGCGGCGTATTCGCCCGTTCCGTCGGGCCATGGCGTCAGCAATTCGAAGCCGTTGTCGGTCACCACGACCATATGCTCCCATTGCGCCGATAACGACCGGTCCTTGGTGGTCACGGTCCAGCCATCACGCGATTGCTGCGTTGCAGCGCGGCCCGCATTCACCATTGGCTCAATGGTGAATACCAGTCCCGGCTTCAACCGCATTCCGGCACCCGGTTGTCCGTAATGCAGCACTTGCGGATCCTCGTGATACACGCGGCCAATGCCGTGTCCGCAATACTCGCGCACGATCGAATAGCCCTCGCGATTCGCGATCGACTGGATCGCATAACCTACATCGCCCAGCGTGGCTCCCGGACGCACCGCCCGAATGCCGGCGACCATGGCTTCATACGTCGTGTCGCACAGCCGTTTGGCCTCGCGACTCGGCGTGCCGGCGAAGTACATGCGGCTGGTATCGCCGAAATAACCGTCCTTGATGATCGCGACGTCGATGTTGATGATGTCCCCGTCCTTCAGCGCACGGGGGCTGGGAATACCGTGACAGACAACATGATTCACCGACGTGCAAATGGTCTTGGTAAAACCCATGTAGCCCACGTTTGCCGGAATCGCCTTCAGTTCTTCGACAATGAAACGGTTGCAGATCGTATCCAGTTCTTCCGTGGTGATGCCCGGCTGCACATGCTCGCCGATCATCGCGAGGACTTCTGCGGCCAAGCGCCCGGAAATACGCAGTTTTTCGATGTCGGCGGGCGACTTGAGTGTAATGGCCATGGAGCGTTGGTGTGTCGGCGCGCGATATCGATGTATCGCAGACGCATTAATTCAGGATGCCGGCGATGATAGCATCGCACGCTTTTCCGCTCTTTTTTCGATGCCCTGTGCGATTGTCTTGCAGGCGCGCGACGTCATGCTTTAGGCTTGATCCGGCTTGATTCAGTTTGCTTGGCGCGGGTTGTTTAGGCCCCTGATTTGTGGCCTGTTTCTGCTTTGTTGTTGCCTCGTTTGTTGCGTTGTTTATTGCCTCATTTGTTGCCTCATTTGTTGCGTTGTCTCTACTGAAGCCCATTGCTTATGCTCTCACGCCGAGTTGTCCCGTTCACTTCCTTAATTGCGTCTGCGCTTGCGCTTGCTGCGTGCAGTTCCGCCAGCGTCCCTGAACTTCGCGCCTCGAGTCCGGTGATCTACGTGTCGTCACATCGCCAGTCCAGTGACGTGCTGAATTGCCTTGAGGACAAACTGCCTTCGGTCTCCACGTCGAAGCTGGGCAGCGCCTCGGAATTGCTGGTTGGGCCGAACGCGTGGCTGGTTACGCTCACGCCGTCGCAATATGGATCGACAGTAAAGGTGCAAAAATCTTCAGAAGATTATGGCGGATTGCCTGAGCCTGAAATGCGCTTCGATATAGCACGCTGCACGACTTGAATTCATTGGTATCAGCCAAATTAAATCCCCCGAGAATGGTTACTCTCCGGGGATTTTTTAATGTTGGCTCAATAAATTATTAAACCCATCAGAAGTGGTGGTGAACTCCAACGGTCATGCTGTCATGACGGCGTTTGGTTCCGTCGTCGCTGCTTTCATCACCCGTTCATTGAGCCGGGATGCTGAATAACTTCACGAATTTATATTCAACGCCAACGCTGCCGTGGAGACGCGCATTAGATCAGGTTCCAGTCATACCTAAACGTGTGTAATGCATGATCGTGTTGAATGGCATCCGACCTTGAGATCCACGCCGCCGTCCTTATAGGTGGTTGAACCGTAGTAGAAGTCCGCAAACGCTTCTGCGCCAATCACGAACTGCTTTACATCGAATCCATAGCCTGCGTTCAGGCCGGGGAAAGTCGTGGCACGGGACTTGACGTTGGCGATGCCCGACGCGTCAGACCAACTTTCTCGACTTTGACACCGGCGTAGGGACTGGCGAACTCGTTTGCTTGAGCGTACGAAATGCCGGTCAGGGGATGACCAGTGCAGCAAAAAACTTCTTTGGATTGAAAAGCAACGCTAATTGCCACGTTCGTGCACATTCACTGTTAATAAGATTCACGGCATTTCTTTGAGATGAATTTTACAACAAAGCGAAAGATTATTTCAAGGACGGGCGCGACCAATCGGAGCGCTCTTGGTTATATTTTTGACGTTATTATTTGTCGACTTTTGATTCGCAAGCG
>NZ_JAQGMM010000616.1 GCF_028292365.1 Caballeronia sp.
GCCCGATCAACCCGTGCTCGTCACCATGCAGCGCGCGCACGGCCCGATGCCCGTGAAGGGCGCGCGTGTTTCCCTACGCCACGAGGTTGACGATGTCGTCCTTATCAGCGAGTGAACACGTAGTCGACGACGTCGCGCATACCGCGGCCAAGCGGCGTCGCGAACGGCTGGCACAGTGGCATTTGTGGTTCATTCTTGTGGTCGTGCTCGGCCCGCTGGTCATCTATCCGCTGCTGCAACTCCTGATTCTCAGCGTGAGCGGTGCACATGGCCTGAGCTTTCATGCCTACACAGCGTTCTTCAGCAATCCCGAGACAAGCGGGGTGGTCGGCACAACGCTCGGCATCCTGTTCGCCAGCGCGACACTCGCTTCAGTGCTCGGCGTGCTGCTCGCGGCCATGCTGTTTTTCAAGCCATTCCCCGGTGCGAAACTTGTCACCCGGTTCCTCGAATTATTCGTCGCATTCCCGTCGTTCCTGGTCGCGTTCACGCTGATCTTTTTGTATGGCTCGCAGGGGTCGGTGAGCATCGGCTTGCAGCGGCTTTTTAACCTGCAGGACCCGCCGCTCGACTTCTTGTTCGGTATCGGCGGCGTGATTCTCGCGGAGGTCGTGTTCTACGCGCCATTCGTCGTGCGGCCCACGCTTGCGTCGTTCGCCACGCTCGACATGCGCCTGATCGAAGCCGCAAAGAGTCTCGGCGCGAACGGCTGGATGGTTGCGTTCAAGGTTATCTTGCCGCTCGCGTGGCCTGGTATTGCGGCAGGCACCATCCTGTGTTTCCTGCTGACGCTCAATGAGTTCGGCATTTTGCTCGTGCTCGGCAGCGCGCATCTGATCACATTGCCAATGGCCATCTATAGCTCGGCCACCGTCGATCTCGACTTGCCGACGGCAGCCGCCGGCGCGGTCGTGATGCTGGCGATGTCGCTCTCGTTGTACGCGCTGTACAGACGAGTCAATCGACGCACGGGAGGCCGTAATGGCAACTGAGTTCACGCTGCCCGCTACGACTTCGAAGCCCTATTCGCTCAAGCGGATCGGTGGATGGATATTCACGGGTTTTGCCGCGCTGCTGTGCTTCTGGTTGTTCGTATTGCCGGTGATCGTGGTGGCGCTGTCCAGCGTGGCGTCGCACTGGTCGGGAACCATCTTTCCCGATGGTTTCAGCATGCGCTGGTTCGAACGTCTGGGCGGAAGCGACTTTGATGCGTTGACCACGAGCCTTGAAGTCGGCTTCGGCGTCGCGGTGCTGGGTACGGTGGTCGGCCTGTGGCTTGCACTCGCGCTGGAAGGCCGTGACCGCCGCGGCGTGGGCGCGTGGGTCGATACCATCGCGATGATGCCCAACGGCGTGCCGAGCGTCGTGCTCGGCCTTGCCGTGCTGATTGCGTATCACAAGAAACCGCTGGATATCTCGGGGTCGGCCGCGATCGTCGTGCTGGTGCAGCTCGCGCTTGTGCTGCCGTTTTGTTATCGATGCGCGGCCGCTGCGCTGCGCCCCGAACTCACGATCTTGCGAGAAGCCGCCGCAAGCCTCGGCGCGCCGCCTTCGATGGTCCTCTCACGCGTAGTCTTGCCGCAGCTTGTACCCGCGATCCGCGCGAGTCTTGCGTTGGGATTTGCGTTATCGCTCGGCGAACTTGGCGCGACGCTGACCGTCTATCCGCCGGGTTTTGCGACCGTGCCGATCGTGGTCGTCGGGCAGGTGAATCGCGGTTACTACTTACCGGCGTCGGCGCTTTCGCTGATCTTGCTGGCCGTTTCACTCGCTGCATTGCTGCTGATCGCGGCAAAAGTGCCGCGGCGGCGAATGGCCTGATCCAGGCTGCTCCCGCCGAAAGTCCCACTTTTCGGGACTTTTTTACGTCGAAAAATGTGGCAAATATTGGCGTTGTGCATCAAAATATGGAATCGCGTATTTAACCGCAACGGTTAGCCAAACGCTGGTTCATCACGGGAAGGAACCTCATGTCCACGTCCACCGAAATTATGGAAGTTAACGGCCGCGCTTATGGGCCGGCGCGCGCGCTGACCGTGGTCGTCTGCGTCGACGGCTGCGAATACGATTACCTGGAAGCGGCAGTTGCAGCGGGTGTCGCGCCGTTTATCGGCACCATGCTGCGTGGTGGGTCGGCCTTTCGCGCTGACTGCGTGATTCCGTCGTTCACCAACCCGAACAACTTGTCGATCGTGACGGGCGTTCCGCCTTCCGTGCATGGCATTTGCGGCAACTATTTCTTTGACCCGCAAGCGAACGGCGGCAAGGGCGGGGAAGTGATGATGAACGACCCGGCCTACCTTCGCGCAGGCACCATCCTCGCGGCTGCGGCGCAACGCGGCGAGAAGGTCGCGGTGATTACAGCGAAGGACAAGCTGCGCCGTCTGCTCGGCTGGCAACTCGACGGTATCTGTTTTTCAGCGGAGAAAGCGGACGCGGTGACGCTTGCGGAAAACGGCATCGAGAACGTGCTTGAGCTGGTCGGCAAGCCGGTGCCGGACGTCTATAGCGCTGACCTTTCCGAGTTCGTTTTTGCGGCCGGCGTACGGCTTGCCGAGACCCGCAAGCTTGACCTCATGTACCTGTCAACCACGGACTACGTGCAGCATAAATGCGCGCCCGGCACGGACGGCGCGAACGCGTTCTACGCGATGATGGACGGTTACCTCGCGCGCCTGAACGAACTCGGTGCGGTGATTGGCCTGACGGCGGACCACGGCATGAACGCGAAGCACGATCCCTCAACGGGCGAGCCGAACGTCGTGTATCTGCAAGACTGGCTGGATGAAACGCTGGACGCACCGAATGCGCGCGTGATCCTGCCGATTACCGATCCCTACGTCGTTCACCACGGAGCGCTTGGTTCATTCGCAACCATCTACCTGCCGAGCTCCGTCGATGCAAAAGCGTTGGCGGCGCGCATTGCCGAACTGCCGGGCGTAGATATCGTGCTCGACAACAAGGCTGCGTGCGAGCGCTTCGAATTGCCGAACGATCGCGTGGGAGATCTGGTGGCCGTGAGCGGACGCAACACGGTACTCGGTTCCCGGCGCGCGGAGCACGACCTGTCGGGATTGACCGTGCCGTTGCGCTCGCATGGCGGCGTGTCCGAGCAGGAAGTGCCCTTGTTGTTCAATCGTCCAACCGATGGTTTCGAGTCAAAGCGCGAGGGGAAGCGCCTGCGCAACTTCGATGTCTTCAACATCGCGTTGAATCATCTGGAGCTTGCATCATGAGCGCCGTTCTTGCGGTTGAGCAACATGCGCCGCGGGTCGAAAAGCTGCGTCTGAAGGGCGAGCGTGCGGCGCGTGCTCGCACCATGGATGTTCTCGATCCTTACACGAACACACGCATTGGCACCGTGCCAATGGCAAGCGTCGACGACGTGCGCGACGCATTCGAGTACGCGGCGAATTACCACTCGACGCTGACGCGCTATGAACGCTCGCAGATTCTCGAACGCGCTGCGGCGTTGCTGCGTGAGCGCACGGAAGAAGCGTCGGATCTTATTTCACTTGAATCGGGTTTGTCGAAGCAGGACTCGCGTTATGAAATCGGACGCGTGGCCGACGTGTTCAAATTCGCCGCGATGGAAGCGTTGCGCGACGACGGTCAAAGTTTTTCCTGCGACCTTACCCCGCACGGCAAGGCCCGCCGCGTGTTCTCGCAACGTGAACCGCTGGCCGGCGTGATTGTCGCGATCAC
>NZ_JAQGMM010000630.1 GCF_028292365.1 Caballeronia sp.
ATCGATCACGCGCTGATGCCGCTGACCGTCAACCACGCGTTTTTCAACGCGTTCAACCTGCATCCCGATCCGGTGACGCTCGCTGAACATCGTGCGGTGTTGCGGCCATTGCTCGATGGAGACATCGATGCCGCCGCCAACGCGCTGCTAGATCATTTACGCGCGGCGCAGAAGCGCACGTTGCAGCGGCTGAAGGTTCTGGCGGTGCTGCCCGAGCCCGATCTGCCGGGGTATATGCAGCGGATCGTCTAAGGCCCGGGGTTATGACTGATGGTCGACTTCCCGAAGCGCAACGCTTTCACTCGGCACAAGATTTGCGCGCATCCAGTCTTCAAGCCCACAAGCTGCAATGCCGCGTTGGGCATTGAACGTCTGCGACTTGTCCCACGCCACGCCTTTTCCTTCGGCGAATACCGCGCGATATTTCTTGATCGAATCGTCCGGATCCGCGGCCAGTTCGCGTTTCAATTCCGGCACGCTCCACTCAGTGCGACGGACGTTCTGGTCCAATAGTTTATCGACCGCATCGGCGAGTTGACGATAAGTAACGGTGTCGCCCGCGATGTAGACGATCTGATCGGCGATGCGCGGCTCCGCAAACACAATTTCGGTGGTCAGCGCGCCAATGTCGTCGGCCGTTGTCACGGTCACGCCGTTGTCCCAGCTTCCCAACGCGTTCACGGTGTTTCGCGCGAGGTCCACCACGCCGAACGACGGTTCGAAGAGAAAGCTGGTAAACATGCCAGTCGATACGATCACCCATTCCGTCTGATCCTGCGAGCGCAGCAGGTCGCGCACGTCGAGTTGCTCATCGAACAGATCCTGCGGGCTGCCCCGGCCGATGACGTCGTAGTCAACGCCGAATTGCCAGGGGAAATATCGCTTGACCCGAGCCTGCAGCGCTGCGCGGGCGAGCTTGCGCTGAACGCCGCTGCCGCCAACGAATCCCGTGCACGAGATGACCGTGTGGAAGCGTTTAAAAACTGCGGCCAGCGAGTCTTCCGATTCCTCCGCCAGATCACCGGCGACCAGTTCGATGCCCAACGAGCGCAGCTCGGCAATGTCCTTTTGCTTGGCGAGATCTTGCGAATCGATGGTCGACGGGCGCAGCAGAACCGCGATAGAAATCCCTGACGCCGGCCTGGCGCGGCGCGCGAGACTGCGCAACATTGCCATGCCGAGTTCGCCAGCACCCAGGACAAGAATAGAATTAGCATGCGACATACGAGTACCTTTTTTTACTTGGGAGAAGTTATCGGATGCGCGTGCTTACGCGACCCGTTCATAACCGGTTTATTACTCCGCAGTGCGTTGAAGGGGAGAACAGCCGGACACTCGAAGTCTAGTGGCGCGGGTGCGCGGCATTGTTCGCTGCCACTGAAATGAGAACGCGTGCACATCGAACGATTCGGAACGATTCAGTCGGGGAGGCCGGCGATCAATGCAGATGAGCGTCCCCTTTTCGAACTGCCTGTCACCGACGAAATAGAACCGGACACTTGCCCGTTCATGGACAAACTTCAAGCGATGGCAACCTTTGCCCGGGTCGTCGAAACGCAGAGCTTCAGCAAGGCGGCGCAGACCTTGTCGATGCCACGGTCATCGGTCACGACGGTGATCAAGAATCTTGAGAAGCATCTGGGTACGCCGCTGCTTAGGCGAAGTACGCGGACTCTCAGCCTCACCGATGCAGGCGAACGTTACTATGCGTCGTGCCGGGCAATCCTGTCGGACATAGCGCAGGCAGAGAGCGGCCTGTTGGCTGATGCCGCGACTCCGCATGGGCGAATACGAGCGGGTATGCCGGGCATATTAGGCCGCGCGATCGTGCTGCCGCGGCTGCGGGAATTCGAACGGCTTTATCCCGGCATTGAGCTGACACTGGTTCTTAGCGATCGCCCCGTCGACCTGATTTACGATGGTATTGATTGCGTCATCCGCACCGGTGAACTGACGGACTCGACGTTGACGGCACGCAGGCTGGGCCAACTGAACTGGTTGACTTGCGCGGCGCCACGATATCTTAAGGAATACGGAGAACCTGAAACCGTCGAATCGCTCAGTGTTCATCGCGCGGTCAACTATATAGCGAATGCCACCGGCCGGCCGCTCGACTGGCGCTTCAAGGTAGACGGTGAAAACGTCACGGTCACCATGCCAAGCCGATTTGCCGTCAACGAAACAGAAGCGTATTTGCAATGCGGCCTGGAAGGATTGGGACTGATCCAGTTGTCGGAGTTTGTCGCGTCGCCATATCTGGAAAGCGGGCGTCTGAAAGAGGTCCTGGCAAATGCAAGAAGTGCGCCGGTGCCCATTTCAATCGTTTATCCGAACGGTAGAAATGCGGGCGTGGCAATCAAGGCTTTCGTCGATTGGGTCATCCGGATCTTTCCACAAAGCGGCGTCAATCCGGATGCAGGATCAAGATGACAGGCCGCGCTAAGACATCTTCAAGGCGACGTATAAAATTTGTTGAGAGCGTGATTGAACGTCGCTTTGGAGCGTTAAAGGTTGAGTACACGCAACCATGCCGCCCACGATGAATCGGAGAGTACGCCCATGAAATCCCTGGTTGACCAGCTTGGACAGTATGCGGTGTATCACCGCGACTCGCGCAACATCGTTTCGCATCTCATTGGCATTCCGCTGATCGTGGTCGCGGTTGCCAGTCTGCTCGCGCGTCCGGCGCTCGGGGTGACAGACACGCTGAGTGTGTCGCCGGCCATGCTGCTCGCCGCAGCGGTCGCCGTGTTCTACCTTCGGCTCGACATTCGGTTTGGTATCCTGATGACTCTCCTGCTCGCGCTGAGCGTGTGGGCGGGAAAGCTGCTCGCGATGCAAACAACCGCATCGTGGCTCGCCTGGGGCCTGGGCCTGTTTTTTGTCGGCTGGGTGATCCAGTTCATCGGGCACTATTTCGAAGGCAGCAAGCCGGCTTTCGTGGACGATGTCATCGGGCTGGCGGTTGGGCCGCTGTTCATTGTCGCAGAGCTGGCGTTCTTCCTCGGACTGCGCGACCCTGTTCGGCGCGCGATTGAAGAACGCGCTGGCCCCATACGCGGCGCTGCCGGTAAAGGAGTCGTACGTTGACCGTCAGCTATTTGTATGGCGACGCTGTCAACGTCCTTCGAATGACTAGGGTTTACACTAAATCGACAATAATCCCTTGCGCAGTCTGCTATTAATCTTAAGCGTGTATTTACCTACACTTGAATCACTGAAACGCGAACAGGGTTGTTCGCGGCGCAAATCAAGATTCGGAGGTAGGTCATGAAACTCGTTCAATCGCTTATTGTTGCCGCAGTCCTCGCTATTCCGGCCATGTCGTCTTTCGCACAATCGAATGCGCCTGTTACTCGCGCTGAAGTGAAGGCTCAACTGGTCCAGCTTGAAAAGGCGGGCTATCAACCTGGCCGCGATGACCCGTATTACCCGGCCGATATTCAGGCTGCGGAAGCACGTGTCTCCGCGCAAAACGGCGCAGCCAACAGCTTCGGTGGTGTGACCGACGGCACGTCGGCATCGGGTGCCCGCGCAGTTGTGAGCCCCGCGCTGAACGACAACGGCAAGTCGATCTACTCCGGCCACTAATCAGCATTAGTCGCCCGCGTTATCAAGCCGCGCAGCAATCCTGGCGGCATGAAAAAACGCTTCGAAGATGGCTGATAAGCGCGCAGCGATCCTGTGCGCTTATCCAATTTACATAGTTGTTTCGAATCACGTTCTTTCGAATCAACGAACAGCACCTCCTCCAGCGGGGTTGCTCCGATCCCGATGGAATTCGCCCAGCTATAAGTTGGGCTTTTTTTGCTTTCGACGAACGAGAAATGCGAGAAGCGGGTGACGGATGCGTACGCTTCAGCCAAGTGCTTTTAGCGCGGCCGCGAATCGAGGGTCCTTCAGATACGCGACGTTAAACCGGCAGTACGGCGAAACGCTTTCCGCGTGTGGTGAAAAGACCGTCCCCGGCGCGAGAATGACGGATTGTGCGAGCATCGCTTTGGCAAATTTGATTGAGTCTTCGCAGTGGGGCAGCGCTGCCCAAAGATAGAGGCTCTGGTCACTGACCTTGTAGATCTTCGCGCCCAGCGCATGGAGCGCGTTGACCCCCGCTTCGGTCGCCCGTCGAAGTTTCTCCTGCATGTGATTGGTGTGACGCAGGAAATGGCCATCACTCAGAATGGCTTCCAGCGTGCGCTCGCAATATTCCGAACTGCTCACGTGCGTCAGCATTTTTACATCGGCGAGATCACTTGCAAGGGCCGGGTCGCAAGCAAGAAAACCTACACGCAACGCAGCGGATACCGACTTCGCGAAACTGCCGATATAAATCGTCCGGCGCAATTGATCGAGCGTCGAGATGCGCGTAAGCGCGCGTGGTTTCAGGTCCGCGAGCGCATCGTTCTCAACAATCGTGAGGTCGTAGGTTTCGGCCAGCCTGAGTATGCGATGCGCCTTCGCGGCGCTCGTGTCGGTCGCGGTCGGATTGTGTCCCACTGACTGCGTGAAGAAGAGTTTCGGCCGATAGCTCTTCAAATGCTCTTCGAGCACCGCGATGTCAGGACCGTCGATCTCCCTTGGAACACCGACCATGTTCGCGCCGCTCAACTTCAACTTCCCGAACAGCGGGTAATACCCGGGGTCGTCGACCAGTACGGTATCGCCCGGGCGCACGAAATATCGCAGCACCATGTCCATTGCCTGATTGGCGCCGTGCGTGAGCACGATCTGCGTAGGGGCGGCTTCAATCTCATACGCGGCCAGCTTCTGCTGAAGATGCTGGCGCAATGGCAGATACCCGAAGCGGCTGCCGTAGCGAAACAGCGATCCCACGCCGGTCCGGACCACGCGCTGATGAAATTGATCCAGACGTGTTTCTTCCAGCCACTCAACCGGCGGAAATCCTTCTCCCAGATTGAGAAACTCGGGCTTGTTCTGCAGTTGTTCCCGCATCAGCCACACGACATCCATTGCCCGATCCAGGGTAGTGGGTTCATCGCCGACCGGCTGTACATCGACCGAACGCGACACGAAAAATCCCGACCCTCGCTTCGGTTCGATCAGGCCGTTCGCCGTCAGGATGTCGAATGCGCTGATAACGGTGTTCTTCGAGCAACCGTTCCCCTCAGCGTATTCCCTAATCGATGGCAATTTGGCACCGGCCTGCAGCAGGCCTTCTTTGATCTGTCTGGCCAAATTGTCTGCGATGGATCGAGGCAGGCCCGTCTTTTCGCGTTGCATGATCCTGATTGCTCCATGTCCGTTTGAATTGTTCTGGGTACAGTGACTTCGCTGTCTCGAATAAGTGTGCCTTTTAATAGGGTACAGCTGGCCTATTATTCGCTCGATCCGGCCACTTCCGCAAGGCGGAAGAGGGGCGAACGAATAACCGGGAAAGCCAAGGAGCATTGCAAGTGAACATCGATTCAAAGTTGCTGAATTTTCGCGGGCTGTCGCCGGCGCAACGCCTGAAGCACATTGCCGAGGCAGCGAATCTGAGCGACGCCGACCATGCGTTGCTCGCCAACGCCGGCGCACTCTCGCTGGATACCGCCAATGGCATGATCGAGAACGTGATCGGGACCTTCCAGTTGCCGATGGCCGTGGCCGGCTACTTCCAGATCAACGGGCGCGACGTGCTCGTGCCGATGGCGGTGGAGGAACCATCGATAGTTGCCGCAGCCTCGTTCATGGCAAAGATGGCGCGCGAGGCGGGCGGTTTCATCACGTCGAGCACCGCGCCGCTGATGCGCGCCCAAGTGCAGATCATCGGCGTGAGCGATCCTTATGGCGCGCGTTTATCGATTCTGAAGCACAAGGAAGAACTGATCCAGCTTGCGAATAGCCGCGACAAGGTGCTGATCGGTCTCGGCGGTGGCTGCAAGGACATCGAGGTTCACGTGTTTCCCGAGACGCCTCGCGGGGCGATGGTAGTTGCGCACCTGATCGTTGATGTACGAGATGCGATGGGCGCGAACACCGTCAATACGATGGCGGAGTCGGTGGCAGGACGTATGGAGGAGATCACGGGCGGTAAGGTTCGCCTGCGCATCTTGTCGAATCTCGCGGATCTGCGTCTCGCTCGCGCGCAAGTCCGTTACTCCGCCGAAACGCTGACGACCAGGGAGTATTCGGGTGAGCAAGTGATCGAAGGCGTGATCGATGCGTATCTGTTCGCGGCCATCGATCCGTACCGCGCCGCGACGCATAACAAAGGGATCATGAACGGCATCGATCCGGTGATTGTCGCCACCGGGAATGACTGGCGCGCCGTCGAAGCGGGCGCGCATGCGTATGCGTGCCGCAACGGTCGATATACCTCGCTGACCACGTGGGAAAGAGCGGCTAACGGCGACCTGGTGGGCACCATCGAGATGCCGATGCCCGTGGGTCTTGTCGGCGGCGCCACCAAGACGCATCCACTCGCGCGGCTCGCCCTCAAGATCATGGACGTGCACTCGGCTCAGGATCTCGGCGAGATTGCTGTCGCCGTCGGCCTCGCGCAAAACATGGGTGCGTTGCGTGCGCTTTCTACCGAAGGTATCCAGCGCGGGCACATGGCGCTTCACGCGCGCAATATCGCGATGTCCGCGGGCGCGACCGGCGTGGATATCGATTGGGTAGTTGGAAAGATGGTCGCGGCAAACGACGTGCGTACCGACTACGCAATGACGTTGCTTGCAGGACCTCGTGACGCTTGATTAGCGGTCTGATTTTGGCCTGAACGCACGACGGCGATAACGAAACAAAAACTTCCGCAAACGGAGGAGACAATGAAGCATTCAGTATTGGACGCCGATGAGGCGCTGAGACCGACGTCCGTGGCCATGAGCATAGCCGTTGATGCGCAGGCTTCCCATCTGGTTGAAGTGTGGGGAGACACCGTCGATATCCGGCATCTCGCGTGGTCTGTCGCGCTGGGCATAGGCATCAGCCTGGGCGCTTTTTTCTCGGCCAATTATTTTCTCGCGCTCTACGTACACGACGCCGCGATGACCCGTGCTTACGCCATGCTGGTGGGACTTGCCGGCTGCCTGATCGCGGGCGCGGTGTGCGCGAAACTGTTCAAGCCGAAACGCGTAGTGGTCGACCAGGCATCCGATACGGCTCGCCGCGAAGAAGTGCTCGATCAGCTTGCTGCCGAGGCGGGCGGCCTGGGGTTTGTCGCGGATCTGCCGCTGCCGGTTGTCATCGAGATGAAAGAGCTCGGTCTCTACGATGTATTTCTCAAACACGAGCAGCGCATTGAGGCATCAAAACGTGCGCTTGGTGAAGGCCACGTTTCCCCTGACGCCGCTGAAATCACTGAAACAAAAACAAGTAAGGAGTCCTTGTGATGGACGCGCTTGTTCACCAGATACTTGTGGCGGTATCGATGGGCCTGACCGGCGCCATCGTGTTCGCCGGGATCGGTCTCATTTCCGGCACGGACGAAACTACAACCCTTGCACCACTTACCTTGCTGGTCGCGCTGCTCGGCGTGCCGCCCGCGGGTGTCTTCACGTTCTTCATGGCCGGGGCTGTGGCAAAGCACATGACGCACGCCATTCCGACGGCGCTGCTCGGCATTCCAGGCGACACGCTCGCGGCGCCCTTGCTTCAGCAGGCGACCATGCTGCGCAATCTCGGCGTGCCGCACATTGCGCTGCGAAAGATGATTTCGGGTGCGATTATCGCGGCCTTCGTCGCGGTGCCGCTGGCGGTGTTGTTCGCTGTGCTACTCGCGCCGTTCGGCCCGTCGATATCAAAAGCGGCGCCGTGGGTGTTTCTCGCCGCAGCCGTTGCGATCGCGTACTTTTCATCGGGCCGATGGGCGTCGGTGTTGCTGCTCGTGCCGTTCGTGCTGGTGATCGTCGGGCTCCAGGCGCTGACCGGAAAATACGGCGTGAAACTCAGCGTCAGTTATTTTTTGGGCATTGCCATCGGCCCGCTGATTGCAGACCTGTTTTCCATTCTCTCGCCCGCGGATCGCGCAGTGATGCGCCGCGATCGGGTCAAGACGTTCTCGCTTGCGCCGGACGTGAAAAGCTGGAGCGGCTACTTTCCCAATCCGTTGAAGGTGCTCGACCGGCAGCAGCGGAACTGGACCATTGCGACGGCGGCGGTGTCGAGCGCAACGTTTGTCTTTAGCCCGGTCGCGATGACCGTCGTGATGGGCGAACTGGTCGGCTCGCGAATCAAGCACTCGTACCATCGTTTGACTACGGTCATTGCCGCACGAAACGGCGTGACGGAGGCCACCTATATTGCCGAGACATTAATTCCGTTGATCGCGTTCGGACTGCCTTTGAGTCCCGTGGCAGCGGGTCCGGCGGCGCCGCTTTTCAACGCGCCGCCGCGATTTTTCGTCGATACAGCCACGGGGCACATGAACAATCTGCACACGTTGATGACGAGCTGGGAGTTTCTCGGCTACGGTTTGTTGTCGGTCGTGCTGGCAGCGCTGATTGCGTATCCGTTTTCGATGAACTATGCGCACCGGGCGGCTTCGTTCGTTGCCCGGCGGCTCAGCCATGAAGCGATCATTGCGACGTTCGCGGGACTGATCGTGGTGATCAGCGTGTGGGAAGGGCAGTTGCTGGGGTTCCTCGTGATCGTGACGATCGGGCTTTTGGGAGGATTGTTATCCCGGCGCTTCGGCTTTAACACCGGCGTTCAGTTCATGGGGTATTACACGGCAGTACTGAGTGTTCCGGCGTTGACGAAATTGATTGCATGAGGTGGCGATGCTGGATTTCTCGACTCGACCCGTGCCAACGAAAACCCACGCTCAGAGCCTGAGACTGGCCTCGATCTGCGAGCGTCGATGTGTCGCGAAGCGTCAAGCGCGAGCCGGCTCAGGAGGCAGTGGGCCAGCCGATAAGCGCCGCGCGCCGCATGCTTGATCGAACCACCATTTCATGAAACGGCGTGATCAACAAGATGTACGACCGTCCCAGAAGGTTGTGGCATTGCACGACAGTCGATACCGTCAAATAGCGCCCGCCGCCTGCCGCGTTTTCCCTGGCTTCCTGAAACACCGACACCCTGAAGTCGAGATGCTTGTCGTCTTCGCCGAGGATGATTTCATCGACAGTGCGCTCGTAGATCCTGAAAATGGAGACATGCTTGTCCTGCTCGGACCGTGCGGATTCCTCCAGGCGTTTCGCGGTCTTGAGGCCAAACCCGGCAACGAGCGCGTCCCGCACTCGCAAGAGCTTTGCAACCCATGCGGCCTGATGCGAAAACATGAAACGCGCGAGTAGTTCGGGATCGGTGGTTGCGTTATCCGGCAAGCGGATGGTGTAGGCATCCGCGAGGTTCGGATGCTCGTACATGCGCGTTACGCGTGAACTGGGCGGCAACGCGACGGAGGTAACGGACACATTTGCATTTTGCATGGGGCAAGCGACTCCGATGTGATGTCTCGGGGCGACGGGTCTGAGGACCGGGCTAAGGTCGCGTCTAGGCTAACCGCGAGTACCATTTGTGACTGTACACCCGCCGGATATATCACCTTTTGTATCGCTGCACTGCACTTGTACCCGCGAATGAAATAACGGATGCGCTGCGGTAGGCGCCAGTGAAACGGGAGGTCAGGTTCACCGTCAGCGCGGGTCGGCGCGAAGATCGCGCACTCCTCTTCCCAGCCGTTGGCGCAAGAGCGTTCGAAGCGAGTTTATCGAAGCAAACGGCGATCCGGTTGAGGTGTTCGATTTCATCGAAGAACCGTTCGATGAAATTCCACCGACAGCTCGCGCTGTGCAGCACTCAACGCACTTACTGACCAGACGAATGTGTCCTGAGAAACGCCGCATATCCATTCTGTGCCTTGAGGATCTTGTCGGCGCACTTGTCGTAGTCCGAACCTTTCGCGCTGTCTTGCCCGTACATGCCACGGCACTGCGCAAAGAGGGTTAGCGTTGCGCTCGAACCTTTCGCATCACGAGTGGCCGAAAAGCTGGCCTTGCCCCCGCCAGAGGGCACGTCGGTGTCGATGGCGACCGCGTCCGCGCGCGTCACGGGCGTGTCGGAATGTTGCTCGATATAGCGTTTTGTAAGCGCCCAGGCCGCGTCGCAGTTCGCCGCTTCGCAATTGACTACCGCATTGTGTTGAGCGGCGGCAAGGCTGGTTTCGTTGTGGACGAATTTCTGGGCTTGCTCAGCCTGCTTTTCAGCGGACGAGCAACCGGTGAGTACAAGGGTACCAAGCGCAACAAGCGCAAAAGCAGCAATCTTTTTCACGAATAGAACTTCCATAGCCACGTTTGAGCACGATTATAGCTGTGCGTCCGAAGCGTTCGCAGTTGCATTCGAAAGGCCCGCGCAAGCATTCCGGGACGGCACCCGTCGGAACACATCAGGACGAAAGTGGCGACATCGTGCTCAAGGTGCGGGTCATGAGGTCCTTCACATTCTCCACAAGCAGCGAATCGGCCGGACCCGTGTGCGAAACGACGGCAATGCCAACATGCGGAAGCGGCGGGAGCAGTTCGCCAGCGGGCATGATCCGCAAATCCGCCGGCACCGCTCCTCTCGTCAGCACAGCGACTGCTATGCCCGCTCGCACGATTGCCAGCAGCCCATCCTTGCTGACGCTCTCATAAGCCACGCGGTAGCTGATATTGGCACTGTCGAGCGCACGCCGCGCCGCCTGATGGTCGAGCGTTTCAGGCGCCGACAAGGCTATTTGCAGAGGTCCATCGCTTGGGGCGTAGAAGTCTTGCGATGCGATCCACACCAGGTCCTCCCAGCGAATCACCCGCTCCAGATTCCCCTGCGCTGCGAGCGATACCAATGCCACATCGACACGGCGCGCATCGAGCATTTTCTCGAGCAAGGGCGTAGGCGCACAGACGACTTCCAGTGCGACCCGAGGATGCTGCGCCGCTATCGCGCGGAG
Source organism: Caballeronia sp. (assembly GCF_028292365.1). Lineage (GTDB taxonomy): Bacteria > Pseudomonadota > Gammaproteobacteria > Burkholderiales > Burkholderiaceae > Caballeronia. The sequence continues at coordinate 10,883 of NZ_JAQGMM010000630.1, forward strand.
CACGGCCGGAAGGAACTCCGTGCAATAGTCCTCGGGGCATCCGAGCCGGATCGAACCAGTGAGCCCACGACCCGTCACGTCGACCAGCGCCTCGTCGTGTGCGCGCACCAGCCTTCGGGCGTGCGATAACAATCGATCCCCGCGCGACGTCAGTTCCACGCCGCGTGCGGTACGCACCAGCACCGCGCCATCGACGATCTCTTCGATCCTCTTCAACTGCATGCTAAGCGCGGATTGCGTACGGCCAACTTCCGCCGCCGCGCGCGTGAGCGATCCGGCATCCGCTATGGCGACGAACGTCCTGAGCAAATCGAAATCCAGCTGCAACATGATGGCATCAGCTCCTCGAATGGCAGGCATCACAACTTTTCATTTCCACCCGCCGATTTAGTTCGCTTACATTGACCTTCGGCACATCCGCCCGCCACTCTGGACACAGACATGTCAGCACAAACCGATCGGGACTTTTGGTCAAACGCTCAGCAGCACCTGATCCGCTACGGCGGAACATTCTCGCCCGTCATAATCGAGCGTGCCAGCGGCAGCCATGTTCATGATTCCACGGGCCGCGCGATACTCGATTTCACCTCCGGACAGATGAGCGCCATCCTCGGTCACTCTCATCCGGAAATCGCCGAAGTTATCGCCGAGAGTGCACGCAATCTCACCCACCTTTTCAGCGGGATGCTCTCACGCCCGGTCGTGGACCTGGCAACCCGCCTCGCGGGCATCGCGCCTAAAGGACTCGAACGTTCCTTGCTGCTCAGCACCGGTGGCGAAGCCAACGAAGCAGCAATCAAGATGGCAAAGCTCGTCACCGGCCGGCACGAGATCGTGAGCTTCGCTCAATCGTGGCACGGCATGACCGGCGGCGCAGCGTCGGCCACTTACAGCGCCGGCCGCAAGGGTTACGGTCCGGCCGCCGTGGGCTCCTTCGCCATTCCGGCGCCGTATCCGTACCGGCCACGGTTCGAGCGCAACGGCGCCTATGATTGGGCGGCTGAACTCGACTATGCTTTCGACCTGATCGACAGGCAATCTTGCGGCAGCCTCGCGGCGTTCATCGCTGAGCCAATCCTGAGCTCGGGTGGCCTGATTGAACTGCCGCAAGGCTATATGCGCGCGCTAAAGGCGAAGTGTGTCGAGCGGGGCATGCTGTTGATCGTGGACGAAGCCCAAACCGGCATGGGCAGAACCGGAACAATGTTCGCTTGCGAGTACGACAGCGTGGTGCCCGACATCCTGACCTTGTCCAAGACACTGGGCGCAGGACTTCCACTGGCTGCCGTGCTGACGACTCAGGCAATCGAAAATCAGGCACACGAACGAGGCTTCCTCTTTTATACGACGCACGTGTCTGATCCGATGCCGGCAGCGGTTGGCGTCAAAGTTATCGAAATCATCGAGCGGGATGGTCTCGTCGAGCGCGCTGGTGTGCTTGGCAGCCGTTTGCGCGGCGGTCTGGAGACGCTTCAAAGCCGCTTCGAATGTATCGGCGATGTGCGCGGACGTGGCTTGATGCTCGGAATCGAAATCGTCGGCGACAGATCAACCAAAGCTGCGGCCCCGGATCTTTCCGCTGCAATCACACGTCGCTGCCTTGAACTCGGCTTACACATGAATATTGTTCAGTTGCCGGGACTGGGCGACGTCTTCCGCCTTGCTCCGCCGCTTACGATTGCCGAGGCTGAGATCGATCGCGGGTTATCGATCATCGAGCAAGCTATTGAGGAAAGCGTGGGCATGTGACACGCAATGCCAGGTTGCGAACGCCATGAAGCCACCGCTGTGAGTGGCTGACCCGGGCGAAGCGGCGAGTACCTCTGCTGAGCACACCCACGCGAGCGGCTGAACTTCGCCGCTCAGCGCCCATTCTCCATCCAGGTAATTGCCACGCACTCAGGCTATCCGATCATTGGAAAGTGCTGGTAAGACGTTTATTCGGCCAAAGCCCCTAAAGTCCGCGTTCGCCGTGCCGTAATACGCTAGATAGGACAAGCAGAATCTGTCCGTTCCAAAGGATTGCGGCACCGCGAACGCGCGGCCATGTTTCGACGGTTCCCAAGACCGATAAAGCCGCGTTCGTCACAATCGCCTCATCCCACTCAGTTCTAATCTGACCCGCGCATTCGGCTTGAGCGGCGCTCCGGGTCAACTGCGCGTCAAATATGGACCGATATTCTCGGCAACCTGGACTGGCGGGCTCCGAGCGGGCTAGTGGTTCAACATAAAGTTCAGCCGCACGGGGCGGATCAAAAACGGACCAAAATCAGCGATGAGCACCGCCTTGAACGACGACCCGCTAAACATTGCGACACCGCTAAGCCGCTTGTTATTGCCGCCGCAGCGGCCCACGCTCGCGCCCGGCATCGCGCACAGCAATTTCAGCGTGCAAGGCGACGCCCGCCAAAGCTTCCTTGCGTGGCAGGAGCGCATGAGTCCTGTCTACGACATACAGCCTTTTTCAAAGCAAGCTGAGGATACGTTCGACGCATCGCTGTCTCGCTACACCGTCGACAGTCTGAGCCTCTTCGATTTCCACACCGGGCCCAACCTTGCGGTGCGATCGTTGGGGCGAGTGTCGACCGAGAGCATTCGCGACATCAGCTTCAGCGTGTACCTTGAAGGGCCGCCGGGGCAGTTCCTGGGCAGCAAGCCACGGCACGACGAGGCGCACATACCGCAAGTGCCAAGTATCCTCGCGCTGGACATGGACCAGCCGTGCACAGTCCGGAGTTTTCACGGCAGGATACTGCTCCTTTTTGTGCCGCGTGCTTTGGTGGAAAGATCGTTCCCTGATGCCGCCTCGCTGCATGGCCGATGGGTTCGCGCCACCACTCCTTTGACGCGCTTGCTGATCGAGCATCTGGTGGCGCTCAATCGACAAATCGCCGGGCTGGCCAGGGACGAAGCGCGTCGGTCCTTTCTCACCACGGTAGAGCTGCTCGTCGCAGCGTTCAGCCGTCAAGCGGGTCTTTCCGGCGACGGCCGCGCGGCGGTACGCGCAGCGGTCTTTGGACAAGTGCGGAGATACGTGGAGGCCCATCTGCACGATCCGGCGTTGTCGCCTGACAGCGTGTTGGCGTCGCTGCGTCTCTCGCGTGCCAGCGTGTACCGTCTCTTTGAGCACGAAGGTGGGCTGGCCGCTTATATTCGCAGCCGCAGGCTGCGAATGGCGGCTGACGAGCTGGTGCGCTTTCCGCATATGGACGTACAGGACATTGCCTCGGGATTGGGCTTCAATGGTGCATCGAGCTTTACGCGTGCATTCCGTCGCGTCTTCGACATTGCACCACGGGAATTGCACGAGTACGCACCGTTGCTCCGGCCCGAACATGCAAGACGGGAGCGCTTCGCATAGATGGGCAAGGTTGAACTAGTTGGCGTGCTAACCGGGATCGACTACCGCATGTTGGCGCGAAGTTCCCGCACTCCGCGGCCCAGCTTCCGACGCAACAAAGTCCGCAATGTCGCTGCGTCGGCGTAGCCAACCTCGCTCGCAATTGTCTCGAGATCCTGGCCAATCGAAACGAGGTGCTGCGCCCGTTCGATTCGCAGGTCCTGGAAAAATGCCAGCGGCGACTTACCGAGCACTGCCTCGGTGCGGCGCTGCAACGTGCGTGTGCCGACGGCCAATGCACTGGCCGCTTCCTGAAGCGAAAACCCGGAAGGGAGATTGCCGCGAGCCCACCGCTCGAATCTTGCAATCAACGGATCGGCATGGGCGAGGTGATCCGGAATAATGTATTCGGCCTGGGATGAACGCTTGTCAATCAGCATGAAGCGCGCGACGAGTGTCGCCAACTCGGGACTCGCCTGTCGCACCAGCCAAAGCGCAAGATCCAGATGGCCCATCATGGCGCCCGCAGTCACCACGCGATGCGACGCAACCACCATGCGGGAATCGTCCAGTTTGACAGCCGGGTAGCGTTGACGGAAGAACGGCGCCAGCGGCCAGCTGGTTGTTGCTTCGCGATTGTCCAGAAGCCCGGCTTCCGCGAGCACAAACGTACCGATACACGCCGCCGCGACTCCAATGCCATCAGCGTTCCAGGTGCGAAGGTATGCCATCGCGTCGCGCACGTCGCGGCGCTCCAGCGCCTCGATCAGGCGTTCCGGTTGTTTGGCATTCAGCGCAGGGGCGACCACCCAATCCGGCTGACGGACAGTGCTTGCTGGTTCGACCAGAGTGGACAACCCGAGAGCGGTACGGATGCGTCTGCGCACGCCCACGAGGCTTACCTCGAAGGGCGGTGCGGCGAATCCCTGGGCGGCGGCCAGTTCGTTGGCTGTCGCGAAGGTATCGAGCAGAACGGTGAGCCCGGTGTCGAATACTCCGTCGAGCGCGAGGATAGCCAGTCTCATGTCACAAATGACTCTATTAATGTCGTTTGCGACTATAGCCCCGTCCAGATCCAGCGTCTAGACTGCGTAGCAATGCGGCCTCGTGGCGCGCTTGGACAGGCATTCAATCCGTGGGGACAGAGTCGGCTCTTGCAAAGGGAAAGCACATGAATCATTCGATACACGTTGGCCTCGACCGCCCGATCTGGACGGCACTTACGACCAGGCAAGCGCATCTTGGGCGCGGAGAAGCGCTTGCCCGTCGGTACCATCCCGATGTGGCTCCCTTTGCCGCTTTGGAATCGGAAACCCCCGCTGCTTATCGGGCGCTCCACCATCTTCTGCTGCCTGACGAACACGTCGTCGTTTTGCAATCATTCGATGCCATGGGTCCGGTCGATGCGCTGCAGTTAACGCATGTTGGCATCGTCCATCAAATGGTCGCTACGCACCTGGAAGCCGGGAGCATGGACGCTCAGGAGGTGATCCAACTAAGTAACGTGGATGCGAAAGACATGCTCGATCTCGCCCAAAAGACCAAACCCGGTCCTTTCGGCAAGCGAACAGGTGGGATGGGTAATTACATTGGCATTCGCGACCAAGGGCGGCTCATTGCAATGGCCGGAGAACGGATGCGTCTCAACGGATACGTCGAGATAAGCGCCGTTTGCGTCGACGAAGACTGGCGCGGAAGAGGGCTTGCCGGCCGGTTGGTGAAAACCTTGGGCAGACAAATTGAGCAACGGGGGGAGGTTCCGTTTCTACATGTGCTCAGTGACAACCATTCGGCGATTGGGTCGTATGAACGGTTGGGCTTCGAATTGCGCCGCGCGTTTCACCTTACCCGAATCGGGCATGCTGATCCGGGTTCGGCTGCCGTTCTTTAAAGTTCAAATGTGGACCGAAGCCGCGGTACACGGTAAGCCTCGAAGTGTAGGGCTTGACAGCCTGCGCCAACTGCCGAGGGGCGGTAACCGAGGCGAACGAATCCTTCGCTTATCTACGGCGAATGCTCCTTAAAACGGCGCGGCGGACCCACCCTGGCTCTGCGTTTGAAAGCGTCTTCGGTAGTCCCCTGGAGACAGTCCGGTTAGCCTGATGAAGATCTTTCGAAACGATCCAACATCTTCGTAACCGACTTTCCAGGCGACCTGGTCGAACGATTGTTGGCTGGTTTCGAGCATTTCACGAGCCTTGCCGACCCGAAGATGCT
>NZ_JAQGMM010000634.1 GCF_028292365.1 Caballeronia sp.
TCTCGGCATCTTGTTGTACTATGGGCTGATCGGCCCGCTCGCTAGCGTCGCGGAACAGCTCGTGGCGGTGTCGACGAAGTTGTTCCAGTGCATCAAGGTGACGATCCTGGCGAGCCTCAATGGCTACGCACCGGCTATCGCGGTGGAGTTCGGCCGCAAGGTGCTCTTCTCCACCGAGCGTCCGTCGTTCTCCGAACTGGAAGAACACGTGCGCCGCGTGAAGGCGAAGTAACCGCCTTTCGCGACCGAGCGCCCCGAGCCCGCCATGCCGACCAATAAAGATCGTCCGATTTTCATCAAGCGCGTCGTAGCGAACAAGAAGCCGCACCACGGCGGTGCGTGGAAGCTGGCTTACGCCGACTTCATGACCGCGATGATGGCGTTTTTCCTGTTGATGTGGCTGCTTAGCGCGGTGTCGCCGGTGCAGCGCCAGGGGATTGCCGAGTATTTCAACATGCCGCTCAAGAACGCGATCATGGGCGGGCAGAAGAGCGGCATGGACTCCAGCATCATCGACGGCGGCGGGCGCGATATTTCGAGCCCGGAGCCGGGCACGACCCGCATGAGTGATGGTACGCGGCGTGTGGACCGGCTCGACGAGCAGACGCTGAGGGCAGCGCAAGGCGAACTCGAACGCCGCGACCAGGCCCGTCTGCGCGACTTGCAGATCAAGCTCATGTCCGCGATCGAAGCGAACCCGGTGTTGCGCCAGTTCAGGCAGCAGATCCGGATTGATTCGACGCAGCAGGGCCTGCGCATTGAGATCGTCGATACCCAAAAGCGCCCGATGTTCGCGCTCGCCAGCAACAACGTGGAGCCCTACATGCGCGACATCCTGCGCGAGATCGGCAAGGCGCTCAATGACGTGCCGAACCGGATCGTGGTGCAGGGACACACCGACGCCACGCAATATGCGGGCGGTGAAAAGGGTTACAGCAACTGGGAGTTGTCGGCGGATCGCGCGAACGCGTCGCGGCGCGAGCTGATCTCGGGCGGCATGGATGAATCGAAGGTGCTGCGGGTGCTTGGACTGGCATCGACGCAAAACCTGAACAAGCAGGATGCTTTCGATCCCGAGAACCGGCGCATCAGCATTCTTGTGTTGAACCACAAGTCGGAAGAGTCCATGACGCGCGAAAGCATGCCGGCGACCACGATTACCAGTAACGCGGGCAGCCCGGGTGGCCCGGCCGACGTCAAGCCCAACCTCGGCTCGCTGGCGCCGGCATTGCCAGCCAGGCCGGCGGTGCCGTGACAGCGGCAACACAAGACACGCTCACGAAAGCACAAGAGCACGAGAGCACGACTAGAACATCGGACAGAGGGCGGCACACATCATGATCAAGAACATTCTGGCTATCGACGACTCGGCTGCCATGCGGCAAATCCTCTCGGCGACGTTTGTCGCGGCGGGGTATCGCGTGGTGCTGGCCATGGATGGCGCAGAGGCCTACGAAGCGGCGCTCGCCGAACAGTTCGACCTCGTGATCACCGACCAGAACATGCCGGCGATGAGCGGCCTGGAACTGATCGGGAAATTGCGCGGACATCGTGCCTATGCGAACACGCCGATCCTCGTGCTGACGACCGAGTCGGGCGAGCCCTTCAAAGCCGCAGCGCGCGCGGTGGGCGCGACGGGATGGATGGAAAAGCCATTCGACCCCGACATGCTGACCGAACTGGTTGCCACGTTGTCGGGTGCGGAACACCCGCACTGAAGCAAACCATTTTTGCATGAAACATCAGGCACGAAACGTTAGGCATTAAGCATCAGGCACGAGAAGACATTAGTTTCTACGACGCGCATAGCGACGACAGACAAGGCATCCGGTGGTGACCCAGGCATGACACTCGACATTACGCAGTTCTATCAAACATTCTTCGACGAAGCCGACGAGCTGCTGGCGGATATGGAGCAGTTGCTGCTCGCGCTGGATCTGACGAACCCCGATCCCGAGGATCTCGGCGCGATCTTTCGCGCGGCGCATTCGATCAAGGGCGGCGCTGCCACGTTCGGCTTCTCGGCGCTGACCGAGACCACGCACATCCTCGAGTCGCTGCTCGACCGGGCGCGCAATAACGAGCTGGTCCTGCGTCGCGACATGATCGATACGTTCCTGGAAACCAAGGACGTGCTGTCAGATCAGCTCAATGCATACCGTGCCAGTGCCGAGCCGGACGCAGCGGCCGCGAAGGCGATCTGCGCGAAGCTTGAATTCTTGCGGGACAACGATCCTGCTGACGGCGCAGTCGCCGCCGCTGAAGTTTCGCAGCCGGAGCAGTCGTTCAGCGAAGCCGCTGCCATCGCTCAGGATCTCGCGCAAGTCGCGCTGGCGCTCGGGCCGAACGAGCCGCCGCCGCATGTTGTCGAGCAAGCGAATGAGGCGGTCGAGGAAGACGGCGAGTGGGCAGAATTTCCGGCCGTCGAAGGAACGTCGGACGCAAGCCAAAATGCCGGGCAAGACGGTCCTCACCTGAAAATTACGCTGCGGGGGGTGGGGGAGAAGGACCAGGCTCTGCTGACCGAGGAGCTTGGAAACCTGGGTACGGTTGTCGGGGAATTGAAGTCGGGCAGCGATTTGACGTTGTGGCTCGACTCGGATGTGTCCTCCGACGATATCGTCGCCGTGTGCTGTTTCGTGATCGAT
>NZ_JAQGMM010000644.1 GCF_028292365.1 Caballeronia sp.
TAGTGTGAGACTTGATACTTTCGCTTCACGGCAGCATCTCCTGAGAAACACCACCACGCTCAAAGCCAAGCACCAAGCGCCCACACTTATCGGCTGTTAGTTTTTAAAGAACATGCGCTACCCACCGTAGAATCCCAACCCCCAGAACTCCACCGCTTTCGCGTCGCTGCATCCGCAGCACAGAAACGAGATTATGAAGAATCTTTTTCTCCTTGTCAACAAGTTTGTGAGCGTTTGCTTTCAAACTTACCGATTTTGGAGGCCGCTTGTTTCTTTAGCGGCCCTCGTTGCGAAACGAGGAGACGAATAATAGGCGATGGAGCGTACTAAGGCAAGGACATCCGCAAACTATTTTCGGGAATACCCTAGCAGCCCCTTAATGACCCTTCCCCAGCCCCATTTCGTCGATGGGGACAGCTTCCGACATGGCCGCATAACCCGCATCGCTGGGATGGATATGGTCGCCGCTGTCATAGCGGCGCTGCAGGCGGTCTGGACGGGCCGGGTCCCGGAGCGCCTGGTCGAAGTCGATCACGCCATCGAATGCTCGGCTTGAACGGATCGAGTCGTTCACTGCCGTTCTGATTGCCTCGCGCTCCGGGGGCAGCGAGGCCGGTGTCAAGGTTGCCCCGTAGATCCGGACACCACGCTGGTGCGCCTGCGCGATCAGCCGTTGATACCCGCGCAGCAGCAAATCAGCGGTTACTGGCGTGTGGGGGTCGTCGCAATCCAGACCGGCGCGTGGGGGCATCGAGGGGAAATTGATGTCGTTGATGCCAATCATAAGGATCACCGCGCGCACGCCGGGCTGGCGCAATGCGTCGCGGTCGAACCGGTTCAAAAGCGCATCGCCATAACACGGCGACCCACTCAGCAATCGATTGCCGCTGATCCCAGCGTTCACGACCGCGGTGCCGTCGATGCCCTTTTGGGTCAGCCGGCGCGCCAATGCGTCCGGCCAACGGCGGTTCGCGTTCGGCGTGGAGCGCATGCCGTCGGTGATGGAGTCTCCGATTGCTACCAGCGCTCGCGCTGGCGCTGCGTCGACGGAGACGCTCGTCAGCCATACGAATTGCGTGAAGCGGGTGCGAAACGCGGCGGCGTCGGTATCGGAGGAATGGTTGCCTGGTGTCGATACATAATTCGTCTGGTTCGCCACCCTGTGCCACGCGGCCATTTTCTGGCCCGCTCCCATATAGGTACTGACGGCGAGCGGCTGGTGGGCGGTGACGTCGAAGGCGACCGGGTCACTGTCTGTCTGGCCGCCCGGCGCGATGGTCACGCCTGCCTTGCCAGCGAACGTCACAGGACGGCTGGTGCCCGCCCGGATCGCGGCCGCGCCACCGGACGCTGAACGCGCTACTTGTACGCCCTCGATCACCAGCGGCGCTGTGCCATACACATTGCTCAGACGCAGCCGGACGTGCCGGCCGTCGATGGCTGGATACACGATCTGCCGAACAGTCCGGCCGCCCATTTCAGGCGCGCGATACAGCGCCGGCAAATCCGGCCGCTGCGGAATTGCCTGTAACGCCGTGCCCCAGGCGCTGACCCAGTGTTCGGCCGGCGCGTCGTCCGCGAGAGCGCTGGTGGGCGACAACAGGGAAGCAAACAGCGTCGCGGCGGCAACGGTGGAAAGGGCGCGAAGATTCATCAGGGAACGAGAGATTTTTGAGGGGAAAAGCGATTGTGCCTGAATGGGCAAACCAGGCGCTTACAGTTCGGCGGATGGTTCGCGGCTACGTATGTGCGACTCGACATGGCTTCCAGGCCTGGGCACAGGATCGTTGCGCTAAGTAGACCGGGAGACGTGGAACGCGCCACGAGGCAAGCGAGTTAGCGCCCATGTCAGTCGATAGCAAATGCGCAACCGGACATGCTTGCGCGATGCTCAAAATCCCGAGGCCCGATTCCCAAGCAGATCCACCGAACGCCTTTTTGTCGTCGAAAATCGGACCATTTTGTGAAAAGCCCTCAGAATGTCGGCATTCCGCCTCGCGGTTCTCACTTTGTCCGGTACTTATTCAGCATGCATTCCAAAACTTCTCCCAGCACCAGCGCCGCACCTTCCCACATCGAATGGGAGGAAAAAGGCGAGAACCGGTCGGCGCTCTGGCACTCGGAAAGCGGAATCGCGCCGCCCAAGCGTGTGGTGATCGGCGATGACCAGATGACCGCCGACTCGGCGTATCGGCTGGCTTGCGAAGGCACGGCCATTCTCTGGCGCGGCGATTTCCAGAACGCTCGCCAGTTGCTGCAAGCGGTTACGCGACGCATCGAAACACGGCCGAAAAAGTCCGCTAAAGCAAAAGCGAAAGAACGCAGCGCTGCCCCCGATGCACCGCCAGCCGCGCCGCCCGCTGCCGCCGAGGCGTTCAATCTGCATCGGCTCGCCCAGTCGCAGCGGGCGCGCACGCTTGGCATGTTGCTTTTGCCGCTGGACGCCGAGTACGCGATTCCGCTGCGTCGAGCGCCAGTTGTGAAGGAGGCGTGCGAAGAGGCGTATGGCGCGGCTACCGGTGAGTCAATTGTGTCGCTGCGTGAGGTGCTCGGGCTGGTCGGCGCGCACGAGTGGCGCAAAAAGGGCGTGGACGTCGAGGCACTCGGCGCGCGGATTCACCCTTATTACGGCGTGTTTTCGCCGGTGCGCGGCGAGTACATCAAGCTGGTGGCCGATCAGCCGTTGCCATCGAAGGAACTGGCTTTCGATATCGGCACCGGGACGGGCGTGCTCGCCGCCTTGCTGGCGCAGCGCGGCGTGAAGCGTGTGATAGCAACGGAAATCGATGCCCGGGCGCTGGCCTGCGCGCGCGAAAACATCGAATTACTGGGGTTCGATCAGCAAGTAAAAGTGCTCGAAGCGGATCTTTTCCCCGAAGGCCGTGCACCGTTGATCGTCTGCAATCCGCCATGGCTGCCGGCCCGGCCGAGTTCGGCTATTGAACACGCGATCTACGATCCGGAAAGCCGCATGCTGCGCGGATTTCTCGATGGCCTCGCCGCGCATCTGACGCCCGGCGGCGAAGGCTGGCTGATTCTTTCCGATATCGCCGAACATCTTGGCTTGCGGACGCGTGCGCAATTCCAGGAATGGGTCGACCGCGCCGGGTTGAAGACGGACGGCCGCATGGATATTCGTCCGCATCACCCCCGCGCCGCCGATAAGACCGATCCGCTCTATCACGCGCGTTCGGCCGAGGTCACGTCGTTGTGGCGTCTGGTGCCGGCTTGAGTTTCTTCTTTGGCGCGGGCGTCGGCGTTGGCGTTTAGGTGGGCTTCGTACTCGCTATATAAGCCAGCGCCGCCTCACCCGCGACCAAACCGCTCGCGAAACACGCCGTGAGCAGATAACCACCCGTTGGCGCCTCCCAATCCAGCATCTCGCCAGCGCAAAAAACGCCGGATATCGCGTTGAGCATCAGGTGCGAATCGAGCGATTCGAACGGCACGCCGCCCGCGCTGCTGATCGCTTCGGCGATTGGCCTCGGGCGCGTCACGGTCATCGGCAATGCCTTGATGCGTTGAGCGAGACCCGTGGTATCGGTGAAATCTTCGCGGCTCAATATCTCTCGCAACAAGCCCGCCTTTGCGCCCGTCAGGTTCAAGCGGCTCTGCAAATGGCTCGACATCGATCGGGCAGCGCGCGGATGCGTCACTTCGTCGTGAACTCGCTGCGGCGTCAGTGCTGGCAGAAGATCGAGGAAAAACGTGCCATCGCCGGCTGCCAGACGGTCGCGAATGCGCGCGGACATCGCGTAGATCAGACTGCCTTCAATACCCGTCGATGTCAGCAAGCACTCACCCGTGCGCCAGTCGATACTCCCATCCTCACGCGGCAAACCGATCGCAACCGCTTTCAGTGGTTCACCTGCAAATCGGCTGCTGAAATGCTCGCTCCAGTCGATATCGAAACCACAATTGGACGGGGCGAAAGGCGACAAATGCACGTCGTGCGCTTCCAGATGTGGAATCCACGCGGCGTCTGAGCCGAGTCGCGGCCAACTCGCGCCGCCAAGTGCGAGCACGACGGCATCGGCTTCGCCTGAGCGTTCGCCTTCCGGCGTGGTGAACCGCAGAATCCGCAAAGCTTCGTCGCCCCAACCAAGCCATTTATGCCGCATATGGAACCGTACGCCCGACCCGCGCAACCGATGCAACCAGGCACGCAGCATCGGCGCTGCTTTCATATCGGTGGGAAACACGCGGCCCGAGCTGCCGACGAAGGTTTCGACCCCCAATCCGTGAACCCAGGCGCGTAAGGCGGTGGCGTCGAAACGGCGCAGCAGCGGTTCTATCTGCAAGCGGCGCTCGGCGTAACGCGAGAGGAATAGCTCGGTCGGTTCCGAATGCGTGAGATTCATCCCACCCTTGCCTGCCATCAGGAATTTGCGACCGACCGACGGCATGGCGTCATACAGATCCACTTCGACGCCGCCCGTCGCCAGCGCTTCGGCGGCCATCAAGCCAGCAGGGCCGCCGCCAATAACGGCAACGCGCGCGCGACGAATTTCTACGGAGGACGGCGACGGTGACGGCATGCGAACGACACGATTGGAAGCGAAGCCGCATTGTCGCATTCGATGCCGAGGACCCGCGAACCATCCATGACTCGCAGCCGGGACCAAACTGAGTGCGCCCCACCTCCCGCTGCATAATTCGGCGACGAATTTCAAAAAGGAGATGTCGGTGCAAAACGAATGGTCGAGCATCCGTTCCGGTCAGGCCGACGCGCTGCACGACGCAATAGTCGAACTATCCGGCTGGATGATTCCGCTCGAGTTGGAACCTTGCGTCGATTATTTCCTGCTGGCAGCCGACGCTCCGTGTTGTCCGGGCTGCGTGCCAGCGGATCCGCGGTCGAGCATCGAAGTCATCGGTGCCTCATTGATCCAGGTGGAAGTCGGACCAGTGACGATTCGCGGACGACTGCGCCGTTTAATCGATGATCCGGCGGGCTGGCGTTATCAACTCGTCGACGCCCGCGTGACGAGCCAGGACAGGCCATTCAACCGGCGAGCGTTCCTGGCATCGACGGCCGCGCTGAGTTTGGTGGCCTGCGCCCGTGGCCGCTTCGCTGGATATAGCGACAATCCGGACGCGCGGGCTACCGCTCAAAGCTGGCGCTCGACCAATACGCTGACGATGGACATGCACAGCCACGCCGGCCGGGTGACCATCTCCCGCGATCCGGCGATTGGCGCCAACCGCCCTTTTGCCTCGCTTGCCGCGCCCATGCGCAGCGGCGGCATGAACATAGTCACACTGGCTATCGTCACCGATACCGTGGTCACGCGGGTATCGTCAGATCGCAAGCGTTTCGAAGCGTACCGGACACCCGCGCCCGGCGAACTGTACGCGCTCGGGCAAACGGAATTTGCGCGGGTGCATGCATTGATCGAGCGCGAACAAATGAATGTGATTACTAGCAGCGCGTCGCTGAAAGTGAATGCGAGCGCGGGTCCGAGCGCAATCATCGCTTCAGAAGGGGGCGATTTTCTGGAGGGACAACTGGATCGCGTGGATGAAGCCTACACGCAGCACCAGTTGCGCCACTTGCAACTGGTGCACTACCGAGTGAACGAACTCGGCGATATCCAGACCGAACCGCCCCAGCATGGCGGTTTGACCGATTTCGGCGCGCAAGTGGTCCGGCGATGCAATGACCTTGGGATCGTGATCGATGTCGCACACGGAACCTTCGATCTCGTCAAACGGGCGGCGTCGGTGTCGTCGAAACCATTGGTTTTGTCTCATACCGCGCTGTCCGCGCATCCTGGTGGCCGAAGCCGGCTGATTAGCCCTGACCACGCCCGTGCCGTCGCCGATACAGGCGGCGTGATTGGCGTCTGGCCAAGTTCCGGAACATTCCGGGATTTGCAGGGGATGGCAGAAGGCGTCAAGCGGATGGCCGATCTGGTCGGCGTCGACCATGTCGGCGTGGGCACGGACATGCTGGGCTTTATTTCTCCGCCGGTTTTCACTCACTACGGCCAGTTGCCCGATTTCGCGAATCAGCTCCTCGCAGCGGGATTCTCGAACGAGGAAACGGGGAAGATTCTTGGGGAGAATTACAGGCGAGTGTTTGAGGCGAGCGTTGGGTAGGTGTCTATCGGTCCTGCCTTGTGTCCCATACCCGCAAGATCACGATCCTATCGGGCTTCGCTGCATACGCCGGGATAATTTCGTAGTAGTGCTCGTAGGTCCCGACCAAAACCACATTCTTATGAACCTCACGCGCAGGCGGTCCATCGTAGCCGTCCAGCGCTTCCCCAATTCGATGTTCTCCGGGAGTACCCAATTTTTTCGCGGTACCGAGCAATGCTCTTATTACCAGGGTGGTCCTCTCTGCGCTCGTGAGCAACTTCAGAAAGTCTCGGATTGCTGCAATATCGGATGCGGCACGGTTCGTCAATTCAACGCGGACACTCATGCTTGGGGCGCCGGTCGCTCGCTTGACGTATCGAGGCTATCCAGCCACTCATCCATCGCATCCATACTTACCGTGCGGCCACCATCCACATCATCCAAGCCTTCGCGGATAGCTTTGCGGCGATCTCGCTGCGACGCAAGATAAAGGGTCAACGCCTTCTTCATGACCCATTGGCGGGGCCGTTCGAGTTCAGCAGCCAACGCATCCACCTCCTCAGCCAAGCTGAGGGGGACCTGAGCGGTTATCGTCTTCATTGCGACCGGCATCGCACACCTCATTATTATAAAATAATAGAGTCTATTGTAAATTAATTTCCCAGGCGCAGACGTATCTCGTGCCAGCCGATGGTCGCCGCGAATCACAATCTCAAAAAATAACTATTAACCGACCGGACGGTCGGCTTATAATTGCGGCACAGTGACTTCCTACAGCGAGCGATCGTCATGTACACGCAATCCCTCGATATCCCCGGCAACGTGCAGTCCATCGATCCGGCGTCCACATCGCCAGAACTCAGCCGTTTTGACGCCGTGATGGCCGCCGACGGCAAGATCGAACCCCAGGACTGGATGCCCGAGGCGTATCGCAAGACGCTGATCCGCCAGATCTCGCAGCACGCGCATTCGGAAATCGTCGGCATGTTGCCCGAAGGCAACTGGATTTCACGCGCACCGAGCCTGAAGCGCAAGGCGATCCTGCTCGCGAAGGTGCAGGACGAAGGCGGCCACGGCCTCTATCTATATAGCGCAGCGGAAACCATGGGCGTGTCGCGCGATCAACTCGTCGACGCCCTGCACGCAGGCAAAGCCAAATATTCGAGCATTTTCAATTACCCGACGCCCACGTGGGCAGACGTCGGCGTGATCGGCTGGCTGGTGGACGGCGCGGCGATCATGAACCAGATCCCGCTCTGCCGCTGCACATATGGCCCGTATGCGCGCGCCATGATCCGCATCTGCAAGGAAGAGTCATTCCATCAGCGGCAAGGTTTCGACGCGCTGCTCTCCATGATGAAAGGCACGCAAGCCCAGAAGGAAATGGTCCAGCAGGCAGTGGACCGCTGGTGGTGGCCGGTGCTGATGATGTTCGGCCCGAGCGACAAGGATTCCATCCATAGCGGGCAGTCGTTCAAATGGGGCATCAAGCGGATATCGAATGATGATTTGCGGCAGAAATTCGTCGATGCCACCGTCGAGCAGGCCAGGATTCTCGGCGTCACGCTACCCGACCCCGATTTGAAATGGAACGAAGAACGGCAGGCGCACGACTACGGCGAGATCGACTGGGAAGAATTCTGGCGCGTCGTGAATGGCGACGGCCCCTGCAACAAGGAACGCCTCGCCACGCGAGTCAAAGCACACGACGACGGCCTCTGGGTTCGCGAAGCCGCCCTCGCCTACGCCGCCAAGCAAGCCGCGCGTGCGCAAAAGCAAGCTGCATAAAGTAAAGATGAAGGAGCGACAAATGAACAACGAATGGCCGATCTGGGAAGTGTTCGTACGCAGCAAGCAGGGCCTTGATCACAAGCATTGCGGCAGCCTGCACGCGCCTGACGCACCTGCAGCGCTGCGCATGGCGCGCGATGTTTATACGCGGCGCCAGGAAGGCGTGAGCATTTGGGTGGTTCCATCGGCGGCAATCACAGCCTCCGATCCCGCCGATAAAGCCGAGTTCTTCGATCCGGCCGGCGACAAAATATATCGTCACCCCACGTTCTTCGTGCTGCCCGACGAAATCAACCACATGTGACACGAAGGTCTAGCCATGACGACGCCCCAACATCTGTCCTACGTACTACGCCTTGCCGATAACGCGCTGATCCTCGGCCAGCGCAACGGCGAATGGTGCGGACACGGCCCGGTGCTCGAGGAAGATATCGCGCTGGCCAATATCGGCCTCGATCTGATCGGCCAGGCAAGATTGCTTTACTCGCACGCGGCCACGCTCGACGCCGAGCTTTACGGCACGAAGAAAACCGAAGATGACTACGCGTATTTCCGCAATGAACGCGATTTCCGCAATTACACGCTGACGGAGTTGCCACACGCGGGTCCGCTCTCGGGCACAGCGCGTTCGGATCGCGACTACGCGGTAACGGTCGTACGCAACTTCCTCTATTCGACGCTGATGGCACATCTGTGGACAGCGCTCACGCAATCGACCGATACGCAACTGGCGGCAATCGCGTCGAAGTCGATCAAGGAAACGCGTTATCACCTGAATCACGCGAGCGACTGGCTGCTGCGCTTCGGCGACGGCACCGAGGAATCGCACGCTCGCGCTCAGGCGGCGGTAGATTACCTGATGCCGTACACGCGCGAGTTTTTCAGTACCGATGACGTGGAAACGAGCATCGCCGATGCGGGTATCGGTCCGCTGACTGCTGATCTGGAAACCCCGTGGCGCGAAGACGTGGATGCAACGCTGGCGCAAGCCACGCTGCAAAAGCCAGCCGATGCCAAACACGTGACAACCGGCAAGCTCGGCGAACATTCCGAGCACATGGGTTTCCTGCTCGCCGAACTGCAAAGCCTCGCGCGGCAGCATCCGGGCGCGAGCTGGTGAACTCGATGACGACCACCGCTGAAGCTTCGTTCGAGCTCGATCGCGTATGGCAAGTGCTGGACGCTGTGCCCGATCCGGAAATCCCGGTGGTCTCCATCCGTGAGCTAGGCATTCTCCGCGATGTCCGCCGCGCCGCCGACGACACCCTGGAAATCGTCATCACGCCCACCTATTCGGGCTGCCCGGCGATGTACCAGATTGCCGAGGACATTGGCGCCGCATTGGACGCAGCGGGCTTCGCGAACCATCGCATCGAAACGGTTCTGGCACCCGCATGGACCACCGACTGGATGACCGACGCGGCCCGCGACAAGCTCAGGCAATACGGCATCGCCCCGCCCATGGGCAATTGCGGTTCAAACGAGCACGTGGCGCAAGAACGGCCGATCCGCTTCGCGCCGCGCGTCGTGGATAAACCCGCCTGCCCGCGCTGCGGCTCATCACATACCGAACGCCTCGCCCAATTCGGCTCGACCGCATGCAAGGCGCTGTATCGCTGCATGGATTGCCGCGAGCCGTTCGACTACTTCAAACCGTACTGAAAACGACCATGGCGACTCCGCAATTCCACTCGCTGCGCATCCGCGACGTCCGTCCCGAAACCGCCGACGCCGTCACGGTGTCCTTCGATGTCCCCGAAACCCTGCGCGATGCATTTCGCTTCACGCAAGGCCAGTTCGTCACGCTGAAGACGCATATGGACGGCGAGGAAATGCGGCGTTCGTATTCCATTTGCGTCGGCGTGACCGATTACGACCGCGACGGCGAATTGCGTATCGGCATCAAGCGCGTGCGGGGTGGCCGCTTCTCGAACTTCGCTTTCGATACGCTGAAACCCGGCCACGAAATTGAAGTGATGACGCCCGATGGCCGCTTTTTCACACACCTGAACGCCGATCACGTGAAGCATTACGTGGCATTTTCCGGCGGCTCGGGGATCACGCCGGTGCTCGCGATCATCAAGACGACGCTGGAAACGGAGCCGACCAGTCGTTTCACGCTCGTCTACGGCAATCGCAGCGTGGACGCGATCATGTTTGCCGAAGAGCTGGAAGACCTGAAGAACCGCTTCATGAGCCGGTTCTCGCTGTACCACGTGTTATCGGACGATTTGCAGGATGTCGAACTGTTTAACGGCGTGCTGAACCAGGAGAAGTGCGCGGCGTTCCTTGAGTCGCTCGTTCCCGCCAATGCAATCGACGAAGCCTTCATTTGCGGTCCCGGCCCGATGATGGACGCCGCCGAAGCTGCGCTGAAAAGCGCGGGCGTGCCGCCGCAGCAGGTTCACGTTGAACGATTCGGCACGCCGTTGCCGCAAGCGGGCGTGCC
>NZ_JAQGMM010000471.1 GCF_028292365.1 Caballeronia sp.
TCGAAAAGCGCATCCGTGGACGCGTGAAGCGTCAGATGGAAAAGAGCCAGCGCGAGTATTACCTGAACGAACAGGTCAAGGCGATCCAGAAGGAACTGGGCGAAGGCGAGGAAGGTGCGGATCTCGAAGAACTCGAGAAGCGCATCACCAACGCACGCATGCCGAAGGAAGCCAAGAAGAAGGCTGATGCGGAGCGGAAGAAGCTCAAGCTGATGTCGCCGATGTCGGCTGAAGCCACCGTTGTGCGCAACTACATCGACACCCTGATCGGCTTGCCGTGGCGCAAGAAGAGCAAGGTCAACAATGACCTCTCGAATGCGGAACGCGTACTCGACGAAGATCACTTTGGCCTCGAGAAGGTCAAGGAACGGATCCTCGAGTATCTTGCGGTCCAACAACGGGTTGAAAAGGTCAAGGCGCCTATCCTGTGCCTCGTCGGGCCTCCGGGCGTCGGCAAGACCTCGCTGGGCCAGTCGATCGCCCGCGCAACGAACCGCAAGTTCGTGCGCATGGCGCTTGGCGGCGTGCATGACGAGTCCGAGATTCGCGGTCACCGTCGCACGTACATCGGATCGATGCCTGGCAAGATCTTGCAGAGCCTGTCGAAAATCGGCGTGCGCAATCCGCTTTTCCTGCTCGACGAAGTCGACAAGATGGGTATGGATTTCCGCGGCGATCCGGCGTCTGCTTTGCTTGAAGTGCTCGATCCGGAACAGAACCATACGTTCGCCGATCACTACATCGAAGTGGATTTCGACTTGTCGGACGTTATGTTCGTGGCGACGTCGAACTCGCTGAACATTCCGCCGCCGTTGCTCGACCGGATGGAAGTGATTCGCCTCTCGGGTTACACCGAGGACGAGAAGATCAACATCGCGCAGAAGTACTTGTTGCCCAAGCAGATCCGCAACAACGGCCTGAAGGCTGGCGAGATGGATCTGACCGAAGAAGCGATCCGCGACATCATTCGTTATTACACGCGTGAAGCAGGCGTTCGTTCGCTTGAGCGCGAAATGTCGAAGATCTGCCGCAAGGTCGTGAAGATGCTTCTGCTGAAGAAGGCAGAAGGCGCGGTTCGGATCGACGGCAGCAATATCGACACGTTCCTCGGCGTGCGCAAGACCGACTTTGGTCTGGCCGCGAAGGAGAACCAGGTCGGTCAGGTGACGGGTCTCGCGTGGACGGAAGTGGGCGGCGACTTGCTGACCATCGAAGCCGCGGTGATGCCGGGTAAGGGCAATATCATCCGCACGGGTTCGCTCGGCGACGTGATGAAGGAGTCGGTCGAGGCAGCGCGTTCAGTGGTGCGTTCGCGTTCGCGTCGTCTGGGTGTGTCGGATGAGGCGTTCGAGAAGAAGGACATCCACATCCACGTGCCTGAAGGCGCGACGCCGAAGGACGGTCCGTCCGCCGGTATCGCCATGACGACGGCGCTGGTGTCCGTGCTGACCGGTATTCCGGTTCGCGCAGACGTGGCAATGACGGGCGAAATCACGTTGCGCGGCGAAGTGTTGCCTATCGGCGGATTGAAGGAGAAGTTGCTGGCGGCGCATCGCGGTGGCATCAAGCTCGTGCTGATCCCGGAAGAGAACACGAAGGATCTGGCCGAAATTCCGGACAACGTGAAGAACTCGATCGAAATCGTTCCGGTTCGCTGGATCGACAAGGTGCTTGAGCTTGCGCTCGAACGTGTTCCAGCAGCACTGCCGGAAGAAGAAGCCAAACCGGCAACGCCTGCTGTCGCGGAAAAGAAGGACACCCCGGCAGCGGGTGAGTTCGTGAAGCATTAAGCATCACCAGGCGCCCGTCGAGGCGCGGCCCGAAATGGTCGCGCCGGAGTCGAGCAAAGCAAAACCCGCGTGGTCAGTGCGAACTGACCACGCGGGTTTTTCATTGGCGCTCTTATTAGCGCTTTTCATTGACGCTTTCATCGACGCTTTTATTGACACGTCCAACGCACGTATCAGCGTGTTTGCGCGTCAACGTTCAAACAAAGTGGCGCTAATCAGGCTCAATCCCGGTTGACACCGGTCTTTCGGCTACTTCTAATGACCGCCGCACTTAGGGCTTCCGGGGCCTGTGCTCAAGCAGCCTGTCGTGAACCACCTCTTTGCAGCATCGCCCAACCACAAACCATTATTCGGGGGATCACAATGAACAAGACGGACCTGATCGACCATATTGCACAGCAAGCTGATATCTCTAAAGCGGCGGCCAGCCGTGCGCTCGAAGCCGTGATCGGCGGGGTCAAGACGACTTTGAAGAAGGGCGGCTCGGTGACGCTCGTCGGCTTCGGCACCTTTGCTGTGGGCAAGCGGACGGCGCGCATTGGCCGTAATCCCCGTACCGGCGATGAGATCAAGATCAAAGCCGCGAAGGTTCCGAAATTTCGCCCTGGCAAAGCGCTAAAAGATGCGCTAAACTAGCGGACTCGCTGGATACGGACCGGTTTGAAACAGTTCGGATCTGGCGGAGCGGATCACACACTTGTTTCGCATAATGGGTGTGAAGATCGCTCGAAAAGATTACCTGAGAAGATCGCATAAGATCGCGAAGCGGGTGCTTAGCTCAGTTGGTAGAGCGGCGCCCTTACAAGGCGTAGGTCGGCGGTTCGAGCCCGTCAGCACCCACCACCGTTTCGCAAGCAATGTCTGAAGAAGTTCGGAGAAGTACACGGAAACCCGCATGGCTATTGGCTCTGCGGGTTTTTTTATTGGTTGAGAATTGTCCGAGGATGTCCGGTATGTTCCAGCTAGATCCGAACTTCGAACGTTGTATTTTTCGTTGTATTCCCGTATTCACGAGAGTCCACGAACGGGTATACAACGATGTCGAAGACCGCGCTTCATCAACTCGCCCGGCTAGCGATTGTGAGCGCCAAGGCTGCCACGAGACCTTACTATCCGGTCCTATAAGGCCACGCCGATCGTCCGTGCTGCTTTGCAGTTCACTCCACTAGTGTTTCAGCGTCCTGGCCGGATCAGGAGGGCGGCATGGGAGCAATTCGATCTGAAGGGCGGCCCTCGGGTGTGCCCCGCAACCATGATGAAGGGGAAACTTGAACGCAAACGAAGTGGGCCCCCTCATCTGGTGCCGCTGTCGCGGCAGGCCGTTTCGATACTGAGGGAGCTGTATTTTTTTGACGGGACCGACTGGCTATGTTTTCCCCTAGGGGTCGTATTCTCTTTTCGAGAAATACGAGTGACATATGCACAGCAATGTTGACACGGGCAACGCCGCTGAAGCGAACCAGCTCTCTGGAAGGTGGCGTAGTTCCTGCAAAATGGTTTGTGGGAAACACGAACCCAGCGCCGCGATGTCGATCCTCTTGAAGGAGTATTCGGACATCGTGCCCGCGTTGGCAGCCAGACTCGCGATCCGCGAACGCGAGGACCGCACCTTGATGCAGCCCGCGACGGAGGCACCGTCCACTCAACACGGCCTCGCCAGTTGGATCGCCAATCACATTCGATCGTTGCACCGCTTGCGCGGCTGACTTCTGCCCCGAAAGCTAGAACTTATGCCGTATGCCCAGGCGCGCGACCGCTTGATGACGATTCGAGGAGGGCGACAAATCGGCGATGTTCGCGACCGCCGCGTGGCCGGTCGAATCGTCGCCGCTGACCGTCTGCCAGGCTGCTGACACGTAGACGTCTGTCCGCTTCGAAAGCGCGTGATTCAGTCCCGCCGAAATCTGGTTGTATTTCGCGCCTCCGATAGTTTGCGTGACTGCATTGCCCTTGAGAAAATTGTAGGCGGCGCCCACCGACCACTCAGGCGTGAACCGATATTGCACGCTGAACTCGGCATCGTTGAAATCCGCGCTGCTCTCAGCAAGCGCCGCGATGTTCGAATATCGAATGTTCGAATACGTCGCGCCCATGACAACGTTCCCGAGCACATAAGACCCTCCGGCCGCTATCACCTGTTAGGTTCTCGCTGTCGAGTAACCGCTATAGATCGGACTCGCCGTCAATCCGTTCGACACCGGTGTGTTGGTCGGATTGCTTCCAAACAAGGACGCCGCCGGATTGTTGAAGTGCGAATACGCAAGCGCCAATCCCAGCGGACCGTTGGTGAAATGCGCGCCGAATGAGTAAGCCTGATTGGTCGCAAGCGAGCCGGGTACGCCA
>NZ_JAQGMM010000670.1 GCF_028292365.1 Caballeronia sp.
GTTCATTGAGCCGGGATGCTGAATAATTTCACGAATTTATATTCAACGCCAACGCTGCCGTGGAGACGCGCATTAGGTCAGGTTCCAGTCATACCTAAACGTGTGTAATGCATGATCGTGTTGAATGGCATCCGACCTTGAGATCCACGCCGTAGTCCTTAAGGGTGGTTGAACCGTAGTAGAAGTCCGCAAACGCTTCTGCGCCAATCACAAACTGCTTTACATCGAATCATAGCCTGCGTTCAGGCCGGGGGAAGTCGTGGCACGGGACTTGACGTTGGCGATGCCCGACGCGTCAGACCAACTTTCTCGACTGCGACACCGGCGTAGGGACTGGCGAACTCGTTTGCTTGAGCGTACGAAATGCCGGTCAGGGGATGACCAGTGCAGCAAAAAACTTCGTTGGATTGAAAAGCAACGCTAATTGCCACGTTCGTGCACATTCATTGTTAATAAGATTCACGGCATTTCTTTAAGATGAATTTTGCAACAAAGCGAAAGATTGGATTTCAAGGACGGGCGCGACCACTCGGAGCGCTCTTGGTTATATTTGTGACGTTATTATTTGTCGACTTTTGATTCGCAAGCGTCTCACGGGAAGAAAGGTTGCGATGGTCTTGTGATCAATTCGCAGCACGATCAATCCCACGCCTACGCGATTAACTCAACAGAATGAAACGAATTAACGAATTAAACCGAATACTGATACAACGGCGATCCCAATTAGGCTGAATAAGCGAATTCACGTTCTCGTTTCACAAAACGGTTCGACTTTGCCCGGATGTGCCCCGTCGCGGCCGTGACTGCCATCGGATTCTCACAACGGAAGTGCACGCATGAACCACCTCGCTCTCTACCTCCGCGGCAGCTTGCTGGCCACAGCAGTGACTGCCGGATGGCTTTGCTCCGCAGCAAACGCCCAGACTACCCAACCGGTCACGCCGCCCGCCGACAATCCCCTCTCGCTGTCCGTGACGCCTGTTCACGTGTATCGATCGCCCTCGATTACAGGGACGTCGCAGCCGGCGACCGCCCCAATGCCCGCATCTGGTGCCGATGACTGGTCAACCCGGCCGACGCCAAGTATTGAGAAACCTGACAATTGGGCCTGCCGGACATCGAATAATCTGTCGCGAAGCTCGGCCGGCAGGAATCCTGATGGCAAATCGACCTTCGACATAGAACGTTTGCTGCCGAAGTGCTGAGCGTGGAGCGCCGCGGGTGAAATTGATAGTTCAGTCGCGCACCCTACGAGACGTTCCTGCGGCAGTAGAACGGCAAAACCCCCGCTGATCTTTCGATCAGCGGGGGTTTTTGAATTTGGCGGAAAGGGTGAGATTCGAACTCACGGTACGCCTAAACGTACACTGGATTTCGAGTCCAGCGCATTCGACCACTCTGCCACCTTTCCATTTACTGCAACCGCTTTGCTGCTTGTTGCTTACTTCGTTACTGCTCTTTTGCGGCCTTCGCTGAGCGGGTCGATGCTCAGCGAAGAGAAAGATTATAGAC
Source organism: Caballeronia sp. (assembly GCF_028292365.1). Classification (GTDB taxonomy): domain Bacteria; phylum Pseudomonadota; class Gammaproteobacteria; order Burkholderiales; family Burkholderiaceae; genus Caballeronia. Next base: position 1,513 of record NZ_JAQGMM010000670.1, read on the forward strand.
GACTCGGAATCGATTTCCAACCCCTTTTCGTGAGCCGGTTACAACACACCGACTCACGGCGCCACTCAGTCCGCCGCTCATTCCGCTTTCGGCACTTCCAGTTTTTCGACACCCCGCATGTACGGCCGCAAAACCGCCGGCACCGTCACCGATCCATCGGCGTTCTGGAAGTTCTCAAGCACCGCAACGAGCGTGCGCCCTACCGCCAGTCCCGAGCCATTCAATGTATGAACAAATTCGGGCTTGCCCTGCGCATTGCGGAACCGCGCCTGCATCCGGCGAGCCTGGAACGCTTCGGTGTTCGAACAGCTCGAGATTTCGCGATAGGTGTTCTGCGCCGGCAGCCAGACCTCCAGGTCGAATGTCTTCGACGCTGAAAATCCCATGTCGCCAGTGCACAGCGTAATCACGCGGTACGGCAGTTCAAGCTTCTGCAAAATCGCTTCGGCGTGTCCGACCATTTCGTCGAGTGTGTCGTACGATTTTTCCGGCGACACAACCTGCACCATTTCCACCTTATCGAACTGATGCTGGCGGATCAGGCCACGCGTATCGCGACCGTATGAGCCTGCTTCAGAGCGGAAGCAGGGTGAATGCGCCGTGAGCCTCACCGGCAGCGCAGAGGCTTCGAGAATGCTCTCCCGCACCGTGTTCGTCAGCGAAATCTCGGAGGTCGAAATCAGGTATTGCGTGACCGTGTTTTCTTCGCCGCCCTTCTCCACCCGAAACATGTCGTCCGCGAATTTGGGCAACTGTCCCGTGCCGACCAAAATTTCCGGATTCACGATATACGGCGTGTACGCCTCCGTATAGCCGTGCTGCTCGGTATGGGTGTCGATCATGAACTGCGCAAGCGCGCGATGCAGCCGCGCGATCTGCCCGCGCAACAGCGTGAACCGCGCGCCGGAGAGCTTGGCGCCGGTCTCGAAGTCAAGGCCGAGCGGCGCACCAACATCGACGTGATCCTGCACCTCGAAATCGAACGAACGCGGGGTGCCCCAGCGGCGCAGCTCGACGTTTTCCGTCTCGTCCCGGCCAACCGGCACGCTTTCGTGCGGCAGGTTCGGTACGCCAAGCATCAGGTCGGCGAGGCGTTTCTGGATGTCGTCGAGTTGCGCCGACGACGCCTTCATGGTGTCGCCAATTCCGCCTACTTCCGCCATCACCGCAGCCGTGTCTTCGCCACGGCCCTTCATTGCACCGATCTGCTTCGACAACGTGTTGCGACGCATCTGCAGTTCTTCGGTCCGCGTCTGGATCTCGCGACGTTCGGTTTCAAGTGCCGCGAAAGCCGCGACGTCGAGGGTGTAGCCGCGTTGGGCCAGGCGCTGGGCGACAGCGTCGGGGTCTTTGCGCAGAAGTTGAATGTCGAGCATGGCAGGGCCGGTTCTTAGTAGGTGCGAATCCGCGATTTTAGCTCAGCACCGAAGGGTTATTGGCGCGCGATGGCCACGTTAGCCGTCGGGCATGGCGTTCAACGCGTTTTCCGTTGCAGAAAAACCTGTCTTGAAATTGCTTGCGGCGCCATTCATCAACAATGTCTGCTTCAGAGCGCCCGAGATCATTTTTTCCCAGTCTTATTCTCACGCCGCCATTGCGCGTCCATCTCGGCCAGCCTTGCCATCTTCTCGCCGATCTTGCCTTCCAACCCGCGCGGCGTCGGCTCGTACCAGTGCGGATCGCGCATGCCGTCCGGCAAATACGTTTCCCCTGCCGCAAACGCGTCGGGTTCATCGTGGGCATAACGGTATTCATGCCCGTAGCCCAGCTCCTTCATCAGCTTCGTCGGCGCGTTGCGCAAGTGCACCGGCACCCCGCGCGACTGATCCTTGCCGACAAACTGCCGCGCCTCGTTATAGGCCTTGTAGCCGGCGTTCGATTTCGGCGCGACCGCCAGATAAATCAGCGCCTGCGCCAACGCCAGTTCGCCCTCTGGCGTACCCAGCCGTTCATAGGTTTCGGCGGCATCGAGCGCAATCCGGCCCGCGCGAGGATCGGCGAGACCGATGTCTTCCCATGCCATGCGCACGATGCGCCGCGCCAGATACCGCGGGTCAGCGCCGCCATCGAGCATTCGACAAAACCAGTAAAGCGTCGCGTCCGGATTACTGCCGCGCACCGACTTGTGCAACGCGCTGATCTGGTCGTAGAACGCGTCGCCGCCTTTATCGAAACGACGCAAATTCTCGGCGAGCGCGCTGCCCAGCAACGCCCCGTCGATATGCGTCGACTTCTGCTGCGCCGCCGCCCGCGCGACAATCTCGAGATTGTTGAGGAGCTTGCGGCCGTCGCCGTCGGCGGAACCGATCAGCGCGTCGCGGGCATCATCGGTAAACGTGAGGCCGCCCAGTTCGCCCTGCGCGCGGTCCAGCAACTCGGTCAGTTCGCTCGCTTCGAGGCTTTTCAGCACGTAAACGGCCGCTCGCGACAGCAACGCGCTATTCACCTCAAACGATGGATTCTCGGTCGTCGCGCCCACGAACACGAACAAGCCCGACTCCACGTGCGGCAAGAACGCGTCTTGCTGGCTCTTGTTGAATCGATGCACCTCGTCAACGAACACCAGCGTCTGATGTCCGTTCGCCCGATGAATCTGCGCCAGTTCGACCGCCTCGCGAATGTCCTTCACACCCGACAACACTGCCGACAGAGAGATGAATTCAGCATGAAACGCCGCTGCCATCAAGCGTGCGAGCGTCGTCTTGCCAACGCCCGGCGGCCCCCAGAGGATCATGGAATGCGCTTCGCCGGACTCGAATGCGACACGCAGCGGCTTGCTGGCGCCAAGCAGGTGTTTCTGGCCGATAACCTCGTCGATAGTGCGAGGACGCAGACGCTCGGCAAGCGGAACATTGGCACGGTTTTCTTCGAACATGGCGCTCTGGAGGGTTTCCAAATAGGTCTGGTAGATCTGGGTAGTGCAGTTCGGGTAAAGACAGCGATAATCGTGCGCTTTTCGAGACGGACGCCGCTGCTGCTTCAAAATGGACGTTTCACCTCGAAAAAACGCGAATCGAGCCGCAATGGGTGATTATGACAGCCGCGGACGAACCGAAGAAACGCGCATGAACCGGGCCAAGCCCTACAGATAAGGACGAAACGCGAATGGGACAAGGGAATACTTCGGAGAACACGATGGTTACGTCGGGCGAAACCGGCGCATCGACTTACGCGCCGCTTCTGCCGGTCCCCGCCGCGCGCCGTGCGTTTGGCACATCGGACGCCTTCGCGCTGTGGTTTTCACTCGGCATCGGCTTGCTGGTGGCGCAGGCCGGCGCGCTGCTCGTGCCGGGCATGTCGCTGCCGCATGCGCTTGCGGCCATCGTGACCGGCACGGTGATCGGCGTGGTCTTGCTGGCGCTCGCGGGCGTGATCGGCACGGACACGGGCCTCGCGGCCATGTCGTCGTTACGCCCGACGCTCGGGACTCGCGGCGCGTCCGTGCCGGCGGTCCTCAACGCGGTGC
>NZ_JAQGMM010000010.1 GCF_028292365.1 Caballeronia sp.
AGGTCAACGTCGAAACCCATCAGCTTGTCGGTGGCCGGGTCCTTGTATTCGAACGGCGGATAGTTCGGCACGATGGCCGCAACCAGCGTGCTCTTGCCGATCGACGGCGGTGTCCCGGCATGTGCCAGAGGCATGTGCAACGCCGTCGCGCCGGTGACGAGCGCGGCAAGCTGGCGAAAGCGAAGGGAAACATTCATTGAAACTCGCTGAAGAAAAAAAGTCAGTCCGGGTTCCAGCGGCGCTGAAATCACGAACAAAAATCAGGAAAGTACGGCCGAAATGAAATCCTGCGTGCGTCGATGCTGGGGATTTGACAGCACCTGTTCAGGCGTGCCGCTCTCCACGACCTGCCCCTGGTCCATGAACACAATGCGATTGGCCACTTCACGCGCGAAGCCGAGTTCATGCGTGACGACGATCATCGTCATGCCGCTCTTGGCGAGGTCGCGCATCACGGCCAGCACTTCGCCAACCAGCTCCGGGTCAAGCGCCGAGGTGGGTTCATCGAAGAGCATGAGTTGGGGATGCATGGCAAGCGCCCGTGCAATAGCCACGCGCTGTTGCTGTCCACCCGAAAGTTCCACTGGGAACGCATCGCACTTATGAGCAAGGCCGACGCGTTCGAGCAGCGCACGCGCTTCTTCAATCGCCTCCGGGCGACGCCGTTTGAGCACCTGCACCGGCCCTTCAATCACGTTCTCCAGCACGGTCTTGTGCGGAAACAGGTTGAAGCGCTGGAACACCATGCCGGTCGCGAGCCGCTGACGCGCGATCTGTTTCTCCGACAACGCATACAGTTTGTTCCCCACGCGCCGGTAACCTACCCGTTCGCCGTTGACCCACAACGCACCGTCGTTGATCTCTTCGAGTTGATTGATGCAGCGCAGGAACGTGCTCTTGCCGGAACCGGACGGTCCAATCACGCACAGCACTTCGCCTTTTGGAATGTCGAGCGTGATGCCTTGCAACGCCTTGAAATCGCCATAGGACTTGCGCACGTCGACGGCACGAACGATTGAACCGATTGAACTCATGGGGAGTGCTTCCTTATGATTCGCCGGGTTCATTGACGGCCCGACGGACGACCCGCGCCGCGTGCGTAAAACCGCTCCACGCGCGACTGCATGAACGACAGCACTGTCACCACCACGAGATACCAGATACCCGCGACCATCAGCAACTCGATCACCCGGGCATTGGCGTAGTAGATGTTCTCCGCGTTATGCAGCATCTCCGCGTACTGGATCACGCTCGCGAGTGACGTGAGCTTGACCATGCCCACGAGTTCATTACCGATAGGCGGCACGATCACGCGCATTGCCTGCGGCAAGATCACGCGGCGCAGCGCTTGCAGCCTCGGCATGCCGATGGACTTTGCTGCTTCGTACTGGCCCGTATCTACCGAGAGCAAACCGGCGCGGACCACTTCCGATGTATACGCGCCCTGGTTGATACCGAGCCCAAGCAACGCAGCAAGGAAAGGCGTCATGACGTCGACGGTGCGAAACTCGAAGAGCCCGGGTAGGCCTATTGTCGGAAACACCAGCGCGAGGTTGAACCACAGCAGCAGTTGCAGGATCACCGGCGTGCCGCGAAACAGCCAAACGTAGGCTTGCGCGACGGTCTGCAACACCGGGTTGGTCGACAGTCGCATGATCGCGGTGATGACGCCCAGCGCGACCCCCAGTGCCATCGCAAGCACCGTCATGACGATGGTGTTAACGAGGCCCGTGAGTATCGATTTAGCCGTGAGGAAGCGCGCGACATAACGCCATTCGATCTGCCCATGCGCGAACGCCAACCCGATGTAGACCACGATCGCCAGAATCACGGCTGACGCTAAATAACGCCCCCAATGACGTCGACGCACGTATTCCAGTTGCGTGGAATCCGTTTCTATCGCGCCATCCGATGTCAGATCGTTGGAAGCGCTCAGCATGTCGGTCCACCGTATGAAGTGGCCCATGCCAATTGCTTATCAAGCGCCGTCTGCAAACGCGTGATCTGCTCGGCTACACGCACCGGCGCGGTGCCGCCGTAGCCACTGCGCGCCGCCACGGCTGCCTCGAGCGTCACGTGGTCCAGCACCGCCGGTTTCAGCCGTGCGTCGACTTTTGCCAGCGTCGCGGCCGATACCTCGGCGAGTCCAATGCCCTGCTCCTCGCAGACTTGCACCAACGCGCCGGTGATCTCATGGGCTTCACTGAACGGCACGCCGCGCAGCGCGAGCCAGTCGGCAACTTCGGTGGCGAGCGTGAATCCGAGCGGCGCCTGACGGCGCATTTCATCCACGTTCACGCGCATCGTGCGGATCATGCCGGCCATTGCGGGCAGCACGAGTTCGAGGGTATCGACGCAATCGAACGCCGCGATCTTGTCTTCCGCGAGATCGCGGTTATAGGCGAGCGGCAGCGACTTAAGTGTTGCGAGCAAGCCGCTGAGGTTGCCGATCAAGCGCCCCGCTTTTCCACGCGTCAACTCTGCGATATCCGAGTTTTTCTTCTGCGGCATGATCGAACTGCCGGTCGCATAACCGTCGTCGAGTACGACCCAGCCGAACTGGCGAGAGGTCCAGAGAATGACTTCCTCCGAGAGCCGCGACAGGTTTACCGACAACATGCTCGCGATGAACACGAACTCCGCAACATGGTCGCGCGAAGCGACGGCATCGATGGAGTTTTCGCACGGGCCGTCGTAGCCGAGTTCCGCCGCCGACAACTCCGGCCGCCGGCAGATTGCGGAACCCGCCAGCGCTGCTGCGCCCAATGGCGAGCGCGCGCTGCGGCGATCCCAATCCACCAAACGATCGACATCGCGATAGATCGACTGGGCATGCGCGAGCAAGTGATGCGCGAACACAATCGGTTGCGCCGGCTGCAAATGCGTGAACCCTGCGCTCACGCTATGCACGTGTGCGTTCGCTTGCTCGATTAATGCATTCTGCAAATCGATGACCGCTTGCGCCAGCGTGCGCGCCTTGTCGCGCAGGAAGAGGCGCAGGTCGTTCGCTGCCTGGTCGTTGCGCGAACGGCCGGCGCGCAATTTGCCCCCGGTCGCGCCCAGGCGTTGCGTCAGTTCCCGTTCGAGGAAGGTATGCACGTCTTCATCGTCGAGCGTCGGACCGACCTCGCCTGCCAGGAACTGCGCTTCCAGCCGGTCCATTTCGCTTAGCAGTTGCTGCAGCTCGCCGGCCGTCAGAATTTCGGCGCGTCTAAGCTCTTGCGCATGCGCACGTGAGCCCGCCAGGTCATAGGGCGCTAAGCGAAAGAAGCTCGGGTCGGAGCGCGACAGCGCTGTCAGTGCGGGCGCGGGGCCAGTCTTGAAGCGTCCACCCCACAGCCGGTCTGAATGTTGGGTCATGCAAAAACTCCCTGGAAGTGGATGGTTTGAATGCGGGTGTATTAGTGCGGTATATCGGCGGCGCGGCGCTCGTTGAAAGGCTCATTGCACCCTTCTTGCGCTTTCCAGCGGGCAAGAAGCCTTAACTTTCGAGTCGATTTTATGAACGCCAATTTCCCAGCGACAAACGGTAAAATCTCATGGTTACCATGCACAACTTGCATAAATGAAAATCGAACGCTACCCGCCGTTCAATGTGCTGCAATCGCTGCTGGTTGTCGCTCGTTGCGGTAATTTCACGGCGGCATCGCAGCAGTTGTTCCTCAGCCAGAGCGCGGTGAGCCGGCATATCCAGCAGATCGAGGAGTATTTCGGCTGCGCATTATTCGTGCGGCACACGCGGATGGTGGTGCCGACGGCGGAGTGCCAGCGGCTTGTGCCTATCGTGGAAGAGCTGCTTGCAACCGCGCGCCGGTCGATGCATATCATCAGCACGGGCGGCCAGACCATCACGCTGCGGGTCACGCCTACACTCGCCGCGCGCTGGCTGCTGCCGCGCCTTCCCGACTTCTATGCAGAGGTGCCGGGCACGCAGTTGAACATCGACACCGCCTGGTTCCTGCCGACTAATTTCGGCGAAGGCACGCTCGATGCGGCGATCCTGTTTGGCAATGGACGCTGGGAAGGACTCGAGGCAACCAGCCTGATGCGCGAACGATTGACGCCCGTGTGTTCGCCGCAGACCGCGCATGGCCCGCATCCCTTGGCACGGCCTGCCGATTTGAAACATCACACGCTGCTGCATTCGAGCTTCGGCAGGCGCGGCTGGATGTTATGGCTGCAGCAGGAAAGCGATGAACTGGCGTCGCATACGTATCGCGAGCAGGTGTTCGACACGCTCGACCTCGCGTTTGGCGCGGCTGTGCGAGGTCATGGCGTAGCGCTGGGGGACTTGAACCTGGTGCAGGAGAACCTGGCGAGCGGCGCGCTGGTGGCGCCGTTTGAACGCGTGCTTGAAACAGGTTCAGGGTATTACCTCGTGCATCCGCCGCGTAATGAGTATCGGGAGAAATTGAAACCGCTGCTCGCGTGGCTGCTGGGGATTGGGGCGGGATAAATCCGAACGGCAAGCGGTGGGCGGATGTTGTCGCCGGTCGTGATTTTTTGAAGTCCTAACTTAACGTTCGCAGTTTTCAGAGATGAGTGACTTCGGCAGATCAGCGTCGGGCCCAGTTCGGCCCAATAGCTGCCGTCCGAAGTAGTCGACGGAAATTACCTGAAACCCGGTTCCGCCGCACCCTGTGGCCGCTCGCAATCACCCTCTGAGTTGTCGCGGTATATCTGTCAATCCGACCGCCCGCCGCGAGACCTCAGGCCGTTGGTGATAGCACGAACGTCACGACCGCGTCGACGAATTCCCGCGGAAACTCAACGTTTGAGAGATGTACCGCGGGTAGCACCAACAACGTCGCGCCTGGAATACTCTTCGCCATTTGCACACCGTAACTCGCTGCCGTCACCGTATCGTGCTCGCCCGCGATCACCAGCGTCGGCCGTGTAATGCGCCCGATATCCTCTCGCAAGTCGGTTTCCTGCACGGCGCGCCACGAACCGACCAGGCCATGGCGGTTGGTTGCGAGCAGCATCGCACGGTATGTTTCCACCACTGGATCAGGCGTCTCGAACATACTCGCTGGAAACCAGTTGCGCAGGAACGTCTCGGCTGTACCGGTCATGTCGTCGGCCTGGAGAGCCTCGGCGATTGGCGCATCAAACCTGTCCGCTGGTCCAAGATAGGGCGCTGTATTGCTGAGCACGAGCCGGTCGATCCGCTCCGGCGCGTGCACGCCTAGCCACTGCCCGACGATGCCTCCCAGCGAGAGCCCCAGGAAATGCGCTCGCGTGATGTCGAGCGTATCCATCAGTTCGAGAGCATCCTGCCCCAGTCGCTCAAGGGAGTACGGCCCTGCAGGAACGCTCGACGCACCATGTCCGCGGGCGTCGTAGCGCAGTACTGAGAAATGACGGCTTAGCTCAGGAACTTGCCCGTCCCACATGCGTAGCGTCGTGCCAATGGAATTGGATAGCACCAGCACGGGTTTGTTGTCGTGGCCATCCATCCGGTAGGCAATGTGTGCATTGTCGGATGTCGTGAAGTAGGAAAAATTGTCCATGAAACTCTCTCAAAGAGACGCCGGTTCGCGTGGCACATCTGGCCGCATGTCGTGACGGCGCAGGTCCATGGCCTGGAGTATGGACAATGTCGAGTTCCGATAAAATTACAAAATCCGGACACTCTCTGTCAGAAAACATGACATGAACGATTTCGCTCTGCATGATCTGAAATGCTTCGATGCCGTGATCCGCACGGGCAGTTTCCAGGCTGCAGCGGCTGCCTTGCATCGATCCCACCCAGCCGTATTTGCTGCAGTGGCGAGGCTCGAAAGTCAGGCGGGTCTGAACCTGCTCGATCGCGGCGGCTACCGCGTAAAGCTAAGTGATGCGGGGCGGTCATTCCATGAACGCATGCAGCCGCTGCTGTGCGAAGCCGAGGGTTTGCGTCAATTCGCGACGCAATTGGCCATGGGTGAAGAGAGCGAACTGCATGTAGTGCTAGGCGACCTGTGCCCACGCCCGGCTGTGCTCGGGCTACTTGCGCGCTTCTTCGCGAAGTCTCTGCACACGCGACTGCATCTGCATTTCGAGACGGTTGGCGGTCCGATCGAGCGCCTCAAGGCTCGCGACGCCGACCTGATGTTTCACCGCGTCGACATGACGGACCCGCAATTGGAGTGGATTGCGCTTTGCAAGGTTCGGCTGATTCCTGTGGCCGCTCCGAGCCTGCTGCCGGTGTCGGTGTCGCTGGCCAGGACACTGCGCCCGGAACATCTACGCGACTACACGCAATGTGTCATGCGCGATTCGGCTCGCGTGCCACGTGACGAGAGTTTTTTGGTAGTCGAGGGGGCCCACCAGATCACGGTCGCGGACCAGTTCATGAAGAAGGATGTCATTTTGCAGGGCCTCGCATGGGGACATCTGCCGGACTTCCTGATCGACGGGGAAATGCGTAGCGGCGCGCTCAAGTCCATTGCCGGCAGGTACTTCCCCGGCCACACGGAAATGGTGGTTGCCGCTCGACGCAGCGACGGGGCACACGGTCCAGTCGCCCAGCGACTGTGGGCGTATTTGCAAGCGAACGCGCCTATAGCCCCCTCTCTCTATCATGAACGAGTACAAAGGTAGGCGGCCTGCCGAAGGAGCGATCTGCCATTGAATGGATTCTTCTCCCAAATGCGCGGTCCACGGCCGTCAAGCTATCAGTTGGGCACCTTTTCCTCGGATCGTAGCGTTAAGACCTGTACGCCATTTTGGGTCACGGCCACGGTGTGTTCAAACTGCGCCGACAGTTGCCCATCGCGCGTGACCACCGTCCAGCCGTCTTCTTCGGTTTGAACAGAACGTCGCCCTTGGTTGACCATGGGTTCGATGGTGAACACCATGCCTTCCTGCAACAACAAACCCGTCTGAGGTTTTCCCCAATGCAGCACTTGCGGATCCTCGTGCATTTCACGGCCGATGCCATGTCCGCAATATTCCCTTACGACCGAATAGCCGCTTCTGCGCGCGTGCCGCTCAATGGCATGACCTACATCGCCAAGTCTGGCTCCGGGGCGAACGGCCTTGATCCCTTTCCACATCGCCTCGTAGGTCACTTGCACGAGCCGTTTAGCCAGTGGAGACACCTCTCCCACAAGATAGGTCTTACTGGAATCAGCGATGTAGCCATTCTTCTCCAGCGTAATGTCGAAATTAACGATGTCACCGCTTTGCAGGATGTCTGTCGTGGAGGGAACACCGTGACAAACGACATTGTTGCGTGAAGCGTTAAGCGCGTAGGCGTAGCCGTACTGCCCTTTGCTTGCCGGGCGTGCCTTGAGTTCGTTGACGATGAGGTTATCGATCAGATCGTTGACCTGCATGGTAGACATGCCGATCAAGCTCATTTGATCCAGATAGCCAAATACATCCGCCAGCAACTGGCCCGACTCCGCCATCAATGCGATTTCTTCGGGTCGCTTGGTCATGTCAATGCCACCTTGACGGCTTGCGCCACGACGCCTGCGGCTCTCAGTTCGCGGGTAGCTATCTCATTGAAACTCAGCGTCGGATTCAGTTCGCACAACATGCCGACCTTGATCCAGAAGGCCGCTTGCGCGTTGATCGACCGGCATGACACTGCGCTTGCCTTACGTATCTGGTCGTGCAAGTCGTCGTCGATGTTCACAATGCCCACGTCACTCTCCATATATGAAACGCATACTAAACGTATACGAATCATATATTCAAACCGCCTGACAAGACAAGTGCTTTACGACATCCGATACGCCAGTTTGCAGATATCAGCGACTTCGAAGCGCCGACCAATTCAGAAGGTATGTGGGTATGCTTCGCGCGATAGAAGCCAAATCTCCGCCTTACCCTGTTGTCCTGTTTCGACGCCCGCTACGTCTACGAACTGGTGGTGAGCAGATGACCAGTATTATCAGACATCCCAAACACCGAGAAATATATGCTGCTCCGAGCAAGTATCTGCGCCATCACCGACAACGCGTGTGAAGTTGACCTGGCGGAGTCTTGGCTTCGCGAAAACAGAGCGCACCTGAGTTACGTTTCCGACATGAACGGTTGTGGTTGCTGCATATTTTTGTGGGACATCGAAGGACCATCGGACGTGGTCAAAACCATCCCCGCCCAACTAGTCTCAGGCGGTGAATGGGCTTCATCGGGAACCAACCCAAAAGGATGACTTAGGTCGTACGCTGCCGATTGCCGATAGGCAGTGAACGGCCATGAACGGTCTCTCAGAATCGATTCGAGAACGTCCGTTCATGAGAGGCGATCCGCCTTTCGCAAACTCGCGCCAAACCATGCCAAGCGAATCTGGCGCAAGTAGGACCGAGCGCAAAAAACTGACCCTTACATAGCCAGAATTTCCCTCACCGCACTATCGATAAACTTGACGTCGACAGCGTTAGCCGCAGGCCCACCCGCAAAATGCCCCCACACCGACTCGATAGGCCGCAACTGCGCATTAGGCATCTTGGAAACCTCATACTCGCTATCTTCCGGCGGAAAATACAGATCCGTGCGCCCTGGCATCACAATAGCCTTTGCAGTGATACTGTCCAACGCCCGATTGAAATCTCCCTCATAAAGCGAATTCGAGGAAATATCACCGTACTGCCAGCTCCACATCATCGACAAAATATTGTTCGCGTCCTTCTTCAGGAAATCGCCCTCCCAGAACTGGGTAATAAAGTCCTCAAGCGAGCCATATCCCATCGCTTCCATGTCCAGCCGTTGACGCAGAAACGCCTGCGAAAATCCCCACCCGGCAAACACGCGCGCAGCAGCGCGCATGCCGCGCGTCGGCGGTGTATCGTAGAAACCGTCCTTGAACGCGGGGTCCAGCAGCAACGGCGCCTTCAGGCCTTCGATAAACACAAAGTTGTGCCGCGAGCACCGAGCCGCCCCGCAAAACGGCAGAATGCGCTCGACCATCCCCGGATACATCGCGGCCCAATGGAACGCCTGCATCGCGCCCATCGACCAGCCCGTGACGAGTCTGAGCGACTCGACGCCGAACTTCTCGGTCACAAGGCGATACTGCATCGCGACGTTGTCGTAGAGCGTTACGTGCGGAAAGCGGCCACGATCATAGGGCGGCGGATTGTTGCTCGGCGAACTCGATACACCGTTGCCAAACATATTCGGCACGATGATGAAGTACTCACGCGGATCAAGCCCCATGTGCTCGCCAATCAGCCACTCATTGTCGACATGGCTGCCGCTATAGAACGTCGGATAGACAATCACGTTGTCGCGCGCCGCGTTCAGCCGGCCATACGTCTTGTAGCTGAGCCACATGTCAGGCAGCGTTGCGCCGGACTGCAGCACGACGCGGCCGAGATCGAAAGTTTCGAAGTCCGTCACTTGGAGCCTCACATTTAATTGATGACGACGTTAAGGAATTTTCGGGTGCGCTCGTGCGTCGGGTTGTCGATGACCTGCTCAGGCGGCCCTTGCTCGATCACTTCACCTTCATCCATGAAGACGACGCGGTCCGCGACATCGCGGGCAAAGCGGATCTCGTGCGTGACCACGATCATCGTCATGCCGGTATCGGCTAACCCGCGCATCACGCCAAGCACTTCGCCGACGAGTTCGGGATCGAGCGCGGAAGTAGGTTCGTCGAAGAGCATCAACTTGGGCTTGATCGCGAGCGCACGTGCAATTGCCACGCGCTGCTGCTGTCCGCCCGATAACCGATGCGGCAGAAAATCCGCATGCGTGGCCAGGCCCACGCTTTTCAATAGCTCGCGGCCGAGCGCTTGCGCCTCGGCGCGGGGCACGTCATAGACCTGTCGCTGCGCTTCAACGATATTGTCCAGCGCACTCAAATGACTGAAGAGATTGAAATGCTGGAACACCATCCCCACGCGCGCTTCGGCGCGGGCACGCGCGAGGTTATGCAGGGGGCGCACCGTGCCGCCGCCGCCTGGTATCTCGCGATAACCAACATACTGCGAATCGACCTTTATCGTTCCCCAGTCGAGCGGTTCGAGATGGTTGATGAGCTTGAGCAGCGTGCTTTTACCGGAACCGCTCGGGCCCAGGATCACGACCACTTCGCCATGCGCGATCGACAGGTCGACGCCGCGCAGAATCTCGCGCTTGCCATACGATTTCCAGACGTTCTTGCACGCGACAAACGGTTCATCGGAATGTCGCGGCGTGCGGCTCCCGATGGGCAGAAGCGTCCCTATCCACGTATGATCGTTCGCGAGCGGCGGCTCTTTGACGGTGGCCTGCGAAACAACCGACGCTTCCGGTTTCGAATCGCGCGTCGATGCGCGCAGCCCGAACCATGAGAACGTGATCTTCTGTTCGCGCTCGTGATCGAAGAGACGTTCGAGCCACACCTGGACCAGCGAGATCCCGCTCGTCAGTAACAGATAAATAACCGCAGCCGCGCCGAACACGGTAAAGAACTTGAAGTTTTGCCCGACGATCTGTTGTGAGCGAAACGTCAGTTCGTTGACGAAGATCACCGATGCGATCGAGGTCAGCTTCAACATGCCGATAGTGTCGTTGGCGAGACCCGGGATCACCGCTCGCATCGATTGCGGCAGGATGATGCGACGTAACGTGAGCAACGGTCCCATGCCGAGCGCGGCGGCCGCGGTCGATTGTGAACGGTTCACTGACAGGATTCCGGCACGAAAAAGTTCAGCGCTGAACGCAGCTTCGTTCAATGCAAAGCCGATAACCGCGGTCGTGATCTCATCGAAACGCAAACCGATCAGCGGCAACGCGTCGAAGATGAACACGAGTTGCAGCAGTTGCGGTGTGCCGCGCACGAACCAGATATAACCCCACGCAACTGAGTTCAAGCTCTTGAACCGCGACAGCCGCATCAACGCGAGACCGAGCCCAAGCACCAGCCCGGTCGACATAGCAATCAGCGTGATCTTCACCGCGACCCATGCGCCGCCGAGCAGGAACGGCGAACCGACATAACCGGCCAACTCCCTGAAACCGTCGACCATCTCAACGCCCGTGAGTCCAGCAGCCCTCGCGGGGTGCCATACGAGCATGACAAGCATGCCGAGGACACCGGCAATTTTAAGTTTGATACGCAATGCATTCATTTCCGAACCCGCTCCGTGACGCCACCGGCACACCAGGCGGTGTGCCGCGCAGGCAGCCTCTATTGAATAAGCAGCGTGGTCGGAGTTTCCAGCGACGGATCGACTCCGTACTGTGGGAAGGTCTTCTTTTGCGTCTGGTTGGCCTGCATGA
>NZ_JAQGMM010000014.1 GCF_028292365.1 Caballeronia sp.
GCCGAACACACCAGGATTGCGCCGTCCATCTGCGCTGCACCCGTGATCATGTTCTTCACATAGTCGGCGTGTCCCGGGCAGTCAACGTGCGCGTAGTGACGCGCGGCCGTTTCGTACTCGACGTGAGCCGTGTTAATCGTAATGCCACGTGCCTTTTCTTCCGGCGCCGCATCGATCTGGTCGTACGCCTTCGCTTCGCCGCCAAACTTCTTCGACAACACCGTCGCGATGGCTGCCGTCAGCGTGGTCTTGCCATGGTCGACGTGACCAATCGTGCCTACGTTGACGTGCGGCTTGGTCCGTTCAAATTTACCTTTTGCCATGATTACCTTCTTTCAAATATGTTGATCGGTTAAAGACTTTTGGCTTACCGAATTACTTGGATTTCGCGTTGATGATCGCTTCTGCCACGTTTCGCGGAGCTTCAGAATAGTGCTTGAATTCCATCGTGTACGTAGCGCGACCTTGCGTCGCCGAACGCAGCGACGTTGAATACCCGAACATTTCCGACAGCGGGACTTCAGCGCGCACGATCTTGCCACCGCCAATCATGTCTTCCATACCCTGGACGATACCGCGACGGCTCGACAAGTCGCCCATCACGTTGCCCATGTAATCTTCAGGCGTTTCGACTTCCACAGCCATCATTGGTTCGAGGATGACCGGGCTTGCCTTGCGCATTGCGTCCTTGAACGCCATCGAACCGGCCATGCGGAATGCATTTTCGTTCGAGTCGACGTCGTGGTATGAACCGAACGTCAGGTGAACCTTGACGTCCACCACCGGGAAGCCTGCCAGCACGCCAGCCTTCAGCGTTTCAATAATGCCCTTGTCCACAGCCGGGATGTACTCGCGCGGAATCACACCGCCCTTGATCTCGTCCAGGAACTCGTAGCCTTTGCCCTGCTCATTCGGTTCAAGCGTAATGACAACGTGGCCATACTGACCGCGTCCGCCCGACTGCTTGACGAACTTGCCATCAACGTCTTCAGCCTTGCCGCGGATCGTTTCGCGATACGCAACTTGCGGCTTGCCAACGGTTGCTTCAACGCCGAATTCACGCCGCATGCGGTCAACCAAAATTTCCAGGTGCAGCTCGCCCATACCCGAAATGATGGTCTGGCCCGACTCTTCGTCGGTTTGAACGCGGAACGACGGATCTTCCTGAGCCAGACGATTGAGCGCAAGGCCCATCTTTTCCTGGTCAGGCTTGGTCTTCGGCTCTACAGCTTGCGAAATCACCGGTTCCGGGAAAATCATGCGTTCCAGAACAATCGGATGCGCCGGATCACAGAGCGTGTCGCCTGTGGTCACGTCTTTCAAACCAACCGCGGCAGCGATGTCACCTGCGTGCACTTCCTTGATTTCTTCGCGCTGGTTTGCGTGCATCAGCAGAATACGGCCAAGACGTTCCTTCTTGTCCTTGGTCGCGTTCAGCAGCGTATCGCCCGACTTGGTCGTACCCGAATACACGCGGAAGAAGATCAGCTGACCGACAAACGGGTCGGTCATGATCTTGAACGCGAGTGCCGAGAACTTTTCGTCGTCAGCTGCACGACGCTCTTCGCGAGCGCCGTCTTCCAGTTCGCCCAGAACCGGCGGAATGTCGATAGGCGACGGCAAGAAGTCGAGCACGGCGTCCAGCATCCGTTGCACGCCCTTGTTCTTGAACGCGGTGCCGCACAACATTGGCTGGATTTCACAAGCGATCGTACGGTCGCGAAGACCCTTCACGATTTCCTCTTCGGACAACGCGCCCGTTTCGAGGTACTTGTTCATCATCTCTTCGTTGGCTTCGGCAGCAGCTTCGACCATCTTTTCACGCCACTCGTTGCACGTATCCAGCAATGCAGCGGGGATTTCCTGGTACTCGAACTTGATGCCTTGGGACGCTTCATCCCAAATGATCGCCTTCATCTTGATCAGGTCGACCACGCCCGTGAACGTGTCTTCTGCGCCGATTGGCACCACGACGGGAACCGGGTTTGCCTTCAGACGCAGCTTGAGCTGGTCATAGACCTTGAAGAAGTTCGCGCCGGTGCGGTCCATCTTGTTGATGAACGCGAGACGGGGAACCTTGTACTTGTTGGCCTGACGCCACACGGTTTCCGACTGGGGCTGAACACCGCCCACAGCGCAATAAACCATGCACGCACCGTCGAGCACACGCATGGAACGCTCGACTTCAATGGTGAAGTCGACGTGTCCCGGAGTGTCGATGATGTTGATGCGGTGCTCGGGGCGGTCGCCAGCCATGCCTTTCCAGAAGGCCGTCGTTGCTGCCGACGTGATGGTGATGCCGCGCTCCTGCTCCTGCTCCATCCAGTCCATCGTTGCTGCGCCGTCGTGAACTTCACCGATTTTGTGGTTCACGCCCGTGTAAAACAGGATGCGCTCGGTCGTCGTCGTTTTGCCGGCGTCGATGTGAGCGCTAATACCGATATTTCGGTAGCGCTCGATAGGTGTCTTGCGAGCCACTTTGAATCCTTAATTGGGTCGACGCGACCGACACATGCCAGTCGCGTCCTAACACAAACGGGCGAGGCGCTTGGTAAGCGCACCCGCCCGGAGGTTTTTCCGTTCGTCCCAGGTCGGGAGGCCTGAATACAGCCTTAGAAGCGGAAGTGCGAGAACGCCTTGTTGGCTTCTGCCATCCGGTGAACTTCGTCGCGCTTCTTCATCGCGCCGCCACGGCCTTCCGCGGCTTCCGAAAGCTCACCTGCGAGACGCAGGGCCATCGACTTCTCGCTGCGCTTCTTCGCAGCTTCGCGCAACCAACGCATCGCCAATGCCATACGACGCGACGGACGCACTTCGACTGGAACTTGATAGTTCGCACCACCAACGCGGCGGCTCTTCACTTCCACAACCGGCTTCACGTTGTTGAGCGCACCCGTGAACACTTCCAGCGGGTCCTTGCCACCCTTGGTCTGGATCTGTTCAAAAGCGCCATAAACGATACGCTCGGCAACCGACTTCTTGCCCGACAGCATGATCACGTTCATGAACTTGGCTACATCTACGTTGCCGAATTTCGGATCCGGCAAAATGTCCCGTTTGGGGACTTCGCGACGACGCGGCATGTTTCTTCCTTTGATTTTTCAGTTGGAGCTATTTCAGCCCCGCGGTCACCAACAAACCCGATCTATCTATCGACTAACCAGCTTGGCCGGGTGACCACTTACTCGACAGCACCGGCACTTCCGGCGCCACCGCTTGAACGCCCTTGACGGGCAACCTGTACAACCTGACCGGCAAAAGCTTACTTGCCAGCCTTAGCGCGCTTCGCACCGTACTTCGAGCGAGCTTGCTTACGATCCTTGACGCCCTGGGTATCCAGCGAGCCGCGAACCATGTGGTAACGCACACCCGGCAAGTCTTTCACACGTCCGCCGCGGATCAGCACGACCGAGTGTTCCTGCAGGTTGTGGCCTTCACCACCAATGTACGAAATAACTTCGAAACCGTTCGTCAGACGAACTTTTGCAACTTTACGAAGTGCCGAGTTCGGCTTCTTCGGCGTCGTCGTGTACACGCGAGTGCACACTCCACGACGCTGGGGGCAGTCCTGCAAAGCCGGCGACTTGCTCTTCACTACTTCTGAAGCGCGGCCTTTGCGAACCAATTGATTGATGGTTGGCATTGTCTATTCCTAAATTGATCAAAATCGACGCCTCCGTTTCGGGCAAAGCAAAACGGACTGCGCATCGAACTTTCTCGCCCTGCTCATGCGTGCAAGGAGAATCCTCTTAGCAGATCCAAGAACGAGAACCTAGCATCATAATCTGAAATTCGTAATGCGGTCAATAGCTTGGAGGTGCGCGGCTTGATCAGATCGTTAAAAAGTTAGTTCGCGCCAACGACTTCGAGCAATTCGTCGCCGAAACGCTCGAGTTTGCGCGCGCCTATCCCCGGAATCTGGCTGAGATCTTCGATGGAATCTGGCTCGTTGCGCGCGATCTCGGCGAGCGTGGCGTCGTGGAAAATCACGTAGGCCGGTACGCCATCGCTTTTCGCCATGCTCGCCCGCCATGCGCGCAAGCGCTCCCAGCGGGCCTTGATGCGCGGCGACATGCCGGCCGTCGGATCCGCGCGTTCACCCGTTCGGCTAGACGACTGCCTCGTGCGCGTGGGCTTCACGTACTTGCGCAGCGTAACGTTCTGCTCACCCTTGAGTACGGCCTTGCTTGCCTCGGTGAGAATCAGTGCACCGAACCCATCGTGGTCCACAGCAAGATAGCCAAACGCCACCAATTGGCGAAACACCGCGCGCCATTCCTGCTCTGACAGCGCTGCGCCAAGTCCGAACGTGGACAACTTTTCATGACCACGTTGAAGCAATTTCTCAGACCGGCTGCCACGCAGGATGTCGATCAGGTGACCCGCGCCGAAGTGGAACCCGCTGGCCTTATGCGCTCGATACACGCAAGACAGGGCCATTTGAGCCTCGCGGGTGGCATCCCACGACTCAGGCGGCTCGAGACACGTATCACAATTGCCGCAGGGCTCGCTGGCCTCGCCGAAGTAGCCGAGCAAACGCACGCGCCGGCACGACGCCGCTTCGCAGAGACCAAGCAACGCGTCTAGCTTGCCACCCTGCACACGCTTGTGGGTATCGTCCGCGTCGGATTCGTCGATCATCTTGCGCTGCTGGACCACGTCGCCCAGGCCGTACGCCATCCAAGCGTTCGCCGGCATGCCGTCACGGCCCGCGCGCCCCGTTTCCTGGTAATAGCCTTCCACGCTCTTGGGTAAGTCCAGATGTGCGACAAAGCGCACGTCAGGTTTGTCGATACCCATGCCGAACGCGATCGTCGCGCACATCACGACGCCCTCTTCGCGTTTGAACATCTCCTGATGCCGCTGACGGATTTCGTACTCCATTCCCGCGTGATACGGGAGCGCACGCACGCCCTGGCTCTTAAGCCAATCCGCGGTTTCTTCCACCTTCCGCCGCGACAAGCAATAGATCACGCCGGCGTCAGTGGTCTTGTCCGGGTTCGTATGCTCGGCGCGAATGAAATCGAGCAACTGCGCGCGCGCATTATCCTTCTCCACGATCCGATACCGGATGTTCGGCCGATCAAAGCTGGAGACGAAAATACGCGCATCGTCCAAAGCCAGGCGATGCACGATTTCTTCGCGGGTAATGGCGTCAGCGGTAGCCGTCAACGCAATCCGCGGTACCGATGGAAACCGCTCATGCAGCACCGATAACTGGATATATTCCGGCCGGAAATCGTGCCCCCATTGCGACACGCAATGCGCTTCGTCGATGGCGAACAGGCCGATGCGCACACTCTCGATCAGCTCGAGGAAACGGGGCGTCATCAAGCGTTCCGGGGCGACATACAGCAGGTCGATTTCCCCGTTGCGCAATGCGCGCTCAGTTGCAGCGGCTTCAGCGCCCGTGAGCGTCGAATTCAGGCACGCAGCACGCACGCCGACTTCGCTCAACGCTGCCACCTGATCCTGCATCAACGCAATCAACGGCGACACGACGATCCCGGCGCCGAAACCGGCTTCACGCCTTAACAAAGCGGGAATTTGATAACACAACGACTTACCGCCGCCGGTAGGCATCAGCACGAGTGAGTCCCCGCCGGCGGCCACATGATCGACGATATCGCCCTGCTGCCCCCGGAAAACGGGGTAGCCAAATACTTCCTTGAGAATTTCGAGCGAACGGGACATGGGGAAGACGGAGTGCGCCAGAGCGTGAGTGCCCCGATTTTACCAACGACGGAGCCGTCATACCGACGCATGACTCAACGTTAGCCAATCGATAGGGCAAAAAAAAGCCGCCCGGGATAGCCGGGCGGCTTCTTGTACTAGCAGATCAGTTGTTAAAGCCCGAACCTGTAAAAAGGCCCGAACTCCAAAACTTACTCCGCCGGATGTTGCTGTTCTGCAGGTGCAACAGGTGCTGCTTCGGGCGTACCGAAATCGAACGATTCTTCCGCTGCAATCTGGTCGAAACGTTGACGATCCGACAACTCGCGGCTCTTGCGTGCCTTGTGGAACGCGAGACCTGTACCAGCCGGAATCAACCGGCCGACGATCACGTTTTCCTTCAGACCGCGCAAATCGTCGCGCTTGCCCATGATGGCCGCTTCGGTCAACACGCGCGTCGTTTCCTGGAACGATGCAGCCGAGATGAACGAATCGGTCGAGAGCGATGCCTTCGTAATACCCAGCAGCACGTTCTCGTAGGTCGCGGGGATCTTGTCTTCCGCGGCCATCCGGTCGTTCTCGTCCAGCATGTCCGAACGCTCAACCTGTTCGCCCATGATGAAACGCGTATCGCCGTTGTCGACGATCTGCACGCGGCGCAACATCTGACGCACGATCACTTCAATGTGCTTGTCGTTGATCTTCACGCCTTGCAGACGGTACACGTCCTGCACTTCGTCCACAATATAGCGAGCCAGCGCCTCGATACCCTGCAAACGCAGGATGTCGTGCGGGTCGGCCGGGCCATCGACAATCATTTCGCCCTTGTTGACGACCTGACCATCATGCACCAGCACCTGCTTTTCCTTCGTGATCAGGAACTCATGCTGTTCCCCTTCCACGTCGGTAATAACGAGACGCTGCTTGCCCTTCGTGTCCTTACCAAACGACGTCGTACCCGTGACTTCCGCCAGGATGCCGGCGTCCTTCGGCGAGCGCGCTTCGAACAGTTCGGCCACACGCGGCAAACCACCGGTAATGTCACGCGTTTTCTGCGCTTCAACCGGAATACGTGCCAGCACTTCACCCACCTGCACTTGCTGACCGTCCTTCACGGTGATCAGTGCGCCGACCTGGAAGCCGATCTGCACCGAATGCTCGGTGTTCGGGATCTTGACTTCTTCGCCTTGCGCATCGAGCAGCTTCACTTGCGGACGAACACTCTTCGCCGCTTGCGAACCACGACGCTTCACGTCGATCACAACGAGCGTTGAAAGCCCCGTCACATCGTCGATCTGCTTCGCGACCGTCACGCCTTCTTCGACGTTTTCGAACTTCACCGTACCGCCCCACTCGGTGATGATCGGACGCGTCAACGGATCCCATTGAG
>NZ_JAQGMM010000028.1 GCF_028292365.1 Caballeronia sp.
CGTTGTCCAGCGAAGCAGCGCCTTTTGGCGGCGTAAAAGAATCAGGGTATGGCCGCGAAGGATCGAAGTACGGTCTCGACGACTACCTCTCCATCAAATACCTCTGCCAGGGGAATCTCGCATGAGCGCGCCGGCTGAACATTATCCGATCGAGGTCACGTTCCCCGATATCTCGGTGCATGCGCAGTCCGAGTCGGGCATTGCGTACGTGCACACATTCGACTCTGGTGTACCGGGACCGCACGTGATGATCAACGCGCTGACGCATGGGAACGAGGTGTGCGGCGCGATCGTGGTCGATGCGCTGCTGCGCCTGAAACTGCGGCCACGGCGCGGCCGCCTGACGCTCTCGTTCGCGAACGTCGCGGCGTATGCGAGCTTTGATGCTTCGCAGCCCGATGCCGCTCGTTTCGTCGATCAGGACTTCAACCGTGTGTGGACCAGCAAGGTACTCGACGACACATCGCGTACGTCCAGCGAGCTCGAACGGGCGCGTGAGATGCGTCCGGTCATTGACAGCGTGGACGCCCTGCTCGACCTCCATTCAATGCACGAACGCAGCAAGCCGCTGATTGTTGCGGGTCCGCTGGACAAGGGCATTGAGTTGTCGCTGCAACTCGGCACGCCGGCCACGGTGATCTGCGATGAGGGCCATCCCGAAGGCCGGCGGATGCGCGACTACGAGGGTTTCGGCGACGCAGGCAGTCCGAAGAATGCGTTGTTGATCGAATGTGGACAGCATTGGGAACGCAGCGCAGTCACGGTCGCCCGCGATACCACCGCGCGCTTCCTGCTGCTCTCCGGCGTGGTCGACAGTGAAGACTTGCCGGACGACTGGCTTAGCCCACTTCCTTCGGTCATGCACGTTGTACGCGTAACGCAACCGGTCGTGGCGCAGAGCATGGATTTCCGCTTCGCCGCGCCCTACACGGGCCTGGAAATTTTCCCGGAAGCGGGCAGTTTGATCGGCTGGTCGAATGGCGAGCCGATCCATACACCTTACGACGACTGCATGCTGGTGATGCCTTCGTTGCGACAACTGCGCCCGGGCGTGACCGTTGTGCGACTGGGGAAAATCGAGCGAACCGTAGAGCGGGATAGCGCGGTCTGACACCAAGAATGATCAGTTAATAAGGTCCACATGAAGGTTCAGCAAATCAAACAGAGCGTCAGCCTGCAAAATCTCGAGGATTGGGGCAGCGCCGGTTTACCCGGCACGACCCCGATTAAAGTCTCGGGCGTGCAACGCGTGATCAAAGGCAGCGAGGCGATTGATACCGGTATTTTCGAATGTTCAGCGGGGACCTATCGGCGCTCGGTGAAGCAGGCGGAAGTCATGCATTTCCTGGCGGGACGCGGCCGCTTTACGGCGGACGGCGAAGACACGATTCACTTCACCAGCGGCGACACGCTATTCTTCGAAGCAAACACCGAAGGGCTGTGGGAAGTGGAAGAAGCCATGCGCAAGGTGTATGTGATTTTTTAGTGCAAAGATCTGGGTGATGCCGCCGGGCGTGACCCAGAGTGAGTAACAACGGCCGCTTGTGAACGGCGGCCGTATTCTCAATGTCGCAATGATCCTGCTCGAGTATGTTGGTCACATGGTTCGACAATCGCTCCGTCATGTCCTCGGGCAGCAACGCTTGAGTCCTTCGTTGGCGCGCCTCGCGGAGAGGCGCCCCACAACAGTCCAGCTTCGCGCAACCTACCCGCTCCTCTTGTTTCCACTGGACCTGCCTGGTTCAGGTCTTGCGATTCACCCGCCCCTTTTTGAATGCTGGATGGACGCGAGTCAACGCCTGTTGCAACTTGCCGAGGCCGGCCCGCACGTCCTTGCCGGTATCGAATAACAACGCTTCAAGATGGTCGCTCAGTATCCGCGTCACGTCGTGGTAATGGAGCGTCGACGGTGAGGGGAATGCCTGAATCTGCTGAGCCTTTGCCAGTTGGTCCATCACACCCATCACACGATTGCGTTGCAAGACGTAGCGGTCCTCTGCGACCGAATATCGCGCATTGCCCGCAGCGCCATGGAGTACGAAGTACTTCATCAGTTCGGGCGACGTCAGCGTTTCGATTGCTTTCCATGCGCGCTGCGCCGCGGTGTCGTCGCTAACCGACGGTATCGCCAGCAGTGCGCCGCCAAGCGGTGATATCGGTGTCATGCCAGGTTCCAGCGTCGGATGTAACTGCAGGCCGATGCGGCCTCCTTTTTGCAGCAGAACATGACTGTCAAGCATCCCGTATCGATTGGACCATTGATAACCCATGGCGGCTTGCCCGCGCCCAAAAATCTGCGCGCTGCGCACCCAGTGAATGCTGCCCAAATGGGCGGCTGAATAGGGGATGAGCGCACGCAGGTACTCCACGACTCGTCTGCCTGCATCGGTATCGACCTGGAGTACGCCATCTTCCTCGGAAAGCAACCCTTGAGCCCCCAGAATCTGCAGAAACGTCTCGGCGAGCGGCAGACCCGGCGCGGCGCTCCATACGATCCCGGCGCGGCCGCGACCGGGTCGATGCAGCAGGCGCGCGCATTCGATGACGTCGTCGAAGCAGCGCGGCGGCTTCAATCCTTCAGCATCAAAGAGATCCTGTCGATACCAAAGAAAGTCGAGCGTCGGCTGTATCGGTATTCCGTATAAACGCCCATGGCTCCAGCCGGCGCGCCACACCGCATCGTAGAAATCAGCGCCGGTCACCTGGCTCCCCGCTTCTAGAGCTTGCAGATCGAGCAGCCGTGCGTCGTGGCACAACCCGGCCAGCCACGGAAACGGTATGGCGACCAGCAGAGGCGCGGCGTGGTCGCGACTCGACGAGCGCGCCAGCGCTGCGTCAAGCACCGGGCGGTAAACATCCTGCGGGTAGGTCAGGATGCGCAGCCGTATGCCGAGGAAGCGTTCGATATCGGTGCGGTTCTGCTTGATGATGTCGAATACCGGATCGGCATACGCGAGCAGCGTCAGTTCGATAGCGTCGTTGAAACCCGACGCGGCGGGACGCGGCCATGCGATATCGGTAGCGGGGGTCAGGCTGCCGGCATTGAAACGGTCGAACGACTGGGTATCGAGTGCGCCGACGAGCAGCTTGATGGTCTGCTCGGTGATGTTGTCGAGGTGCTCCAGCAACAATGCGGAAGGTGTGACCTGAGCGCGGCTGCTGCTTGCCGATACCGGAGGAAGATGCAGCCAGCCCTGCGCCTTCAACGCGAAGATGATGCGGCGCGCGCTTGTGCGCGGCAGGCCGGAGAGATCGGCGAGCGATGTGATTGTCGTGTGCCGGTCGCTCAGGAAGTTGCGCAGCAGCGCGTTGATAACCGGCCACGTGTCCTGAGCTGTCTCGCCGAGCTCGGAACGCAGTATGTCCGCCAGCTTGTCGATGATGGCGATCACCGCATGGCGGTCGTGTGCATGCATGGCGGCGGTCCCTTTCGGCGGATGGCTTCAGCGCTTCGAGTCTAACAGAGGCGCGCGTCGATTCCGACCCCGATATACCCGCCAAGCGATTGATTTTAATAATAATAACCAGATTGGTCATATTCGGGCACAGGTCCGCTGGCCGTGCTGTCATAGCATGGCTACACCGCATCGACAGAGCGGCTTTCGAATCACAGTGCGATCAGGAGACAAAACATGAGACGAGCACTCACATGGCTCGCAGCCGTGGCGGCTTTCGCATTCAGCGTGCAAGCGTTCGCGGCAGCCGCGCAGTTTGTATTGATTACGCATGCCCCCGATGCGGATCCATTCTGGAACGTCGTCAAGAACGCCATCAAGGATGCTGGGCAGGACTTCGACGTAACGGTCAACTACCGCAATCCGTCGAACGGCGATCTCGCCGATATGACGCGCATTCTCGATCAGGCGGCAGCTCGCAACTACGATGGAGTGGTCACAACCATTCCCGACTATGACGTCGTAAAAGCGCCGATCGGAAGGATCATCGCGAAACATATCCCTGTCATCACGTTCAACTCCGGCACCGCTCAGCAGAGCGAATCACTGGGTGCTTTGCTGCATGTCGGGCAACCGGAGTATGACGCTGGCAAGGCCGCGGGCGAACGAGCGAAGGCTGCCGGCGTCAAGCGTTTCCTTTGCGTCAACAACAACGTGACGAATCCCGTGTCCTTCGA
This sequence comes from Caballeronia sp., assembly GCF_028292365.1. Taxonomy (GTDB): domain Bacteria; phylum Pseudomonadota; class Gammaproteobacteria; order Burkholderiales; family Burkholderiaceae; genus Caballeronia. The sequence continues at coordinate 4,133 of NZ_JAQGMM010000028.1, forward strand.
GCGTTGCCGTGGTTTCGGTGATGCGATCGGCGAGGATTTCAAGCAGGCGACGATTGATTCGGGCAACGATCCCACCGGTGTCGAGAACCGAGTGTTTGCCGCCTTGCGCAAACGTCCCGATACGCAGGCCATCCTCACGCTTGGTCCAACCTCCGCGGTGCCGTCGCTGCGGGCAGTGCAAAAGCTCCAGTTGACCGGGAAGATCTATTTCGCCACCTTCGACGTGACGCCGGAGGTCGATAAAGCTATTGAAGACGGCACGGTGGCGGTCGCAATCGATCAGCAACCGTACCTGCAAGGCTATATTCCCGTGGCCATGCTGGCCATTATGAAGCGCGACAAGACCCAGGATATCGAGCGGGTGCGCAAGACACTGCTTGCGGACGCGAATTTCCAGCGACGCCTCAGGCTGTACGGACTCATCCCGCATTTCGGCGTGCGCAACGTCGACACCGGTCCAAGCTTTGTGACCCGCGACAACGTGGCCCTGGTCAAGAAATACGCGGGCCAGTATCGCTGACCCCACCCTGATATCTGGAGGATTTGTCATGTTCAAACTCGCGGTGTGCGCCGAAATGGTTTTCCTCGATTTGCCATTCGTCGATCGTGTTCAAAAGATCAGGGATCTGGGCTTTGAAGTAGAGATCTGGGACTGGACCCGGCATGACATCGACGCGCTTGTGCGCACCGGCGCCACCTTTTCCTCGATGACCGGCTATATCGAAGGCGATCTGATCACCCGCGAAGGCGCGCAGGCTCTGTTACGCACAGCGGAGCAATCCATCGAAGTCGCAAACAGGCTTGGCTGCCCGCGTCTCAATCTGCACGGAACCGGTCTGGATGACGTGGGACTGCCTGTTCAACCGGTGCGGTTGGCGTCAGGGGCAATGTGGCTGGCGGCTCAGCACACACTCACACGCATTGCGGAGTTGGGCCGGCAAGCCGGAATTGTTTTCTGCCTGGAAAACCTGAATACCGACGTGGACCACCCGGGTGTGCCGTTCGCCCGCGCATCCGACACGCTTGCGCTGGTGGCCGCGGTTGACAGTGCGCATCTGCGGCTTAATCTCGATCTCTATCACGCGCAGATTGGCGAAGGCAATCTGATCGAACTTGTGCGGCGCGCACTGCCGTATATCGGCGAAATTCAGGTGGCCGACGTGCCTGGACGATGTGAACCGGGCACCGGTGAGATCAATTATCCCGCTATTGCCCGCGCACTGGCGAGTGCCGGTTATCGCGGAACTATCGGCCTTGAGGCCTGGGCAAGTGGCAGCAGCGAGCGGGCGTTGCAGCGCTTTCGGGACGCCTTCACTGTTTCAGCCGAAACGCTTGCGAAGCAGTAACGAACGATCCTTCACAGCAGGTGTGAGCTATTAAAAATATAGGAATCCAAAATGAAATCAAGTCAGAATAAAACAGTAAACGTCGGCCTGATTGGTGCCGGTGCGATCGGTTCGTTCCACGGCGAGAGCATTGCTCGCAGGGTTCACGGCGCGCAGCTCGCCGCCATTGCGGACCCGGTAGCCGGGGTGGCGCAGCGTCTTGCCGACCGGCTCGGTTGCTCGAACGCGACCACGGATGCCGCTCAGATCATTGCCAATCCTGATATTGACGCAATCATCATCGCCGCACCGGCGCGGTTTCACAGCGGCCTGGTCGTCGCGGCCGCGGAAGCGGGAAAAGCGGTGTTTTGCGAAAAACCGATGGCGCTCACGATCGAAGAAGCGGACCGGGCGATCGACGCCGCGCGCGCAGCCGGCGTGCCGCTGCAGGTCGGCTTCAACCGCCGCTACGACAAAGCCTGGGCCGATGCGCACAGGAGCGTCGTCGCCGGCGATCTGGGGAGGCCGCAATTGCTGCGCTCCCTGACTCGCGACCCCGAACTGGCCGACCCGACCCGCGTTCCGCCATGGGCGATTTTTGTGGAAACGCTGATTCACGACTTCGATACCCTTCGCTTTCTCAACCCCGGCTCGGAGGTCGTCGAGGTCCATACCCTCGCCGATGCACTGGTGCGGCCCGACTTCAAGTCCCGCGGTCTGCTCGACACCGCACTCGTCAGCCTGCGCTTCGACAATGGCGCGATGGCCTGTGCCGAAGCGAACTTTCAAGCGGTCTACGGGTACGACGTTCGTGGCGAAGTGTTCGGCTCGGGGGGGATGGTGACGCTGGGAGAAGTGCGCCGCTCGAATGCAACCTACTTCGGCGCTAACGGGGTGAGCAGCCCCACTACCCGGCTCAACACCGACCTGTTTCACGATGCCTATACGGCCCAATTGACTGGATTTATCGAAACAGTCCGTTCAGGCGAAGTGTCCGGGCCAACCGGCGAGGCCGCGCGCGCTGCACTCGCCATCGCGCTAGCGTGCATTCGTTCGGTCATTGAAGCGCGGCCCGTCCGGATCGCGGAGGTGTTGCCCGCGTAGCGCGGGGCGCAGTTGTGCGAGGCCGTGTCGCATGATGTACACACCATCCCGTCTGATGTATCGGACCAAATCTGATCGTCGCGTCGCGACGGGACTTCCTTCGGGGCGACCGGCACGATCACGCCCCGCTGTCATTCGCCCCCTTTTGAAAAGTCCAGCGTGTCACGAAAATTGCTCTCAAACTCATTAGGCTCAAGCGAGCTTGGAGCAGTCACGCTTTGCGTTGACTGGGGTTGTTCGGATCGGAATACTCACTTTTACGGGAAAGGCTATGGACGTCCAAATGTCGGAAGAGCAGATTCGCACGCTTGCGTTCCATCTTTGGGAACAAGACGGCAGTCCCGAGGGACGCGCAGACGAGTATTGGGAGAAAGCACGGCAGCAACTCGGTATTGAAGGCTCGGTGCAAGATGAGAAGGCAGTGAATGGCAGCGAGGCCGAGACAGCAGGATTTGGCGAAGAACCCGAAGCGACGTCGAACCGGCCGCTGGCGGAATAAAAACACACGCCAGAGCGATTCGGCCTTGAGATCACGTGGGGCCATTCGACGCAACGCGGGCTTCGTTTTGCCCCCGCGCCCGGCGCTTAGCGGGACGGCAAACTCTTCGGAACCTTCGGAAAATCAGCACACCACGTATGCATCGCGCGTGATACCGCATCGCTGTTCACGTGGTCATTCTTGTAACGTATCCACCTTGGTGAGGCACAAGGCGATACGAGCGGACAGATTTCGGGGGAGGTTGCGCAACCCCTTAGCGTTGGATCCGGTCTGGATGCCAAGTAAATTCAACGCTCGCGTCGGTCCCTGTCGAACGCCGGCCAGTCGCGCTCACGCTTGCGTATCTTCAATACTGTTGCCCTAAACATACGCTTAACGCGAGCTTCACGTGACGCAGCCCCGGCCGGCAAGGGTCTGAGCGGCTGCATTGGTAACACTACCAATGTCCTGAACCTGACAGTTGGCGCTTACTGGAAGAACACGAACTGCGGCTGTCCGGTGTTTAGTCTCGGGATTGCGCCATTGCGCATACGTCTACCAAGGCACGCCGTTGTTTTCGCCGATAACTAAACGAAGTGGTGTTCAACATGAAGACGTTCAATCATCTCAGTGCCTCGACCTCGTCGCTTGCAGGAAGCCGTAGCATGGTATCCAAGGCAGCAGCCAAAACCGAAAAGCAATGCTCCTCGTATGTATCGATGCTCCAGGCACCCATGACCGTGCTTGCCTGCAACGTGTCCGATCGTGCCGACATTACCGCCGTTGCAATACTTGGGTATAACTAGACGCGTTGTTGCACCGGTGCTCTTCCGAAGCTGCAAGGAGAAGACCGCATCGACCGAATCGATGCGGCCAGTGAGCCTCTTGGCCCTTGATCCAGTCCTGTTCGCCCAGCCCTAGTTCGCCGCATCAACGTGCGGTGAGGCCGTAGCCGAAGCCAGTGCGCTGCTTCCGTGTGCGCCACTCTGCGATGCATACGCGTTATCGCTCCCTTGCGCGCGTTGTTCCGCCGCTTGCATCCCATCGAGATAGTGAATTCGCTTGGCTGCGGGCTGGTAGCCCGCACGCTCCAGTTGAACAAGTTCGGCGCGTGCTTCGGCACGCGTGGCGGGACCGTTGCTGGTTTGGGCGAACGACACGGCCGGAACAATCGAAATCGCAGTCAGCAATGCGCAGACAAGCTTTTTCATGATAAGCAGACCTCTAGAAGTGTGGCTCCAGTCACCATGATTGAAGCCCGCGACTTCTCGCCGTGAAACAGCGGAGAGGAGGACTTCATTCTGTGCAACGAGCACTGACCGCACCGCCGCGACCGACGTCTATTCCATCCCGCTACGAATGACCCGCATCGTGCAGAACAAGGTCAGTTGATTTGCCATGCTAAGCCGGACGCTGATGCAGGCAGACATCCCTCGCTCGAAACGAGCCCCGTGGATCAACAGTCCGCACTCACGAAGTTCAAGCGCGACCCTTCCATTCCAGCCCCACCGCTCGTTCGAACATTATTTCGATAATACTTGAAATATGGAAAAGATCGATTTATCCTACGGGCATGGACTCGAACCTTGTCGTACGCGCCTTGAGCGCTCTTGCACATGAATCGCGACTTGCGATTTTCCGAACGCTTGTAGTCGCCGGCCCCGATGGGATGCCGGCAGGCGAGATTGCACAACAACTCAGCCTCGCGCCTTCAAGTCTGTCCTTTCATCTCAAGGATCTGTCGCACGCAGACCTCGTGAAAGCTCGGCAGGAAGGGCGCTATATCTACTATTCGGCCAATTTCGATGCGATGAATGGCCTAGTCGGTTTTCTCACCGAGAACTGCTGTGCAGGCGCAGCGTGCGCGGCGAGCAGCCCTCCAGCCTGCTGCGGAGATGAATCATGAAGCGAATGCACATCCACGTATCTGTCCAAAGCCTGGGCGAGAGCATCCGCTTTTATAGCGCGATGTTCGGCAACGTCGAGCCGACCGTGCTCAAGGACGATTACTGCAAATGGGAGTTGAAAGATCCAGCAGTCAACTTCGCCATTTCCCAGCGTGGGGCCAAACCCGGTGTCGACCACGTGGGAATCCAGGTCGAGACTGATGAGGAACTGGTAGAGATGAACGCTCGATTTGCCGCTGCAGACCTGCCAGTGCAAGAGCAAACAGGTGCGACCTGCTGCTACGCGAAGTCAAACAAAGCTTGGACGGTCGACCCACAAGGTGTGGCATGGGAAACCTTCAGGACGCTCGCGGCCGCGCCTACCTACGGGCAGTCAAGAAATAAACCCGACCATTCCTCGGAAACCTGCTGCTCGCCGACTGCGTCCACCATCGAATTCCGGAGTCGCACATGACTGACAAACAGTACTCAATCCTCGTCCTGTGCACAGGCAACAGCTCGCGCAGCGTCATGGCCGAAGCTCTTTTCAACACACTCGGCAAGGGGCGATTCAAGGCATATAGCGCAGGGAGCCATCCCAGCGGAACGGTCAACCCATTCGCTATTGAGCGCTGCGAGTCACTCGACTACGACGTCTCTCAACTACGCAGTAAGAGCTGGGACGAATTTGCAACGCCTGACGCACCGCATATGGATTTCGTCATTACGGTCTGCGATCAGGCCGCCGGCGAAGTTTGCCCAATCTGGCCCGGCAAACCGATGACCGCCCATTGGGGTTTCGAGGACCCGGCCGCGTTCGAGGGCACGGATGAAGAAAAGCGCCAGGTATTCAGCAAGGTCTATCGACAGATACTCGGCCGGGTGAGCCAGTTCGTGAACTTACCGCTGCACGTATTGGACAGCAACGCCATTCAGCGCGAGCTGCGTGCGATCGGTGCGCGTCCAGCCGAGGGACCGAATGAGCAGTACTGAACATACCGGTTCGGCATTGAGGCCCGTCATCGGATTTTTCGAGCGCTACCTGACGGTGTGGGTCGCGTTATGCATCGTCGGGGGCATCGCGCTGGGCCAACTGTTGCCGGGCGCGTTTCAAACTATCGGCCGCATGGAGGTTGCCCACGTCAACTTGCCGGTGGCGGTGTTGATCTGGATCATGATCATCCCCATGCTCGTGAAAATCGACTTTGCCGCCATGACTCAGGTAAAGAGCCAATGGCGCGGCATTGGGGTGACGTTATTCGTCAACTGGTTCGTCAAGCCGTTTTCGATGGCCCTCCTCGGTTGGATTTTTATCCGCCACGTGTTCGCCCCATGGCTGCCGGCGAACCAGCTCGACAGTTATATCGCCGGCCTGATCCTGCTGGCAGCCGCGCCTTGTACGGCGATGGTGTTTGTCTGGTCGCAACTATGCAGGGGCGATCCGTATTTCACGCTGTCGCAAGTGGCGCTGAACGACTCCATCATGATCGTGGCCTTTGCGCCGCTCGTGGCGCTCCTGCTGGGGTTGTCGGCCATTACGGTTCCGTGGGACACGCTCATCGCCTCAGTCGGCCTTTACATCATCGTGCCAGTCATTCTCGCGCAGATGATCCGGCGCTCGCTGCTCGCGGAGGGCGACGCTCGTTTTCAGCGTCTCGTGGCAATGCTCGGTCCCTATTCAATTTCGGCGTTGCTCGCGACGCTCGTACTCCTGTTCGCATTTCAGGGAGAGGCCATCGTTCACGAGCCGCTAATCATCGCCATGCTCGCGGTACCTATCCTGATTCAGGTCTTCTTTAACTCAGGCTTGGCGTACCTGCTCAATCGCAGACTGGGCGTGGCCCACTGCGTAGCCGGCCCGTCGAGCCTGATTGGCGCAAGCAATTTCTTCGAACTGGCCGTGGCCACCGCGATCAGCCTTTTCGGATTCCACTCCGGCGCAGCACTTGCCACAGTGGTCGGGGTGCTCATCGAAGTGCCAGTCATGTTGCTGGTGGTCGGTGTCGTCAATCGCTCGCAACGCTGGTATGAAGCCAAGTGAGCCGCATATCAAGTCCGCTCGTCGACCATCGCAACAAGGATGCCGCGCCTGTCGGCCACCGCGCAACATGGGCGCTTGCTGTCGCGCAGCTTGTATCGTGGGGAACGGTCTATTACGCGTTTTCGCTCTTCGTGGTCCCCATGGAACACGCGATGAACTGGAGCCGTATTGAAACCAATGCGGCGCTGTCGCTCGGGCTCCTTGTCTCGGGGCTCGCGGCATACCCGATAGGTACCTGGATCGACCACGGCCACGGCAGGAAAATCATGATGGCGGGCTCCATCCTGTCGACAGCAATGCTGCTGTTGTGGTCGCAGGCTCACACCTTGGCCACGCTGTTTGTCGTTTGGATCGGCTTGGGCATGTCGATGGCGGCCACGTTGTACGACCCGGTCTTCGCGGTAGTGACGCGCGTCTACCCTGGCAGTTTCCGCACAGAAATAACGCTCATCACGCTGGTTGCCGGATTTGCCAGCACAGTATTTGTCCCGTTGACCCAAGGCTTCATAAACGGGCTCGGATGGCGAGGCGCGCTGATCGCGCTCGCCGCGATGAACGTCGCGATCAGCCTGCCTATCCATGCGGCCGCGATCAAACGAAATGGTGCGACCGATGCAACGGTCGGCGATAAGGCGCGGCTGAAGGCTGTGAACACGACCTCGACTCAACGCGCGCTGCGCACGCCGACGTTCTGGGCGCTGGCTGTGTGTTTCACGGCGTATTACGCCACATTCGCAGCGCTGACGTTCCACCTGGTGCCGCTCATGCTCGCGCGCAAGGTGCCAGCGGGATGGCTGTTGACCACCATGGCGATCATCGGCCCGGCTCAGGTAGCAGCGCGTGCACTCTGGTTCGCCGTTGGACGCAACCTGCGACCCGAGCGCGTCGGATTGATCGTCACCGCGGCCTTTCCGGTTTCAGTACTCGTGCTGCTGTACGCGGGGACGTCACCCTATCTGTTGATGCTGTTTGCACTCGTCTACGGAGGGGCGAACGGGATGATGACAATCCTGCGAGGCACGATCGTCCAGGATGCGATGTGGACCGAGGGATATGGCGCGATCAGTGGCTTGCTTTCGGCACCATCGAACATCGCGAAGGGCATTGCACCCATTTCCGCCGCCGCTCTTTGGACAGTCCAGCGGAACTACGCGTTGGTTGAATGGGTGATTCTCGGCGTGTCTCTTGTGTCGACCGTCGCTTTTCTGGTCGCGATGCGATTCGCCCCTGCTCACAGGTCTGCAGACGGCCCCGCCGCAACCGGCGCGATGCAGAAGTAGTGTTTGAAAATCGGTCAGCGACGATGAACATACGTCCCGCACGCGCGGAAGACTACACCCTCATACGGGCCTTGTTGGTTGCAAGTGAGCTTCCGGTTGAGGACTTATCGGAGAGCGCCCCGATCCAGTTCCTCATTGGCGAGGATTCCGGCGCTCGGCTGATGGGTTGCGTCGGCCTGGAGGTGCATGACCGAGCCGGCCTTTTGCGATCATTGGCGGTGCAGCCGAGCCTACGCTCGCAAGGCGTAGGAGCGGCGCTGGTCGACGCTGTACAGCAATCGGCTGCCACTGCCGGAATCGAGCGTTTGTGGCTTCTGACCACGACCGCAACTGCCTTCTTTCTCCGATCCGGCTATGAAGTCGCGGATCGGGTCGCAGCCCCTGAATTGATCAGACTGAGCCTTCAGTTCGCAAGCATCTGCCCGGCGAGCGCCATATGCATGACGAGGACATTGCAACCGTTATCGCGCTGACACTGCCTGACTTGAAGGGTTTCCGGGAGAGGCACGGCGATGAAAACAAGAACGTCCCCCGTTCTCAGCGCATCTTGCGCGCGCCGGGCAGCATCCTGCTTAGCGTGCCATCACGGATGACGAACTGGTGGAATAACGCAGCAGCCACGTGCAGTCCAATGAGCCCCAGCAAAACCCAGGCGGTGAGCTTATGGACGTCGCCGAGCGTATGCCCGAACGCCGAGCCGGCCGCGGCGAGCGCGGGCAGCGGGACAACATGGAATAGCGACACGGTCCAGCCACGCGCCGATGCGTTCGCCCAACCCATCAGCGGCAGCGCGATCAGCAACACGTACAGCAACCCGTGGGTGACGCTAGCTGCGAGTCGCATTGATCGCGGCAGGACGCTCGATTCGGTGGGTGGCTTGTAACTGAAACGCCATGCGAGCCGCACCTGTGGTTCGAACACCCGCTAACGCATTCGAACTCATGAAACCCTCATGATATTGACACGCCAAGCAAGTGCCCCACGCAGAACGTGAAGCTCGCTGCGATACACCCGATAACGATTTGCCTCATCGCTGAAAATGCTGCTCCACGCCCATTGAAAAGCGACGTGAACACGCCGATCGCAGCGAGCGCCAATGCGCTTAACGCAACGCACTGGATGATTGCCCCGAGTCCACTGCTCCACAGGAAAGGCATTGCCGGGAAGATTGCGCCCATCGAAAACAGACAAAACGACACACCGGCGGCAGACCAGGGATTCCCGCCCAACTCGGCAGGATCAAGCCCGAGTTCTTCACGTGTCAGCGTGTCGAGCGCCTTGTCCTTGTCCCGCATGATCTGCGCGGCAACCCGCTTGGCTTCATCGCTATCCAGGCCCTTTGCCTGATAGATGAGCGCGAGTTCGTGCCGCTCAGCATCAGGCGTGTGTTCAAGCTCGTCCGCCTCCTTCGCGATCTGGGTGCGTGCGAGTTCCCGCGCATTGGTCACGGACAGCCACTCACCCAACGCCATGGAACACGCGCCCGCGATCAGGCCGGCGAAGGCCGTCAGCAGGATCGTCTTGTTGTTGGTCCCCGCGCCTGCTACCCCCATGATCAGACAAAAATTCGATACCAGCCCGTCGTTCGCCCCAAGGACAGCCGCCCGCAGATCATTGCCGGACGAGACGCCCTTGTGCCACGACTCCGCTTCGGCAATCTCCGCGCCTTTCGACTTCTCCGGGCGTTTGCGATTCGCCACGCTTTGCACCATGTCCGCATGCCGATGCTCTTCTTCCGCCATCTGCGCGGCGTCCGGCTGCCCCGCATATTTATCCCTGTCCGCGTATTCCGCAGCGGCGACCGTACGCAGGACAAAATCCGGGCCGAAGACTCGCACGAGCGCCCGCATGACCCGGGTCTTGGCGCTGTACTGATGCGTCCGGACCTTGACGCCATTCGCCCGAAGTTTCTCGCGCCACACTTGCGCGTGCGTGAACTCCGACGCAGCGAGTTCCGCATAAATGGCCTTCCTCGAGCCATCTTGCTCGACGTTCGCCAGCGTTTCGTAAAGCGCCGCGCTGTCGAGTTCGTCGGCCAGGTTCGACCTGAACCTTTTTAGCTCCGTCTTGGATGCCAAAGGATTGCTCTCCCCGGTGGATACTGAAAATGTGCTTTCAGCAAATCCTAACGGATCAAGCGTACCAACTGGTTAAAGACCCTGAACGTCTGCGTAATTGCGAATAGCAATGGTTTGTACAACGTTTGTGCGGGCGCCTAGGGTTTTGTTTGACGCAGAACGAAACACCGCGCGGATAGACCAAAGCCGTCCTTTGGCTGAAGCCCATTCCGCCGCGCTTGGACAAAAATCAGCCGCGCCTTTCAGCGCAGACAATGCGCAAAGTCAACGCTTGCGTGTAGATTGAGGCGATGGGTTCTAAGGGAGAGAGCGATCACGAACTAGAGGTCTCCGGGTACCCCATACGACGGCGCCTGCCCGGGGCGTTTTGCGCGCGTTGCATAGTCGTTCATTTGCGGCTCGTAGCGCTGCCATAGCGCGCGTAAGTCGGCGATGGGTTCATCCGACCAGTCCACCCGCAATTCTGCAAGCGGCCAGACATCCCGCCCGTATACGCAAAAACCCGCTGAATGCACGGGTCCTGCCTCACCGCCTGCCGCCGCGCCCGCTTCCAGCGCGATAATCAACCGCTCGGCAAGCGAACTCGCATGAGACGCTTCGAAGGCTTCAGCCATGACGGCCGGGATACCATCGTGTGCCAGGAGATTACCCGCCGCGATACAGTCGCGCCCCGCCTTCGTCGCGATCGTGCCAAGCCCTTTCGCACCGGTGACGGCTTCCCGCGAACCATCGGCGTCGAGCACCGCAAGCTGTCGCCACTCGGCGTAGGGCCGTGCGTCCTGCAACTGCCGCAAGGTACTTTGCGCCCCGAATCCCTGCGCCAGCAAATTCAGGCCAAGCACCCCAAGCCGCGGATCGGTCACGTTCTGACTCAGCACCACGCCATGCGGACTCGCCCACAAGCAACGGCTGGGCACCGCAATGCTCGAACTGCACACAATGCCGCCGACCATGCCTGTAAGCTCGCATCGGCCAGCCAGTGAAAAGGTCATGAGAAGACTCCGCTCAACTGTTTGGAATGACGGCAATCACATCGATCTCAACCAGCCACTCGGGCCGCGCGAGCGCCGAAATCACGAGTCCGGTGGAGACCGGATACACGCCCTTCAGCCACTTGCCGACCACCGTATAGACCGCCTCGCGATAACGGACATCGACGAGATAGACCGTGATCTTGCAGATATCCTCGAGCTTGCTGCCGGCTTCGTCCAGCAGCATCGCGATGTTCGCCATGGCCTTTTCGGTCTGGACGGCGACGTCACCTACTCCCACCGATTCGCGCGTATCCAGGTCCTGGCCAATCTGGCCGCGCAAATAGACCGTGCCGTTCGCGACCACCGCCTGGCACAGGTCATTGTCCAGTTTCTGCTCGGGGTAGGTCTCGCGAGTATTGAATTTGCGGATGCGGGTATGGCTCATGGACACCTCACACTACGCGCTTGAGCCGCGGCTCTGCGCTGGATTGAACAACACGGTCCGACAGGTTCGCAGCCTTCTTCACGTAGCCAAGCGTACTGTCGAAATCGAAGTTGCGGAACACGGCGCCCAGATGCGCGAATGGCGGCGATTGAGCAAACAACTGGAACGTCAGCCGATGTCCGGCGTAGTCCGAATTCAGCAAGTCGCGGGCGAAGGCGAGCAACTTGCGGCGGTCGTCGGAGACCCAGTTCTCATTGACGGTGTAGTACTTGTCGAGCCAGTCGCTGATCTCGGGATTCGCAAACGACGCCGCATCCGGTGTCACGCAAATCTGGCCGCCACATAACTCGCGGGCAAGATGCATCATCTCGTGAAGCCGCGAACAGGCTTGCACCCGACCGGTATAAAGCAGCGACTGGTTGGGCATCATCAGCCCCGCAGGGCTACGCTCACCGCATGTAATAGAGGCTGTTAAATGGGCATTGATGGTCTCCCTGTACACCGCGAGGGTCGACAGTTTTTCCTGCACGGCCTGTTGCTTTTCCAGTCCCGTCTGACGTGCATTGAACAACGCGGTGCCGATCATCAAATCGGCCAGACGCAGGTTGCGTTGAACGAATGCGAACGCGCTATAGCGATGCAGCGTGGCGCGAATAAACGTAGCCGCTTTAGTGTGTTGATAGAACAGCACGTCTTCCCACGGGATCAGGACGTTGTCGAAGATCAGCAGCGTATCTATTTCATCGCAGCGGTTGGAGAGCGGATAGTCGTCCGGATTCGCCCGGCCCGCAAAGCCCGTGCGGCAGATGAACTTGAGCCCCGGCGCGGACATGTTGACGATGAATCCGACCGCATAGTCCGAGAGTTTCGCGTCGCCCCAGTTGGCGATAGTCGGTTTGACGAACGCCTGGTTCGCATACGCGGCCGCCGTCTCATACTTGGCGCCGCGCACCACAATGCCTGCATCGGTTTCTTTCACTACATGCAGGAGCATGTCCGGGTCCTGTTCCTGCGGCGGCTTCGAGCGATCGCCCTTCGGGTCCGTGTTGGCGGACACATGGAACGGGTCCTCGTGCAACGTGCGATGAATATGGCGCTCAATGTTCTCCGCAAAGCGCGGGTCCACTTCGTTGAGCACATCCTTGCCGTCATACAGCGACCACATCTCGCCGATGGTTTCATCACCCACTCGCGTTGCGATACCACCCACGTCATCCAGCACGGTATCCACCGCCAGCCGCTTGTCGTGCCAGTCCTGTTGCGTGTACGGCAGCTTCAGGCCGATAGCGTTGCGCTCACCGGTCTTTTCATCGACGTAGCTCATCACGCCTTGCGTCGCTTTCTCGTGCGCCATGTCGTAGATACGTGCACGGATATCAACAATAGGCTTGAACATGGGGTGCGTGGTCACGTCATTCACGCGTTCGCCGTTGATCCAGACTTGCCGTCCGTCACGAATTGAATCGCGATACTGCTCGCCGGTTCTGATCATTTACTGTACCTCGGTCCGTTGGGATGTCGTTCGGGAATAGGTGCTGGAGCGTCTGGAACGAGATCGTCTAAAAGGCCAGGAACTGGCCATAGTCGCGCTTGCAGTAGAGCAAGGGCATGTGCGTCACCGGCGCACGGGTGATGGCCGCCACTTCACCGAAAAACACCGTATGCGTGCCAATCACCTGCTGCGCGACCACACGGCATTCAAGCGCGGCCACCGCGCCATCGATAAGCGGTACGCCCAGCGTGCCGGCCGTATGCGTGCAGCAGGAAAAGTCGAAGGGCTTGGACGTTGCCGAGCGGCCGGCGAATGTATCCGCTATACCGCGCTGCGCCACGTTCAGCAGGTTCACGGCGAATACGCCGTTTTCTGCCAACGCAACATTCGCCGGGCTGCGTGTGTTGATGCAGACCAGCAACGTGGGCGGGTCCGCACATACTGAACTGCAGGCGCTGACCGTGACGCCGAAACGCCGGTCGCCGGTACCGGTCGTCACTACGTGAACCGAAGTGGAGTTCGACGCCATGGAATCCAGGAACGAAGAGCGCAAGGCGTCTACGTCTCTGACTGCGACGTCTTCACTTTCCGCTGCACATTTTGATAAGCCGCTGTCTCGTTGCATGTCGTCCTCCTCGCGTTTGCCCTGACCTTTCGCAAAATCTACGCTCGGGCGACGCATCCGAAAAACATATTTCAAAAATGCAAATCATCGCTTTTGCCTATGCAAGCCTATTTATGTCCACGCACAATAAGCGCTAGACAAGACCACGGGGCGGATCATGGAACCAGCGCAATTACGCTATTCGCTGCGTCAGCTGAGGTATTTCGTCGTTACGGCGGAAGTCCTGTCGTTCACCGCCGCGGCCAAGCTGCTGCATATCTCCCAGCCGTCCATCTCCACGGCGCTGGCGGACCTGGAGGTGTCGTTCGGTGTCCAGCTTTTTATCCGTCATCACGCGAGCGGGTTATCCCTGACACAAGCCGGCCGGGACATGCTCGGGCGTGCGCGTGACCTGCTTAAAAACGCGGAAGACCTGCAGACGGCCGCCAAGGAAATGGACGGCGGCATGTCCGGCGCCATCACGCTCGGCTGCCTTGTTTCGCTTGCGCCGCCGCTCATGCCCGCGATGATGAGCCGCTTCCTGGCCGACCATGCGGGCATTGCGTTCCGCACGCTCGAAGCGCATCAGGAAGATCTGCTGC
>NZ_JAQGMM010000123.1 GCF_028292365.1 Caballeronia sp.
ACGGTGAAGTGGGGCAGCGGCCCGGTGGAGCAATGCCGGATTGCTTATACGCTGCCGAAGAAAGATGCGAAGGCTTATAACCCCGGGTATTTGTCGCTGCAATCGCATTGCGTGCCGGGAAGTGAAATGCAAGCGAGCGGGGAGACGGGTGCGCACAATGCAGCGATGCCGGTGACTGTTGCGCGGTAGAGTCTGGTCGTGCTGACGTTTGAACACACGAGCGAAATAGTGTGATTCGAATCATTCCCCAACGCTGCTGAATTTGCACGACTGTCCTGCTTATCTGCGTGAGGCAATGCCCGCAGCGGAGCGGCGAATGCACATCCAACCTTCACCATTTCATACCGGTAAGCATGCAGTTGGACGATGTTCCCGGCTGCGCTTCTTATCGTACTTCCAGCGTAGATTGAGACTGCTGTTCAAACGGGCAGGGCAGCTTCATGGCGCAGCCAATCGGCGAAGCCGGTCACGGTGCTGGCGTCGCGGTGCGCTTCCGGTACGTCCAGCCAGTATCCGAATGGCCCGCTGATCTCGACGTCCGACATTCTCACGAGGGCACCCTCGGTCAACTCATCAGCAATCATGTTCAGATCCACAACGGCCAGGCCTACGCCGCGTCGCGCCGCATGGATCGCCTGCTGCAGATTCGAAAATTCAATACCATTCTCGGCATAACGCGGCGGCAATCCCGCTTTCGCCAGCCAGTCCGGCCATAGGTTCAGACGCACGTCCTCGTGCAGCACGTGAAGCGCGGGCAATCGATCCAGCAAGGTCTCGACCGGCGTTCCGGTGAACGATGCCGATCCCACCAACGCATGCCGCTCCACTATCAGCAACTCCGACCACCCATGCGCTGCCGCGTCTCGCCCGAAGCGCACGCTGCAATGGCACTCGTCGCTTTCCTGCGTACGAATAGAGAGGTCGACGTCCGGCAACTGTTCCGCCAGTGCGCCTAGCCGTGACGAAAACCACTGCGTGGCGAATGTGGGCGGCAATGACACAATCAAACGCTTGCGCTCGAAAGTTCCCGTCAAGTGGCGCGTTCCGCGCTCGATCACGTCAAATGCCTCTGTTACCGATGGCATCAGTAACACACCTGCCTGTGTTAAGCGGATTCCTCTATGGTCGCGCTCGAAAAGCTTCACGCCCAGTGATTCTTCCAGTAGCCTGATCTGACGGCTGACAGCTCCTTGTGTGACGCACAACGCTCGCGCCGCGCGGTTGAAACTCAAATGACGCGCCGTTTCTTCGAAGAAACGCAACGCAATCAATGATGGAAGATGTCGCATAGTGATTCCTGACCGCCCACCCCTTCTCGGTTTTTCTTGTGGCCGAGTAAACATGCCTCCTCCGCGAACCAGAATTGCTCCTGCCCCGCGTTCGATCAAATTACCTCGGTTCCCGATGCGAAACAATAGCCCGTTCGGTTGATGTTGAGACAAAACGAATTCTCATATTGGGCATCAGGAAATGTAAGAACGGGCGTTGGAAAAGGCGGGACATAGGCCATCTGGCTAGTAGTTGGGGACTTGGGAATCGCCTATGCTGGATAGATCCCATTGACGGAGGCCGCATGACCGTACGCAATCTCGATGCACTGTTCAACCCGAAGTCGATTGCCGTGATCGGGGCGTCGCTGCGTGCGGGCAGTATCGGCGAAATGGTGTGGTCACGGCTGAGCGCCGCCAACTTCGCGGGCCCGGTCTGGCCGGTGAATCCGAAGCATCGTCAGTTGAATGGGGCCGCGGTGTTCGCGGGCATCGGCGACTTGCCGGATATACCGACCGTGGCGGTGTTATGCACGCCACCGCCCACATGGCCGGAGATCGTTGGCCAACTGGGCGAGCGTGGCACGCGGGCGGTGGTCATCATCGGGCAGGCAGGCGAAGGGGAGGGCCGGGACTGGACACGCCGTACGCTTGCGGCTGCGCGGCCGTTCTTGCTGCGCGTGGTCGGTCCGGCCAGTGTCGGCGTGACGACGCCGGCTGTGGGCGCGGTGCTGGGGGCGCCGTCATGCGCCATCGCGCCAGGGGGGGTGGCATGGGTATCGGCGTCGAACGCGTTGACCAACGGCGTGATGGGCTGGGCGAACGCACGTGGCCTGGGTTTTTCTCGAGTGGTCGCGCTGGGCGACGAGGCTGACGTCGACGTGGGCGATATCCTCGATTTCCTCGCAAGCGACTCACGGACACGCGCGATCCTGATGGCCATCGAGTCGGTGCGAATGGCGCGCAAATTCATGTCGGCGGCGCGAGCGGCGGCGCGCAACAAGCCCGTGCTGGTTTTACGCACCGGCCACGATGATCCTTTCGATGCGCTTTACAGCGCCGCTTTCCGGCGCGCCGGCCTGGTACGGGTCGACTCACTCGACGACTTGCTCGATGAAATAGAGACCCTTGGCGTGGGCCGTGTGGCCGCAAGCGACCGGGCGACCGTCATCACCAGCGATCGCGGCGTGGCCGCGCTCGCTGCCGACGCATTCGCCGCGGCTGGAGATGCGCTTGCGCTCTGGCCCGAGGCTGCGCGCGTGTCAGTCGCCGCTGCGCTGCCGCACGCGCGTTTGGAGAACCCGCTGCAACTCGGAGACACCGCCACCGCGGCGGACTTCGGCGCGGTGCTCGCAGCGCTGGCGCCGCACCGCGAGACCGGGACAGCATTCGTAGTTCACGCGCCAACGCACACCGCGCCTGTCGCGGAAGTCGCTCGCGTGCTGATCGAGCAGCAAAGCCACGCGTACCGCGGTTTGATGACCTGCTTTTTCGGCTGCGTGGACCATGCAACACGCGACGCATTGCATGCCCACGGAATTCCCGTCCATACCACGCCTCAACGCCTGGCGCGGGGCTTCGCACGGCTCGTGGATTATCGCCAGGGTCGCGAGCTATTGATGCAAACGCCCGACGGGCCGCGCCCTCAGACCCTGGTCGCGCTGGACAGCGCGCAAGCTCAGATCATGGCGGCGTTGACGGCGGGCGTCGCGGAGCTGGACGGCGAGCGGGCGTCGCGGGTGCTGGCGCAGTTTGGCGTTGTCGTGAAGGCGGGGTCGGCAGGTCCGCGCAGCGTCGATGCCATCGAAATCGACGTCCGCTTGCTGAACCATCGTGTGTTCGGACCTGTGTTCGAGTTCAAGGCTGCTGGTGCACTCGGTTTGCCGGACGCAATGCACGAATTTGCATTTCCGCCACTCAATCCTGTTTTGGCGCGAGACCTCGTGATGCGTTCGCCGAGGGCGCGCGAACTCCCTGCGGAGAATTTGCTGATTGCGTTGACTGCCTTGTCGCAGGCTGTCTGCGAGATCGAGCAGATTGTCGCGTTGCGGTTGACGGTGCGCGTGACCCGTCAGGCGGTCGTGGTGTATGAACCCCACCTGACGCTGGCCGCGCATCGCACGCCGCTTGCCATTCAACCGTATCCGCGGCAACTGGAGGAGACGCTCGACTGGAACGGCTTGCTTATCACCGTGCGGCCGATCCGTCCCGACGACGAAGCCGCCCACAGCGCTTTCGTTGCTGCAATGACACCGGACGATCTGCGTCTGCGGTTCTTCAGCTCCGTGCGCAGTTTCGACCACTCGCAACTCGCTCGCATGACGCAGATCGACTATGACCGCGAGATGGCGTTTATCGCCGTCACGGGTGAACACGATGCTATCGAGACATTGGGGGTAGTGCGCGCCGTTGCCGATCCGGATAACGAGACGGCCGAGTTCGCAGTCGCGGTGCGCTCGGATCAGAAGGGCAAGCGGCTGGGAACGTTGCTGTTGACTCGGATCATCGCCTATAGCCGGGCGCGCGGAACACGCTGGCTGGTCGGCGAGGCGTTGCGCGAGAACACCGGCATGATCGGACTCGCGCGCCGTTTGGGATTCGAGATAACGGCCACGGAGGATCCGGGCGTGACCGGTTTCAGGATGCGGCTGGCCGGAGGAGAAGCAGAAGCCGGCGCACTGTCGTCATGAAGACTATCGAGACCGTGCAGATGAGGAATGCTGGCATCCGGCCGTCGTGGTGAGCGCCCAGAATGTGTGCTGCAACATGCCTGGCCGCGACCGCCTCTCCTCAAATCAGGCAGGCAGCTTTGCGAGCGCTTCGTCGACCTGCGCGCGAGATACGGCCAACTCGTCCAGCCACGCATCGGCATAAGTGCTGCCGGTTTCACGCTCCAGACGCGCGATAGTCGTCGCGCAACGCGTAGCGTCCTTGGGCGTAGCAATGAACGCCTTAACCGACGCGCCCGACGTGAACGCTTCGAACAGCGGAACGCGAATGTCGTCGGGCAGGGCGCGAGTGGTCCATTGATACGGCTTGCCGTTGAACGACAACTGCGGCGGCATTACACGTTCTTTTTTCGCCGCGGGAATCAGGCCGAAATTGCGCGCGGCATCGGCGATCTGGTCGGCCGTAAAGAGTTCGTCCGCGCCAATGTCGAACTGCTTGATAAACGTTTCGATGGACTGCATTGCGGCCGCGCGATCGTCGCGCTTTTGCTGCGCACGGGCGACAATATCGCGCAGCTCATCCGCTTCCTCGCTTGTGATCGTGAAGCTGGACTGCTTTTGCTGAAGTTCGGAGAAGCGCTGAAATTCGGGATCGGAGAGGAGTTTCGCCATTGCCTTGCGTAGAAAAAGACGCGAAACGTCGCGTGGAGCGACGATCCGCTTTTTGAGAGGGTCGCCATTCTAACGCGTCGCGCCGATCCGGAACCTCGCGAATCCGCAAAACCGGATCTTTCCAACGAAGCAAACCGAGTCTTCCGGCCGGGTCATCACAACGAATCCGCCAGCCCTAAGCCACCAGCCCTAAGCCGCGCTCGAATCTCGTAAATCACCTAAATCCTGCGAATCACCGAACTCCGCATCCGGTTCGCGAAACATCGACAGCGCCGCTGCCGCTTCACCAAGCTGCGCACTGACCTCGTTAAGAGACGGCGCCACGTATTCGTCGATTCGCCTGAGATACGGGCACGTCAGCGTCGCAATCGCCTGGCCCGACGGCCCGAGCAGTGGAAAACTCACGTCCATCACACCGAAGGTCTGCTGACTCTCCTTATGGAGAAAACCATCTGCGCGAATCTGCCTGTATGCATTTTCCAGCGCGAGCGGATCCAGCGCGGACTCACCCTTGACACGCGTGTGCTCGGCCAGCATGTGCGCGCGTTGTTCCGCGCTCTGGAACGCAAGGATCACGCGGCCCGAACCGGTATCGATTAACCCGACCCTCGCGCCGAGCCGCACCGAAATCCCCCATGTCCCCGGCCCGTCGACCTGGGCGATCACAAGCAAATTGCCCCGGTCATAGGCGGCGAGATGACACGATTGCTCCGCGCGATCGGCAAAACGCTGCATGACCGGCAA
>NZ_JAQGMM010000182.1 GCF_028292365.1 Caballeronia sp.
AGAAGGTCTGGATGACCATCACGCGGAACGTGAACGGCGGGTCCTCCGATTGCGCGAGCCGGGTGTACGCGAGGACCCCGAAAATGGTCGCCATCGCGATCAGGAAGACAACCAGTGCCTGATGGCGAAGGGCCCAGGCCGAGAGATTGAAACTGCCTTCTTCGTGACGATAATCGCCCGATGCCGCCGCGGCAGCATTGGCAGCGGCTTTTGCTGATTCCCGTTCCTGGTCGCTCATGACGCGAAATCTTCCGGATGCAACGGCGCAACCACGCGCACTTTCTGGCCGGCAGAAACGGTATGGACTCCTTGCCACACCACTCGGTCACCGGGCGCAATGCCGTTGGAAACCGTCACGGTGCGCTCGCCGTATCGCGACACGTCCACGCGCCGCAATTCAAGCGAGTCGTCCGTTTTCACAATCCAGACCGCGGGCAGTTTGCCGGCGTGGAACAGCGCGGTGGAGGGCAGCGTGAACGCCTGGCCCGGTGCACCCGACACACTCGATGCGGCCACCTGCGCGAACGCCGCGTCTGCGGTCATGCCAAGCCGGATTTCCGGCGTGGGCGCTTCAAGCGTCATCCTTACGCGATAAGTACGGCTTTGCGGATCGGCGGCCGGCGACACTTCGCGCACGCGGGCAGCGAACTGTTTGCCTCCCAGCGCGGCGAGCGTCACGGTGGCTTTCTGGCCGACCGCGAGCGATCCGAGCGCCGTTTCCGGCACGTCCGACACCACGTCTATATCGCCGCTCCACGCGAGGTTATAGACGGCTTGTCCCGCCGATACGTTCTGTCCCGTGTCCGCCTGTTCCGCCGTGATGACGCCGGCGCGGTCAGCGACCAGCGTGGTGTATTTCAACTGATCGGCCGACAACGCGGCCTGTGCCTGTGCCTGGTTGCGCTGCGCGAGCGCTGCTGCATAGGCATTTTCGGTTTGTTCGAGCTGCGCGCGTGCGATCAGGTTTTCCTGCGCCTGGGCGCGGTCGCGCGTGACTTGCTGCTCGGCATAAGTGAGCTGGTGTTGGGCGGCGGAGAGTTGCGCGGCCGTGCTCGCGGCGTTCTTGGCGTTATCGGCGGGATCGAGTTTCGCCACGATCTCGCCGGCTTTCACGCTGTCGCCCAGACGCACACGGCGCTCGATGATCTTCCCGCCCACGCGAAACGACAGCGGAGTCGAGTAGCGCGCTTCGATGGTGGCGGGCAGCGATGACTGCACCGTGTGCGTGTCGGCTACGGCGGCCATGGCGACCACCGGACGCAGCGCCACAGGGGGCGCTTCTTTCTTGCCGCAGGCGCTGAGCGCGACGACCACCACCGCGCCGAGTGACAAGCCAAGGGCGTGGCGAACGGAAGACCCCGACCCGGGGAACGTGAACGGCATTAACCGCGATCGGAGCGATGACAACGTGCGGCGACAGACTTGCAGAATCACGAATGACCTCGGCGCAAAAGCTTCCCGTGCCTGCAAGAGGGGCTTGCATACACGGTCGGTGCGCAGCGTCGACACGGCCTGTCGCTGCGCATTTTCAAGATGTGGCGTTATTCGGGGCTCGATGGTTGGAAAGGCGGTATACCATGACCATCATGCTTTCCAGTCCTTCGTCGCCAGATACGCGATGAATTCTAATACAACTCTGTATCTGAAATCAAAGCCGTATCATAATCCAATTTTGAGATGCTAAACTCAGCCGATGAAACGAATTCGCCTTACCCGGGAGCAAAGCCGTGATCAAACGCGTGAGCGTTTGCTGGACGCTGCACAAACTGTTTTTATGAAGAAGGGGTTTGTTGCGGCCAGCGTGGAGGACATTGCGGCGGCGGCTGGTTATACGCGCGGTGCGTTCTATTCGAACTTCGGCAGCAAGTCCGCTTTATTTCTGGAGTTGCTCAAGCGCGATCACGACGGGATCATGGGTCGCCTGCATTCCATCTTCGATGGCGAAGCGAGCCGGGCCGACATGGAAGCCCGCCTGTTGCAGTATTACAGCGAGTGTTATCGCGACAACAAGTGTTTTCTGCTGTGGGTTGAAGCGAAATTGCAATCAAGCCGCGACGCCAAATTTCGCGCGCAATTCAACGCATTCATCCGGGAATTGTTGCAGACGACAACCGCTTATATTGTCGCGTTTTCAGAGCGGGCGGGAACGCCGTTGCCCATGCCGGCAGAGCAGCTTGCGCTTGGACTCACAGCGTTGATCGACGGAATGCAGTTTTTTTATACGTCGGATCCGCAGGCTTGCGGCAGCGAAATGTCCGAAGCCGTCCTAGCGAAGTTTTTTAGCCGGGTGGTGTTTGGGTCTGATGTGGTCTGAGCGGGGCGGGGAAAAAACGTCGCTCAGATGGAGAGCCCCGATCCGCCGTTACTGCCTAGCAACTGCTCCACGGCGTCGGCGCTCGCGTAATCCTGCTCAGGCAATCCATCGAACACGGCAATGACGTCGTTGCTCACCCCCGCAGCGCGCGCCGCATCGACAATGCCGTCCTTGTTGGTCGGAAACGTCAGATCGCGCAATACCTCTGCGATTTCGTCATCGATCGGTTCGTCATTCAAGCTGGCATTCACGTGCGTATCGGTCATTGGTGCCCTTGGTTGTTCTTCGTGGTCGTTTCGTGGTCGTTTCGTGGTCAATCCGAGGCGCCATGTTAGCGGCGCACCTTCACGTCTGCACTTCTATGAGCCGGCTTGACATACCGTGACTGGGCGCGCGCGGCTTGGGTAATTCCACATGGAACCAGTGAGCGTGATCGAGTTCCTGCGCACGCACCTCTGGGGCCGGCGGCGAGACCGGCGGCGCATTGGCGCGAATGGCAAGCGCCGCGCGCATGGCTTCAGCCTGGCGAGCCGTGTAGATTGCCGCATCGTCGGTGTGGATTGGCGCGGCATAACACGACACGGATACCAGAACCATCAATAAAGCCGTTGAGGTTTTCATCGCTCAACCCTCCAGACACTAGTACACAAACTCACGCGAGCTTGCACAAGCGACATACAGGCAGCACAAACACGAGGCCGTACGGAGAATAGTAGCGAGGATTCGAGCAAACGCCATGCCAATCGATGAGTGCGGTTTGACAGCGCTTTGGCCGATGAATGGTGCTTGCCTTCCGAGCCTTGTTTCAAACGGCGCGGGCTGCCGTTGTTCGAGCGAATTCTAGAATAAGGTCGTAAGCGGATGCTTCAACGATGCTTGATGGGTGCTCCAGCACTGCCGCAATTTTGCACGCTTTGAGCAATATCGGGCAATTTCAGCGTGATGCCGGGTTTAATCGGAAGTAAGCATCGAGAAGCGACGTTTTATAAACAACGCCGAGTAACACCGGGCGCGTCGGGCCGTCGATGACCGGCAAACGCTCGCCCTGGAACGCCAGGAAATGCTGCAACGCTTCACCCAGCGACATGTCCGGTGTAAGGACATCGAAATGAGGTTGCAGATAATCCTCGGCAGTTTTGATGGCGGTGTCGCGCTCATCGAGCAGATCGGACGTGATGTCCTTCAGCGCCACCACGCCGCGAAATTGCCCATCCGCATCAACGACATAAAGGTACTTCACCGGATACTCGAGGAACACCCGAGTCATCGCTTTCACGTCTGCATCGAGCGGGACCACGGTATCGGCCGGTTTCACGAGCTCGCGCATTTGCGTGGCGGCGAGTCGCGAGCGCTCTTTTTCGTCACGGTTGCGACGCAGCGTGACCTCGTACATCGACGTCTGCGCCGATGCCCGCGCAATGAAAAATGCCACCACGCACGACAGCATCAGCGGCAGCATGACCTGATAACTCAGCGTCATTTCGAAGATCATCAGGATTGCCATCAACGGAGCGTGCGTGGCCGCAGCGAGGAACGCGCCCATGCCGACCATCGCGTAAGCAAACGGCGCAGATGTGGAGTTCGGCCAGATCGTATGCGCCGCCAGCCCGAACAAGCAACCGACCACCGCGCCCACGAAGAGCGTCGGCGTGAAAATCCCGCCTACCGCGCCAGAACCCGCGGTTGCCGCGGTCGCGGCGATCTTGAAGAAGAGCACTGCAGCCAGCGCTTCCCAGGTCCACGAATGATGCAGGATCGAGTTGACGACTTCATAGCCGTTGCCCCAGACCTCCGGATACCAGATAGAGATTACGCCGACAATCAGGCCACCGAATCCGAGCCGGATCGGCAAGGGCAGGGGCAGCCTGGCGAAGCGTTGTTTCGATGCTGCCAGGAGGCGCAGGAAATATGGCGCGAGCACGCCGCAGATCAATCCAAGCACGACGAACAGCAGCACTTCGACGCCGGCGACCGTTGGAAACACCGGCATTTCGTAAGGCGGTCGATAGCCGGCGAACTCCCGCATGGTGATGTTCGCGACCACCGACGACACCACGATCGGCCCGAAGCTTTCCATGGCCATGGAGCCGAGTACGAGCTCGGTCACGAAGAACGCGCCGGCGATAGGCGCGTTGTAGGCCGAGGTGATCCCGGCCGCTGCGCCGCAGGCGACAAGCAGGCGCAGGCGCGGCGGATCGAAGTGGACCCAGCGGCCGATCAGCGACGCGCACAGCGCCGCGAGTTGCACCATCGAGCCTTCTCGTCCGATGGACCCGCCGCTCGCGATGGTGAACAGCGACGAAATGCTGCGCCACAGGCTTTGCCAGACCGGCACGACGCCGTCGCCTATGGTCACGGCTTCCATGTAGTCGGCATTCGCCTGACCTGTGGAACGACGCCGAGCGATCAGCAGGCACAGGCCTGCGATCAATCCGCCCGCCGTTGGCAACGCGACCCGCACAGGCCACGGCAGGCGCGTGGCCATCTCGACGAAGTTACCGTGATCACCGCCAAAAAGCCGCTGCATTTCGTCGATACCAACGCGAAACGCCGAGGTCGCGAACGCGCCTGCCACGCCGACAATCACGGCCCACACGAGCATGGTGTGGGACTCGGAGAAGCGAAACCGGATCTGTGCCCGGGTGCGAAGTTTAAGAAGGAATGAAAGCACGTAAGCTCTGAACGGGGCGGCTGAATGTGCGGGCAAGGATATCATCCATGCGGTGGAAAAAACGTCGCACACCCGACACGCTCAGAGCGCTTCGGCGCTACTTGCGCAGCAGCCTGAGACCGTTGCCGATCACGAGCAGGCTTGCGCCTACGTCGGCGATAACCGCCATCCAGAGCGTTGAGGAGCCAGTAAGCGCCATGACCAGGAACGCGGCCTTGATACCCAGCGCCAGCGTGATGTTCTGGACCAGAATGGAATGCGTCGCTTTCGATAAACCGATGAACGCGGCCACCTTGCGAAGGTCGTCGTCCATCAGCGCCACATCGGCCGTTTCAATCGCAGCGTCCGAGCCCATGATACCCATCGCAAAGCCGATGTCCGCGCGCGCGAGTGCCGGCGCGTCGTTGATGCCGTCGCCGACCATGCCGACCCGCGCACCGTTCGACGCCAGGGCCGCTATGGCGCCGAGTTTGTCTTCGGGCAACTGGTTGCCGTGCGCTTCATCGATACCCACGTCCCGTGCAATGGTCGCTACAGCGCGTTCATTGTCGCCGCTCAGCATCACGGTGCGGACGTCCAGCTTGCGAAGCGCGGCGATTGCATCGCGGCTGCCATCGCGGATTTCATCGGCGACCGCGAACAGCGCGAGCACACCTTTTTCATCGATCAGCATGACGGCGGTCTTACCCTCGCTTTCCAGTGCATCCAGACGCTTGGCTGTGTCCGCGCTCAGGAAACCACGCTCCGCGACCAGACGTCTGTTGCCAAGCGCATAGCTGCGCCCGTCCAGCATGCCTTGCACGCCGCGGCCGGGCAGTGCTGCAAACTCTTCGACCTTGAAACGGTTCAATTCCTCGATGTTTGCCGCTTGCGCAACAGCTTTGGATACCGGGTGATCCGAGCGCCCCGCGAGACTGGCAGCGAGCAGGCCACAAAGCTGCGCGTCGGCGCCGCTCATGATGTGGACATCCGTTTGAACAGGAACGCCGCGCGTGATGGTGCCGGTCTTGTCAAAGGCGAGGGCGGTTAGCGTGCGCCCCATCTCGAGATAGACGCCACCCTTGACAAGAATCCCCTTGCGGGCGGCAGCGGCGAGCCCACTCGCGATTGTCACCGGCGTCGAGATGACCAGGGCGCACGGACAGGCAATCACGAGCAGCACGAGCGCCTTGTAGATCCAGGTCTGCCACGCGCCGCTGAACAAAAGCGGCGGCACGACTGCCACGAGGAGGGCGAGCGCAAAGATAACGGGCGTGTAGATACGCGCGAAGCGGTCGACGAAACGCTGCGTGGGCGCCTTCGACGCTTGCGCCGCCGATACCGCGTGAATAATCCGCGCGAGCAGGGTGCCATCGGCACGGGCCGTGACGCGATAGTCAAGCGACCCTGACGCGTTTAGCGTGCCGGCGAAGACAGTGTCGCCGGGGGTTTTATCGACGGGAAGGCTTTCGCCGCTGATCGCCGCCTGATTGACCACCGAGCGACCTGCCGTGACGACGCCGTCAAGTCCTATCCGCTCGCCGGGCTTGACGCGCACGATGGCGTCGATCTCGACCTGACGGGCGTCGACGTCACTCCAGCTGCCATCGGCCTGTTGCAGGGTCACGCGATCCGGCGAGAGTTGCAGCAGTTTGCTGACGGCATTGCGTGCCCGGTCAAGCGATTTTGATTCGATCAGTTCGGCTACGCTGAACAGCACCATGACCATCGCCGCTTCCGGCCACTGGCCGAGCATCAGCGCGCCCGTGACGGCGATGCTCATCAACGCGTTGATATTGAGATTGCCGTGGCGCAGCGCGATCCAGCCTTTCTTGTAGGTGCCGAGGCCGCCCGCGATGACGGCGACCAGCGCAAGCGCTGCCGCGATCGCGTTGGGTAGCGAGGTCAGCAAACCCCATGATGGCAGCCAGGAAGGTTGCGATTGCGGCAACCAGGCGGGAAGCCAGTTCGACATCGAAGCGGAAAGAGCAGCGAAGCTCAGTATCTCGGAACCCACTGCCGCAACACCGGCCAGCGCAAGCGGCCATGCGCGACGGCGCTTCTGGGGAGCGTCATCCTTGCGCGTACTATCAGGGTCGATAATCGTCGCGGACATGCCCAGCGAGCGAATCGCCTGCATGATGGTTTCTTGCTGTCCGGGTATGTGGCTGACTGTTACCCGGCGCTGCATGATGTCGAAGTTCATGTCGCTAACGGCGGGCAGCGCGGAAAGCTTGTTCTCGATCAACGCGATCTCCGCAGCGCAATCCATTTCTTCAACGAAAAAGACGCTTTGCGTGTCCCCGGCGGCAGCAGAGCGTAATAATTTGTCGTCTGGTCGTGTGACCGACGAGGGCTCCGCCTTTCCGGTAACCTCAACGTGAGCATGCGTGCAACACGCCGCGCCATGGTCCTGCGGCGTAGCTTTGATAACGGTGGATCGATCAACCATGTGGCCTCCAGAGGCAATATATGGTTGAGTAGACGTCCTGAAGCCACTTCAAGGTCAAGCGTTGACCAGGAGCGCAAGCAATGAAAATCGGTGAATTGGCGAAAATGGCTCAGTGCACGACTGAAACCATCCGCTTCTACGAGAAAGAGGGCTTATTGCCGCAGGCCAGCCGCACGGATTCCAATTATCGGAATTACACGGAAGAGCACGCGGAACGGCTGCGGTTCATCCGCAATTGCCGGGCGCTGGACATGACGCATGCAGAGATCCGGCGTTTGCTCAGCGCAACCGATGCGCCCGGCGAACCCTGTGGTTCGATCAATTCGCTCGTCGATGAACACATTGTTCATGTGGACAGGCGGATAGAGGAGTTGACGCAACTCAAGTCGCAACTGGTTGCGTTGAGGGGCCAATGCACGACGGAAGAAGCGACGACGGACTGCGGTATCGTGCAGGCGCTTTCTACGAACAATGTTGTGCCCGCACGCGAGAAGCGGACCCATTTGGGCTGAGTGGCGAAGGGGGGCTTCTATTGAAAACCCGGCCTCGTCACATCAAAGCCGGGTTGCGTCCTACGTGAAACTACTCGATCACCATTTCGGCGCAAACGGCGGCTTCGCGTTTCGCTGACCTTCGTCGAGTGCATCGATCTTCGCGATATCGTCGGCGTCCAGTCGTACCTTTTGCGAGTCCCAGTTCAGTTCCTGATGTTCCGGATTCGTCGACGCGGACAGCACGACGATATCGCGTGACAGCAGCCACGCAAATGTCACTTGAGCAGGCGTTACGCCATGCTTCTTCGCGATGGCAACCAAGGTGGGATCCTTGTGCGCGCGGCCTTCGCCGAGCGGCATATACGCGGTCACCTTCACGCCGAGCTTCTGCGTTGCCTCGACCAGCTTGCGGTTCGCGAGGAACGGGCTGATTTCGAACTGGTTCGTCACAATGCCCTCGCCGCCGGGCGCGTTCAATGCTTCCTCGAGCAACGGCGCGGTAAAATTCGACACGCCGAAATGCCGGATCAACTGCTGCTTCTGCGCATCCTGAAACCCCGCGATGGATTCGGCGATCGGCACCACGCTATCCGGCGACGGCCAATGCACCAGCGCGAGATCGATCGTGCCGATATTCAGCTTCTTGTGGCTTTCCACCAGGCTTGTCACCACGTCGTCACGACGCAGCCGGTCATGCCAGACTTTGGTGGTGACCCAGATATCGTCGCGCGGCACGAGCGAGTCGCGCACGCCTTTACCAACGGCTTCTTCGTTCTTGTAGAGCTGCGCGGTATCGATATGGCGATACCCGAGTTGCAGCGCGCTGGTGACTGACTTGGCGGTTTTCTCCGCGTCCACGCGAAAGGTGCCGAGTCCGAAGGACGGAATTGTTTCGATCATCTGATACTCCTTTTGAATACGTTTATCCGATACAGGCCGGCCGGTTCAGGAATTCTAGGCGTCCTGATCCAGTTCCGGGTAATGACGGAAGATGCCGGATTCGTTGAAGGGAATCCGGCGTTCCGAGTCAACATAAGCCGCGATATTCGGTCGTTCCAGCACGGCGTCGTGCAATGCCGCCACGCGCGGATACAAGCTGCCGAATTTTTTCATCGCACGCGGAAAAGCGTAGTGCAGGCCATCGACAAGTTGAAATATCGACAGGTCCACGTACGTAGTCGTGTTGCCGATTATCTGCGTATCGCCCTGAGGATTTTGCGCGAGCACCCGCTCGAAATAACCGATGAATTTCGGGACCCGGTTCTCGATAAAATCCTTCGAGCGCTTTTTCGCAGCGTCCTTCTGGTCTTCATAATACAGATCGCTTGCGAGCGGATGATGGGTATCGTGGACCTCGGCCACCATGTCCGCGATCGTCAACTGCAAGCCATGCGCGACATAGCGCAGGCCTACGTCCTTTGGCGCGAGACCGAGCTTCGGCCCGAGATATTGCAGAATGTTTGCGACGTGCGGAATGATCAGTTCACCATCCTTCAGGAATGGCGGGGCGAACGGAATGTGCGGCTCGGTTTTGCTGTTGATGATCTTCATCATGGCGCCGGTGCCTTGTCCGTCCTTTTTCGCGCCGCGTGCAACGTCAACGTAGTCAGCGCCGGCGTCTTCCAGTGCTAGCCGGACGAATTCGCCGCGGCCTTGAAGACCATCCCAGTAATACAGTTCGTAGGCCATAGGCAAACTCCTCGCGGTGTGATTGCTGGAAACCCAAAGCCAAGAGGGTAGCAACACGCGTGCCGTTGCGCTTGAATGGTGTTTGTACATCGCGCCTGTAATCTCGCTGAAAAGCACAAACCCCGCGCGGGCGGCGGGGCTTTTGCGTTGCTGCAAGCGGCACCTCTACGAACGTTACCCGAGCAGGCGCTCGACGCCCAGGGTTATCGCGAGTCCTCCCCCGATTAGCCAGGCATACACAATGGCGCCGGTCACCAGCGCGCGAGGTCCCGCCTGGCGAATCTGCGCGATCCGTGTTTCGATACCCAGTGCGGTCATCGCCATGGTCAACGCGAAGGTATCGAGCGTGTTCATCGTGTGCGTCGCGGTGTCAGGCAAAACGTGCAACGAATTCACGATCACGAGCGCGAGGAAACCGAGCGCGAACCAGGGAATCGCCAGCTTGCGCTTCGTGCCGCTGCCGTCGGTTTGACCGTTGCTACGCGAGCGGTTCACCCACATGCCGATCACGAGCAGCACCGGCACGAGCAGCATCACGCGCGTCATTTTCACGATGGTCGCAATGTGCGTCGCTTCCGGGCTCACGTTGCTGGCCGCGCCCACCACCTGTGCCACTTCATGGATCGTGCCGCCGAAAAACAAGCCGACGCCCAGCGTGTCCAGATGCAGCCAGCCGAGGTGCAACGCGAGCGGGTAGAGGAACATGGAGAGCGTGCCGAACAACACGACACTGCCGACCGCCATCGCGCTTTTATGCGGCTCGGACTGCAATGTCGATTCGAATGCGAGCACCGCTGCGGCACCGCAGATCGCGCTGCCGGCCGCAGTCAGCAATGCTGTATCTCGGTCGAGCTTCATCAGCTTCATGCCCACCCATGTGCCAATGACGAGCGTGCTCACCACCACCAGCACCGACACCGTCAGCCCCGGCAACCCGACCTGAGCGATTTCCTGCAGGCTTACACGCAGCCCGAAGAAGCCGACTGCGATACGCAGCAGTTTGCGAGCGGAGAAGTTTACGCCGGATGCCCAGCTTTCCGGCATGCCGTCACGCAGCGCGTTGCCGTAGATGGCTCCCGCGACAATGCCGACGATCAGCGGGCTGAGTCCCAGATTCGAGATGAATGGCAGCGCGGCTAATTGCGTGACAGCGGCGGCAAAGAGCGCAACGAACAAGATGCCGTTCAGTTGACCACGCGTTTGACCGGCTGGGGCGGTCAGACCGGGACGAGATGCGGCAGGAGGGGCGAGGGAGTTCACGGCTTTTTCCGTTTTGGTCGACGTATTCGATGTGCTAATCCTAGTATTGATATATCGATATGAGAAATCGTCATTTAGGATGTAAACTATCCATCCAGCCGATAGTTACACGCAATGACTCCAGACCAGCTTATAACCTTCGCCACCGTCGCCGAACATGCCAACATCAGCCGGGCCGCCGTTGCGCTGCATTTGTCGCAACCGGCCGTCTCAGGGCAGTTGCGTCAGTTGCAGGATGAATTTGGCGAGCCTTTGTATCAGCGCGCCGGTCGTGGCATTTGCTTGACGGCCGCCGGCGAACAGCTCGCGGTTTATGCCACGCGAATCCGGGAGACAGTCGGGCAGGCGCACGCGTACCGGAATGCGCTGCGGGGGCTCGAGCGCGGCACGTTGCGGATCGGCGCGAGCACGACGCCGGCGAGTTACCTGTTGCCCTATTTGATCGCGGAGTTTCATCGGCAGCATCCGGATGTGACGGTTCACACGATCGACGGAAATACGGCCGAAATCGTCGCGGCGCTGGGTTCGCTGGATATCGCGATGATCGAAGGGCCGGTGGGTGCTGATTTGCCGCCGGGGACTGAAGTCACGGCGTGGCGCGAGGACGAAATCGTGGCGATTGCGCCGAGTGGTCATCCATTGTCGGCCGCCTCTGGCGGAGTGACGCTGGAAGCCATATGTGCTCATTCGCTGGTGTTGCGCGAGGGCGGGTCGGGCGTGCGCCAGTTGGTTGAGC
>NZ_JAQGMM010000204.1 GCF_028292365.1 Caballeronia sp.
GCGAATGGCCGTGACTTCGCGGCCAAGCTGGAACTGCACGCCGCCGTCTTCCAGCACTTGCTTCAGCAGCTTGGTGAACAACGGGCAATTCGCGGTGCGGGCGTCGCCGAGCAATACACCACCAGCAAGCGGTGGATCGTCCGGTATGGACGGCTCGGCCGCCACGCATTCCTCGGGCGTCAGCATGCGGTGCGGCGTCTCAAAGCGCTGCAGCAGGGCAATCGCAGACTGCGCCAGCTCGAGATCGCGTTCATGGCGGAACACGTGCAGCACGCCGGTGCGCTGTTCGTAATCGAGTGCGTACCGGGAGTCGATATCGGCGATCACGTCGCGCGATATGTCGACCAGCGGGCGCAGGGCGGCGTATTGACTGGTGAAAAGCTCCGGGTCCTTGAACCGCGCGAGTTGCTTCGCGAACTCGCGGGTGTCGGAATTGAAGCCGGGTTTGAACACAATGCCGGTTTTGACCGCGCGCCGTGTCTGCATGAACGTCGGTCCGAACCACACGTCGAGCGGCGAGGGCAACACGGAGCCGCCATGACCGTAGGTTGCGCCTTGCGCAACAGTGGCATGGCGCTCGACCACGCAGACGCGATGCCCGTTTGCACGCAATTGATACGCGGTGGCGATGCCGGCGATTCCGCCGCCGATGACGATGACATCCATGTTTCGTTCTCGCCCGAAGGCGCAAGACCAGACTGGTTCACGAGCCGGCGCCCGATGTGTCAGGGCGCCCGGGATTCGCCGGGATTCTCGTGAGAGAGGCGAACCGGCGTTTGTGCGACTTTTGTGCGACCCAACGCCGGTCGGGGAAAGCGCGCAATGATAGCGCCAAACGCGCGCCGACGGGACGCCGGGAGGCGTGACGCAGCGGCGCTATTGACCCGGTTGGCGGCTGAAAAACCAGGTGTGGCAAGGCTTTTAAAGGACGCCGCCGGATCTTCCGCGAAACATTCCGGGATATTTCAGAGATTGGAGTGCCGTCGTCAGCCCGTTTCACGGCTTGGCCCCGGGTCCGTTTTCGAGACACTTCCGGGTTATAATCCGGGGCTTCCCACCGCCAGTTGCGGCACCGCCGCAACTGGCTCCGACGTCTCTCGTCTTGACGTCTGCCTCGGCATCTTCGACGTCCCGACGTCCTTTAAGCACCGCGACAATGGCCCACTTTTCGTGTTTCCCCGGCGCTTCGGCCCTCTCCGATTTTCGTCAAACCCGCCTGCTCGAAACATTGACGCGCATCGACCCGGCAATTGTCGGCGTGCGCGGCCAGTATCTGCATTTTGTGAACTCAGTCGATCCGCTCTCCGATGAAGACAGCAACCGCATCCACGCGCTGATGCACTACGGCACGCCGTTCGAGGCGAGCACCGAGCGCGGCGCGCACGAAACCTTCATGGTCGTGCCACGTTTCGGCACCGTTTCGCCTTGGGCGAGCAAGGCCACGGATATCGCGCATCACTGCGGCCTCACGCAGGTTCGCCGGATCGAACGCGGTATCGAATATACGGTGATCCTGAAAAGCGGCTTGCTCGGCAGCGGCATTGGCGGCAAGAAGGCGTTGAACGAGCAGGAACGCGCTGCAGTTGCGGCCGCGCTGCACGACCGGATGACCGAAAGCGTTGCGCCGTCGCGGGATCACGCACTGCATCTCTTCGACGAACTGCCGGCCCAGCCGCTGCAAGCCGTCGATATCCTCGGCCATGGCCGCAGCGCGCTGGAAACGGCGAACGCGGAACTTGGCCTTGCTTTGGCAGACGATGAAATCGACTACCTCGTCGATTCGTTCAAGCAACTGGAGCGCAATCCGACCGACGTCGAACTCATGATGTTCGCACAGGCCAACAGCGAACATTGCCGTCACAAGATTTTCAACGGACAGTGGACCATCGACGGCGAGCCGCAGGACATCTCGCTCTTCAACATGATCCGCAACACCGAGAAGCTGAATCACGCCGGCACGATCGTCGCGTATTCGGACAACTCGGCGATCATGGAAGGCGGCACGGCCGAACGCTGGTTCCCGCGTGGTTCGAACGAACAATACGGCCGTCACACCGAGTTGACGCATACGTTGATGAAGGTCGAGACGCATAACCACCCGACCGCCATTTCGCCGTTCGCCGGCGCGGCAACAGGCTCGGGCGGCGAGATCCGTGACGAAGGCGCGACCGGCCGCGGTGCGCGCCCGAAGGCGGGCCTGGCGGGTTTCTCGGTATCGAACCTGGACTTGCCCGATGCACGCCAGCCATGGGAAAACGCCCGCGACAGCGCCGTGCCGGTGCCGCAGAGGAATCCATCGGATGCGCACGAGCCGTACGGCAAACCGGAGCGCATTGCATCGCCGTTGCAGATCATGATCGATGGCCCGATTGGCGCGGCCGCGTTCAACAACGAATTCGGCCGGCCCAATCTGGGCGGCTATTTCCGCGCGTATGAGCAGAACGCTGCGGGGCGCGTGAGGGGTTATCACAAGCCGATCATGATTGCGGGCGGCATCGGCAATATCTCGGACCAGCACACGCACAAGATGGATTTGCCGCCGGGATCGTTGCTGATCCAGATCGGCGGTCCGGGCATGCGGATCGGCATGGGCGGCGGCGCGGCGAGTTCGATGGCGACCGGCGCGAACACCGCGCAACTCGACTTCGATTCCGTCCAGCGCGGCAACCCGGAAATCCAGCGGCGCGCGCAAGAAGTGATTAACGCGTGCTGGCAGTTGGGCGCTGAGAACCCGATCCTGAGCATCCACGACGTGGGCGCGGGTGGGTTATCGAATGCGTTTCCTGAACTGGTCGATGGCGCGGACAAGGGCGCACGTTTCGAATTGCGTCGCGTACAGCTTGAGGAATCAGGGTTGTCGCCGCGAGAAATCTGGTCGAACGAAGCGCAGGAGCGTTACGTCCTGGCGATTGCGCCGGAAAGCTTGCCGGCCTTCGAAGCCATCTGCACGCGTGAACGCTGCCCGGTCGCGGTGGTGGGCGTCGCGACGGAAGAACGCCAGTTGCAGTTGATCGACGACTTGAAGAGCGCGGATCAAAAGCTCGAACCCGTCGACATGCCCATGGAAGTCCTGCTCGGCAAGACGCCCAAGATGCATCGCGACGTGAAGCGCGAGGTGTTGAAGTTCGAACCGGTTGATGTCACCGGAATGGTGTTGTCGGAGATCGCGGTGAGCGTGCTCAAGCACCCGACGGTCGCAAGCAAATCGTTCCTGATTACGATTGGCGACCGCTCGGTGGGCGGCACGACCGCGCGCGACCAGATGGTCGGCCCGTGGCAAGTGCCGGTCGCCGATTGCGCGATCACGACCATGGACTACGCGGGCTTCCGTGGCGAAGCAATGACCATTGCCGAGCGCACGCCGCTTGCCGTGATCGATGCCCCCGCATCCGGTCGCATGGCGGTCGGCGAAGCAGTGACGAACATTGCGTCGGCGCCGATCGAATCGTTGAACAAGCTGAAGCTGTCCGCCAACTGGATGGCAGCGTGCGGCAGTCCCGGCGAAGACGCGGCGCTGTTTGACACCGTGAAGGCTATCGGCATGGAATTGTGTCCGGCGCTGGGCATCAGCATTCCTGTCGGCAAGGATTCGCTGTCCATGCGCACCAAGTGGCAGGACGAGGCGGGCGTAGCGAAGGAAGTCGTGTCGCCGGTGTCGCTGATCATTTCGGCGTTTGCGCCGGTTGAAGATGTCCGCCGACAACTCACGCCGCAGTTGCAGCGTGGCACAGACACGGTGCTGATCTCGATCGACCTCGGGCGTGGCAAGAATCGCCTTGGCGGCAGCATTCTGGCGCAAGTCACGCAGCAGATTGGCGATACGGTTCCCGACGTCGACGACGCAGAGGACCTGAAGCGGTTCTTCAACGCGATCCAGTCGCTCAACGCCGCGGGCAAGCTGCTCGCATACCACGATCGTTCCGATGGCGGCCTTTGGGCGACTGTCTGCGAAATGGCGTTTGCGGGGCACGTGGGCGTGTCGCTGAACGTCGACATGCTGATCCTCGATCCGAACCACGAATCCGATTACGGCGATGCCAAGGACTGGGCGAAGCAGACCAGCGGCCGTCGTGAAGACCGGACCATTCGCGCGTTGTTCTCGGAAGAGCTGGGTGGTGTGATCCAGGTGCCTCTGGCGGACCGCGATGCCGTGATGGCTGTGTTGCGCGAACACGGGCTGTCGGCTTGCAGCGAAGTGATCGGCAAGCCGAACGAGCGTGACGCCATCGAGATTTATCGCGATGCGAAGAAGATTTACGAAGCGCCGCGGCATGAGTTGCAGCGTGCATGGAGCGAAGTGAGCTGGCGCATCGCGCGGTTACGCGATAACCCCGCGTGTGCCGACGCCGAATACGATGCGTTGCTCGATCCGGCTGATCCTGGCATTTCGCCGGTGCTGACTTTCGATCCGACACAGGATGTATCGGCTCCGTTCATTGGCAAGGGCGCGCGTCCGCGCGTCGCAATCCTGCGTGAGCAGGGCGTCAATTCACATCTGGAAACGGCTTACGCGTTCGACCGTTCGGGCTTCGACACCCACGACGTCCACATGAGCGATTTGCTGGAAGGCCGCGTTACGTTGGCGGACTTTGCGGGTGCGGTTGCTTGCGGCGGTTTCTCTTACGGCGACGTACTCGGCGCGGGCGAGGGCTGGGCGAAGACGATTCGTTTCAATCCACGTCTGGCCGATATGTTCGAGGCGTTTTTCGGTCGCACCGATACCTTTGCGCTGGGCATTTGCAATGGTTGCCAGATGATGAGCAGCCTCGCTTCGATGATCCCAGGCGCAGATGCGTGGCCGAAGTTCACACGGAACAAGTCGGAGCAATTCGAGGCGCGGTTTGCATCGGTTGAAATACAAAGCTCGCCGTCGATATTCTTCGCCGGGATGGAGGGTTCGCGGATTCCAGTGGCGGTTGCACATGGCGAAGGTTTTGCAGATTTCTCGCAGCAAGGTGATTCTGCGAACGCCTTGATAGCGATGCGTTTCGTCGATAACAAGGGCGCTGCAACCGAGCAATATCCGTTGAATCCGAATGGCTCGCCAGAAGGGATTACGTCGGTGACGACGCCTGATGGACGCTTCACGGTGCTGATGCCGCACATGGAGCGGGTGCACAGGAATGTGCAGATGAGCTGGACACCTGCCGACTGGACTGCAGACGCGAGTCCGTGGTTGCGCGTGTTCCAGAACGCGCGGCGCTGGGTGGGATAAAGTCGGGCGGTGCCCTTTTCATCAAGGGAGAGGGCACCGCAACTCAGAACTCAAGCCCAATGAAAAAGCCCCGCTGGCGCAAACCAGCGGGGCATTTTCACATCGACATAGGCGATAACCTGCGTTTTACTTGATCACAGCTTTCTTCTGCAAACCTTCTTCAAACGCCTGCAGCTTTTCCTGCTGAATCTGCTTTGCAATCTGATCCTTCACTTGCTCGAGCGGCGGCGGGGCGACATCACGGATATCGTCCAGCCGGATGATGTGCCAGCCGAATTGCGTCTTCACCGGCTCGTCCGTCATCTCACCCTTCTTCAACTTCTCAGCCGCTGCGCCAAACTCCGGCACGTAAGCCTGCGGGCTTGACCAGTCCAGATCGCCGCCATTCTTGCCCGATCCCGGGTCCTTCGAGAACTGCTTCGCCAGATCTTCAAAGCTCGCGCCAGCCTTGATCTTTGCAATCAAGTCCTTAGCCTGAGCTTCGTTGTCGACGAGGATATGGTGCAGGTGATATTCCTTGCCGCCGCCAACCTGCTTCACCATGTCGTCGTACCGTGCCTTGATCTCGGCATCGGTCGGCGGATTGTTCTTCACGAAATCTTCAATCAACGCACGCAGGACCACGGTCTGCTGAGCAACGGCAATTTGCGCCTTTACGTCGGGACGCGTGGCAATACCGCGCCGCATGGCTTCCTGCATCAGGATTTCGCGATTCACCAGCTCTTGACGCACGGCCGCCTGCAATTGCGGCGTGTCTTGCTGACCCTGCTGGACGAGTTGCGCGACAAGCGCATCGACACGGGACTTCGGAATCGGCGTGCCGTTCACTACGGCAATGTTCTGAGCAAACGCGGGCGCCGCCGCGAACGCGGCCAGCAGCACCCAAATACGGGGATTTTTTAGAATCATCAATAGTTCCTGATCAGAACGAGGGCTGGAGATCTTGGCTGAAATCTTGTTGGCTGAAACCGGTGGCTGAAAGCAACTGGACTGAAGAACAGTTCTAAAGGACAGTGAAGTTACTAGGAGTCACTCGAACTGGTCTGCAAACTCTTCGGGTGTAAAAGCCTTGATGGCAAGCGCATGAATACCCTGCCGCAGCTCGTCGGCCAGCGCATCATACACCAGCCGGTGCCGCGCCACGCGTGGCTTCCCGGCGAATCGGGCTGCCACGATGGTAACCGTATAGTGACTTCCCGCCGACGCTCCTGCATGGCCCGCGTGCGCGGCGCTGTCGTCATCGATATGGACCGACGACGCATCCAGCGCCACATTAAGTCGCGCTTCGAGATAAGCAATCTTGCCCTCGGCCGACGCGTTGACGAAGTTCTCGATAAAACCGGGATCGCTCATTTCCCTTCGTCCTCTTTCATATACTTCGCGAGCCACAAACTCTGGGCCACGATAAACACCAGCAAGCACCCGGTCGCGCCAAAGAGCTTGAAGTTGACCCATTGATCGGTGGTGTAGTTGAACGCCACGAACAGGTTGACCATGCCGAGAATCGCGAAAAACACCGCCCAGGCAAGATTCAATTGGCCCCATATGCGATGCGGCAACACGATCTGCTTGCCCATCATCGCTTCAATGAGGTTCTTGCCGAAACCGACCTGCGACACAATCAGCGCGCCGGCAAAAAGCCAGTAAAGCGCGGTGGGTTTCCATTTGATGAAGGTGTCGTTATGCAGCACGAGCGTCGCCCCGCCGAACACGACCACCACGCCCAGGCTTACCCACAGCATGGGATCGACCTTGCGATGCCGGAACGCGACCCAGGCGATCTGCACAAGCGTGGCGACAATTGCTACAGCGGTCGCGGTGTAGATGCCCCAGATCTTGAATGCGACGAAGAAGAGGAGGATCGGAAATAGATCGAACAGAAATTTCATGTTGTAGGGACGAGGAGGGCATCAATATGAAAGCGCGCACGCGCCGAGTGTCGCCGGTTCGCTACCGGCACAACCCAACGCCTGGCGAGTGAATAG
Organism: Caballeronia sp.; assembly: GCF_028292365.1. GTDB lineage: Bacteria > Pseudomonadota > Gammaproteobacteria > Burkholderiales > Burkholderiaceae > Caballeronia. The sequence goes on from NZ_JAQGMM010000204.1 coordinate 7,201, forward strand.
CCGCAGTCAGCCGCCGCAGTCAGCCGCTTTTGGCCCCAAGTCAGCCGCGTTTAAAAGCATTTGAAAGCGCGCGGCGAGGTCGCTCTTCGCGCCAACGTCGACTTGCCGGCTCACTGACCGGCAGCGCCCGACGCGCTTACTTGGCTTCGAATTGTAGCGCAGCCGAGTTGATGCAGTACCGCAGACCGGTCGGCGCGGGACCGTCTTCGAAAACGTGGCCCAGATGCGCGCCGCAGTTCTTGCACTGGACCTCGATGCGCAGCATGCCGTGCGCACGATCCGTCTTCTCCTTGATGACTTCGCCGTTGATCGGCTTGAAGTAGCTCGGCCAGCCGCAACCGGCATCGAATTTCGTATCCGACTCGAACAACGGCGTGCCGCAGCACACGCAGTCATACACACCGCGGTCCGTGTGGTCCCAGTACTCGCCAGTGAACGGCCGTTCGGTGGCGGCGTGGCGCGTCACGTGGTACTGGATATCGCTTAATTCCTTTCGATACTCGGCATCGTCTTTCTGCAGCGGAGCAACGGGGTCTTTCGTGAGATCGTCTCGGTTCATGGTTCTCTATCTCCAGATCTTTAGCGGAGCCCAACAAGGAAAGCGGCTCGCTTGGGCTCGTTTGGGCTTATGTATTTGGGGGCTATTTCAGGAAGAGCAACTGACTTCCAGGTCGCTCGCCCAGTCGGGCGGCAGGCCGGCATACGCTTCAAATTCAGGCTGCTCATCGAACGGGTGGCGCAGCACCTTTGCCAGCCGTTCAACTTCGGAAAAATCCTTCTCTTTTGCCAGTCGGATGGCGTTTTCGGCCAGATGATTGCGTAAGGCATATTTCGGATTCACGGCGTTCATTGCGCTTGCTCGCGCTTCATCGCTTTGTGTTTCCTCCGACAAGCGCAGCCGATAGTCGTTCGCCCAGACATCGAAAGCATCGCGATCGAGGAACAGATCACGCACCGGCGCGTCGCCAGAAGCGTCAGCCTTGCGCATTTTGGCCAGGTTCCGGAACGTCAGCGTGAAATCGGCGCGATTGGCGTTCATCACTTCGAACAGGCGGTTCGCGAGTTTGTCGTCACCTTCGCGGGTCACGACCAGAC
>NZ_JAQGMM010000231.1 GCF_028292365.1 Caballeronia sp.
CCAGCGGATAGTCGACAATAAACGTCGGCTCCCACAATTGCGATTCAGCCGTTTCCTCGAACAACGCGAGTTGCAACGAGCCGACGCCCGCGTTCAAGAACTGCGGCTGCGACGCATCGACACCGAACTTCTTCAACTCAGTGCGCAGGAACGCGATATCGGCGAGTTGTTCGTTCGTGTATTGCGGCGCGTATTTCTGGATCGCTTCGCAGATTGTCAACCGATGGAACGGCTTCGACAAATCCAGTTCACGTCCTTGATACACAATGCTCGCGTTGCCACGCGCATCGACGGCCGCCTGACGGATCAGCGCTTCGGTGAAGTCCATCATCCACGTGTAATCCGTGTACGCGGCGTAGAACTCCATCATCGTGAACTCGGGGTTGTGTCGCGGCGACACCCCTTCGTTGCGGAAATTGCGATTGATTTCGAACACCCGTTCGAAGCCGCCGACCACCAGCCGCTTCAAATACAGTTCTGGCGCAATGCGCAGGAACATCTGCATGTCGAGCGCGTTGTGATGCGTGACGAACGGCTTCGCTGCGGCGCCGCCGGGAATCGGGTGCAGCATCGGCGTTTCCACTTCCATGAAATCCGCCTTCGCCATGAAACTGCGGATCGAGGCGAACGCCTTCGTGCGCGCAATAAACGTCTGACGCGTTTCCGGTGTCACGATCAGGTCGACGTAACGCTGGCGATAACGCATTTCCTGATCGGCGAGGCCGTGGAATTTATCGGGAAGAGGGCGCAGTGCTTTGGTCAGCAGGCGCAGTTCCGTGCATCGAACGGATAGTTCGCCCTTGTTCGTGCGGAACAAAACACCCTTCGTCGCGATGATGTCGCCCAGGTCCCACTTCTTGAACGCGTCGTAGACCTCTTGGCCGACGTCGGCGGGCGTGATGAAGAACTGGATCTGGCCGCTGCCGTCCTGCACCGTCGCAAAACTCGCCTTGCCCATCACGCGTTTCAACATCATCCGGCCCGCGACCGCGACTTGCAGCGGCTCGGCTTCGAGCGCTTCCTTGTCTTTATCGGCGTAATCGGATTGCAGTGCGGCGGCTTGGTACGTCGGGCGGAAATCGTTCGGATACGCAATTCCAAGCTCGCGCAGCGCACGGAGTTTGTCGCGACGCTCGGCGAGGATCTGGTTTTCTTCCAGTTCGGGGGCTGCGCCCGGCTGAGTCGGTTCGGTCATGATGTTTTTGGCTTTGAGTGCGATGAATGCGGCTTGATCGTGGGCCTGCTGCTGCGTCTGGGCTGTTTGCGTGCTGTTTGCATCAGGCCGCGTGAACTTGAGCGTTGAAACACAGCGTGTGAAACACAGGCTTCACGGATGGTCGCTAATTATTAGCTACTAGCGATGCAATGCTGCGATGCGCCGCCGCTATGTTGCTGCAATACGTTACTGAAATGGATTGCCGTGAACGAAGCGAAGCGAGACGGTTGGCGGTTGGCGGGAGTACGTGTTACCAAAGCCGCGCCGACCGATCGCCGTTTGCTCGAGTGTTGCTCGAATGTTGCTTATACGCCCTGTTTGAGACTAGCGCCGATGAAGTCGTCCAGGTCGCCATCCAGCACGGCTTTCGTGTTGCTGATTTCCACATTCGTGCGCAGGTCCTTGATGCGGCTGTTGTCGAGCACGTAGGACCGGATCTGGTGACCCCAGCCGACGTCGGTCTTGCTGTTTTCCAGGTTGTCTTTCTCAACCTGACGCTTACGCATTTCGAACTCGTACAGCTTCGCTTTCAGCATCTGCATGGCTTCGGCGCGGTTGCGGTGCTGCGAGCGGTCGTTCTGGCACTGCACGACAATTCCAGTGGGCGCATGAGTCAGGCGCACGGCCGAATCGGTCTTGTTAATGTGCTGTCCGCCCGCGCCTGACGCGCGATACGTGTCAGTGCGAATGTCGGCCGGATTGATATCGATTTCGATGGAGTCGTCGACTTCCGGATACACGAAGATCGATGAAAACGACGTATGGCGTCCGCCTGACGAGTCGAAGGGCGATTTGCGCACGAGGCGGTGAACGCCGGTTTCGGTGCGCAGGAAGCCGTAGGCGTATTCGCCTTCCACCTTGATGGTCGCGCTCTTGATACCGGCAACGTCGCCGTCGGATTCTTCGAGAACTTCGGTCTTGAAACCTTTGCGTTCGCAGTAGCGAAGGTACTGGCGCATCAGCATTGCCGCCCAGTCGCACGCTTCCGTGCCGCCAGCGCCGGCCTGGATATCGATGAAGCAGTTGTTCGGGTCAGCCGGGTTCGAGAACATCCGGCGGAACTCCATGTCTTCAACACGTTTTTCGAGCGCTGCCGCGTCCGCTTCGCATGAGACGAGCGTGTCTTCGTCGTTTTCTTCGCGGCCCATGTCGAAGAGGTCTTGTGTGTCGCGGAGATCGTTATCGAGGTTCGTGATGGTCGTGACGACGTTGTCCAGCAGCTTTTTCTCGCGGCCCAGGGCTTGGGCGTTTTTCGAGTCGTTCCAGACGTTCGGGTCTTCTAGTACCCGATTGACTTCTTCAAGACGCAAGGCCTTGTCGTCGTAGTCAAAGATACCCCCGGAGCTCGCCAGCGCGACGGCGCAGGTCGGCGAGGAGGTTCTCGATTGCGTTTAGACGTTCCGCTTCCATTTGATCGTTTTCAGGTTTTTTGGCTAAGAGGGAAATTATAGCTTAGCGAGCGGGACGTATTGGCTCGCGGTTAGGGGCGAGCGCCTCGGCCAGTCCGGCGTTTCTTCACCCGAGCGCGTGCTCGACAATCATCTGCACCCGCGCGACCCCATTCCAGGTATCGGAAACCAGCCGGTACGCCACGACGGTGCGCGCCGGCAGCGTTTCCGTGTGATTAAACCAGATGGCGTTGAACCGCTGCTGCCCGCGCCGCAATTGCAGCTTCAGATGCTTGTCCTTGACCAGCGCCTGCGACGCCACTTCGAACTCCCCGGAAAACACGGGCGCCGGAAAGCCTTGCCCCCACACCGCGCCATCGATCAACTCAACAAACTGCGGCGTGAAATAAGCGTCCTCGAGCTCTCCGTCGGTTTCCACCACTCGCGACAAGGCGTCCGACGTTAACCACTCGCGTCCGACGGCTTCAAACGCCGCGGTGAAGCGCGGAATATCGGCGGTAACAATCGTCATCCCCGCCGCCATCGCGTGGCCGCCAAATTTCACGATCATTCCGGGCTCGCGCTTGGAAATCAGATCGACGGCGTCGCGCAGATGAAATCCCGGAATCGAGCGCCCCGATCCCTTCGATAAAACGCCGCTGTCATCGGCATGGGCAAACGTGAACGACGGCCGGTGAAACTTCTCCTTCAGCCGCCCCGCGACAATTCCGATCACGCCCTGATGCCACGCCGGATTGAACAGCGTCAAAGTTGCGGAATCCGCCGGATCGATACTCGCCAATTCTTCAAGCGCCTGCTCTTGCATGCCGGCTTCGATTTCGCGCCGCTCGCGATTGATCGAATCCAGTTGCTGCGCCAGTTCCCATGCGCGACCGATGTCATCGGTGATCAGGCATTCAATCCCGAGTGACATATCCGATAAGCGTCCCGCCGCATTCAGCCGCGGCCCAAGCGCAAAACCGAGATCGAATCCCGATGCGGCGCGGGCGTCGCGTGCGGCCGCGCGAAACAGCGCCGCGATGCCCGGTTGCATCCGTCCCGCGCGGATCCGTTTCAGGCCCTGCGCGACCAGGATCCGGTTGTTCGGGTCGAGCTTCACGACGTCGGCGACGGTGCCGAGCGCGACCAGATCGAGCAAGCCGTCCAGACGCGGTTCAGGAACGTCGGTGGTGAAGGCATTGCGACGACGCAACTCGGCGCGCAGCGCGAGCAGCACGTAGAAAATCACCCCCACGCCCGCGATGCACTTGCTCTCAAACGTGCAGCCCGGCTGGTTCGGATTCACGATCGCTCGCGCAGGCGGCAGATCGTCGCCGGGTAGATGGTGATCGGTCACCAGCACGTCGATACCCAACGCATTCGCGGCCTCGACGCCATCCACGCTCGCAATGCCATTGTCCACGGTGATCAGCAGATCCGGTTTCCCGCCCGCGCGGCTCGCAGCCAGCGCGACGATTTCCGGCGTCAGGCCATAGCCGTATTCGAACCGGTTCGGCACCAGGTAATCGATCTGCGCGCCGAACATCCGCAAGCCGCGCACGGCAACGGCGCACGCGGTGGCGCCGTCGCAATCGTAGTCGGCGACGACCAGCATGCGGCGTTTCGCTGCCAGCGCATCGGCGAGAACGGCCGCGGCTTCATCGCAACCTTTCAGTCCGACGGGCGCGTGCAATTTCTTGAGCTCGGTCTCGATCTCCTCCGGCGAACACACGCCACGCGACGCGTACAAACGCGCAATGACAGGATGAACGCCATGCCGCACGAGAACGGCGGCATCGGCGGGAGAGGGCGCGCGGGTGACAATTCGGGTCATGCGGGCAGGCCGGTGATTATTCGTTTCATTCGATTCATTATTTGCGTCACTTAGTCACTTAGTCACTTCGTTCATTCGCGTCACTCATTCGATCAGCAGCGCCTCGATCGGACGCCGCCGCCAGAATTTGCGCAGCGCGCCGCGCGTGACGGTCAGCGACACAGAGCCCGTGTCGCTGCACAACGTGAGGCGCAACGTGCCGAGCGTACCGTTTTCGAGCGCGGCCAAGGCGGGCGCGAACCAGTCGCGCTCCAGCGTGCCGAGGGCTTCGTTCCAGCGCGCCCAGTCCTGTTCGATGAAGGGCGCGGAAAACGGATCGAGTTCGATAAGCGCGCGGCCATCGCTTGCGGTTGTTAAAGCCATGAAAGCGGCGAACGATGCCGGCGGCGCTTGTAGTGCGATATCGGCTGCCAGTGCGAGGCCGCGCGTGGCCGGCGCGTCCGACATCACCTGCGCGAACGGGCTCGTCACGCCGCGAAGCGCGCCTTGCGCGTGCAGCCAGATGGAGTTGATCGCGGGCAAGCCACGTGCTTCACGTGCTTCGTTAAGCGGATGTTCGAACCACGCCATCTGCACTTCGTTCTGCAGCTTCATCCACGCACGAGAGCGTTCGCCGGTGCCCGCTTCATGTGGCAACCAGATCTCGATATTGCGCCCGCTCGCCCGCAACGGCGACGCACCCGCCAGCGAACCGAGATTCGGTCCTGCGACGTACCAGCGTACCGGCCGTGGCGCCTGAATGGTCAATCCGAGGTCTTCTATCAGCGGCTTGGCGACATCGAATAACGTGCGGGCTTCGTGATCGTCGATACCAAGCGTTGCCGGATCGATCAGAACCAGGTGATCACGCGCGATCCGCACGTGCACCGGTTCGATGCATGCCCAGATGGTGTCGCCGGGCGTTCCGCCGTCGGCGAGCAACATATAGGGCGCGAGCGGTGCTTCATCGGCGGCTTGTCCGGGCGCCTCGTTCACCACGCCGAACTGCCGCGCGATCCAGCGCTCGTGCGGCAACGTGCGCTGGAAATCCTCGCCGATCACGCGCTCATTAAGCGTTGCGCGGGCGAGCAGCCGATCGAGCGCGGGGCGGTCCAGCTTGTGCAGCGCGGTGGCGGCGTCCGCAGCCGATGGCAGCGCGAACGGCAGGAGAAGGTGAAGGTCTGGGAGCTTGGACGTGGGCATGATGCTGCGCATTGTATGGCAAAGGACCCGGTGTTTTCCGGGGCTGCCGTTCGCGTCGTGTGCTTTGCGTTACGTATGCGTTATGTGTCCATCACGTATGCGTCAGGTATGAGCAAGCGGCATAGGTAATTCCCGGATAGCTGCCGGATACGAAAAGTTGAGCTTGGACCGCATCAAAGCTGAGGCGCGGCGGGAGCGGCGGGAGTGGCGGGAGTGGCGGAGGTGCGAGTGTTGCACGCCGGCACCGGTTCCATCGCTCGCGGACAAGATTCGCTAACCCATCTCCGAAGGCCTTGCCTCAAAGCTTTGCCCCACGGCTTTCCGACGACATCCGAAGCCAGGGGGCAGCACATGCCCGGCTTGATGCGTCACGTGCGGCATCACGCACGCGACAACTCACGCGGTTCAACCTTTCGATCGATTTCACTGCGCGTTGGCAATGTTTTCAGGTCATACATGGCTTGGAGATTTAGCCAGAACTCGGGCGTAGAGTCGAAATAGCGTGCAAGGCGATAGGCTGTGTCCGCCGTGATGCCGCGCCGTTCCTTCACGATCTCATGCATACGTGTAGCCGGCACATTAAGCGCCAGCGCCAGTGCGTTCACGCTCATTTCGAGCGGAACCAGATAATCTTCCCGCAAGATCTCGCCCGGATGAACCGGACGCATGCCGTTCTTGGACATGTGCTTTCCTATTCAGTGATAGTCAATGATTTCGACGTCGACAGGACCCTTCGTCGTCCATTTGAAACAAACGCGCCACTGGCCGTTTATCCGGACGCTGAGCTGACCGCGCCGGTCACCGGCAAGGGATTCGAGCCGGTTGCCGGGCGGCGACTTCAGATCACGTATTTCCACCGCAGCATCCAGCGCTGAAAGTCTTCTGATCGCGACATCAGCGATTGCCCGAAACCGCTTCGGTGTTCCGCCTTCATAAAGTGCTTGAGTGTCCTTGCATCGGAACGTCTGTATCATTATGTTCATCGTATAACGTTTTACGTAATACGTCAATAGTTATGACCATAAGCCGTCGCGACGGCAGAGGCTGAGTTTTTGAGGGGATATTGCCGTGTGGGTGAGTGAGGCGAGTATGAACTGCGGCATGGGCGTGGGAAGTCGTCCGAATGGCCAGCATGGTGGCTCGCGCCATGGTTTTTCGCTCTGCCGAGTCGTCCGGGCTAAAGGTTCGGCTAAGAATTGTGTGGCAAACTTCGCGCTTGATCGCAGACGGATCGGTGCGTCCCGCTCGCGCCAGATCGATGCGGTAAGGAATGAGAAGGTGTTGTCATGGCAACGCCTCGATGGGCAGGAACAGGTTGGAAAAAGGCGCCAAGTCGCAAGGTTCAGGCGCGCCGCATGTGCGATGTAAAGATCGAAGAACGTTAGAACGCTGAAAAGGAATCGCTTGAAACTTCCCTACGAATGGCAGATCGGCTGGCGCTATACCCGCGCCGGCAAACGCACCACCGGCAACGGTTTCATCTCGTTTATCGCGCTGGTATCGATGGCTGGTATCGCCCTTGGCGTCGCGGCGCTGATCGTGGTGCTCTCGGTAATGAACGGGTTCCAGAAAGAGGTTCGCGACCGCATGTTGTCCGTGCTCGCGCACGTCGAAGTATTCTCGCCGACCGGGTCCATGCCCAACTGGCAACTGACCGCGCAGGAAGCGCGCAAGAATCCGGAAGTGATCGGCGCGGCGCCCTACGTGGACGCACAGGCGCTGCTTACGCGGCAAGGCGCGGTCAGCGGCGTGGCGTTACGGGGTGTTGAGCCATCGCTGGAACCGCAGGTTTCGGATATCGGCAAGGAGATGCGGGGCGGCAAGCTCACCGATCTCGTGCCGGGCAGCTTCGGCATTGTGCTGGGCGCAGATCTGGCGACCAATCTGGGTGTGACCACAGGCGACAAGATCACGCTGGTCGCGCCCGAAGGCACGATCACGCCGGCGGGCATGTTGCCGCGGCTCAAGCAGTTCACCGTGGTCGGCGTGTTTGAGTCGGGGCACTACGAGTACGACTCCACGCTGGCGCTGATTTCGATCGCCGACGCCCAGGCGCTGTTCCGACTGCCGGCGCCCACGGGAGTTCGCCTGAAGCTGAAGGACATGCAGCGCGCGCCGGAAGTCGCACGCCAACTGTCGCGAACGCTCACCGGCGACCTCTATATCCGCGACTGGACGCAGCAAAACAAGACCTGGTTCTCGGCCGTACAGATTGAAAAACGCATGATGTTTATCATCTTGACGCTGATTATTGCGGTGGCGGCGTTCAACCTGGTGTCGTCGCTGGTGATGACGGTGACCGACAAACAAGCGGACATTGCCATCCTTCGGACGCTTGGCGCGCAACCCGGCTCGATCATGAAGATCTTCGTGATCCAGGGTGTGACGATCGGCTTTATCGGGACGGCGCTCGGCGTGTCGCTGGGGTGCCTTATCGCGTGGAGCATTCCGTGGCTTGTGCCCATGATCGAGCATCTGCTGGGCGTGCAGTTCCTGCCGCCATCGGTGTATTTCATCAGCGAATTGCCGTCCGAACTCGTCCCCGCCGACGTCGCGCGGATCGGCCTTATCGCATTCGTGTTGTCATCGCTCGCGACGCTCTATCCGAGCTGGCGCGGTGCGAAGGTTCGCCCGGCGGAGGCACTGCGTTATGAGTGATAACAACAGCAACATCGTGCTCGAAGCATCGGCGATTTCAAAGACGTTCGTGCAGGGCGGCTTCAACGTGCAAGTGCTCGACAACGCAGAATTGCAGGTCCGGCGCGGCGAGAAACTGGCGATCGTCGGCGCATCCGGGTCGGGTAAAAGCACGCTGCTGCACGTGCTTGGCGGTCTCGATGAACCCAGCGCCGGCAAGGTTTCATTGCTGGGCAAACCGTTTACCGCATTGCGCGAACGCGAACGCAACGAGTTGCGCAATCGTGCGCTCGGTTTCGTGTATCAGTTTCATCATTTGCTGGCGGAATTCAGCGCGCTCGATAACGTTGCGATGCCGCTGCGCATTCGCCGCATGAGCGAAACGGACGCGCGCAAAGAGGCCATGGCCGTGCTCGATCGCGTAGGGATTGGCCATCGGGCCAAACATCGGCCGGGCGAGTTGTCGGGTGGCGAGCGTCAGCGCGTGGCGATTGCACGCGCGCTGGTCACGCGCCCGGCATGCGTGCTCGCCGATGAGCCGACCGGCAACCTCGACGGCGCCACTGCGGACACGGTGTTCAATTTGATGCTGGAGTTGTCGCAGACGTTCGAGACAAGCTTCGTAATCGTTACGCACGATCCCGATCTCGCCGCGCGCTGCGACCGCATCATGCGCTTGCGTGACGGCGTGTTGTTCGAGGAGCCGGTCGTCCCCGTTTAAATGCTGGAGGCGTTGCATGTGGATCGACACGCATTGCCATCTCGATGCATCCGAATTCGATGCCGACCGCGATGACGTCGCGGCATCGGCGTTGAAAGAGGGCGTCTCGCGGATCGTGATTCCGGGCGTGGAACGCCAGAATTTCGACCGCGTGCGTGCGCTTGCGCATCGCATTGAAGGCGGTGCTTACGCGCTCGGCATTCACCCGTTGTTCACGCCGCGGGCGCAAGACGACGATCTCCGCGCGCTGCGCGAGCAAATTGCCGCGAGCATGGACGATCCGCGGTTTGTGGGTATCGGCGAGATCGGGCTGGACTATTTCGTCCCCGGTCTCGACGACGCGCGCCAGACTTTCTTCTATTACGAGCAGCTCAAGCTCGCACGCGAATTCGATTTGCCAGTGATCTGCCATGTGCGCAAATCGCAGGACAAAGTGCTCAAGGGCCTGCGGGTGTGCTCCGTCAAACTCGGTATCGCGCATGCGTTCAACGGCAGTTTTCAGCAGGCCGAAGCGTTTATCGCGCACGGCATGCGGCTCGGTTTTGGCGGTAATCTGACCTTCGAGCGCGCTCGCCAGATTCGACGTCTCGCTGCAGAGTTGCCGCTGGACGCGATCGTGCTCGAAACCGATGCGCCCGATATCGCGCCTTCATGGCTCTACAAGCACCGCAACGCGCCGGATCAGGTCCCTGGCATTGCGCGGGTGCTTGCAGAATTGCGCGGTATTGACGAAGCGACGCTTTCTCTAGGCACAACGGCTAACGCGCTCGCCGCGCTGCCGCGGCTCGGCCTTATCTCCGCATAATCAGGTCCTCGTATTCGTTCGATTGCAGGCATTGAAGGGCAGTTCTCTCCTTCGATGCGTCTGCGCTCGCGTCGAGTTTTTGAGGAGCGGGCGTGCGGGGTATCTTGATTGGCTTTGCGCTGGGAATCGCGTGTTTGCAGCAGCAAGCTGTGTTGCCCGGCGCCCTTATTCTGTGGGCGCTTTTGCTCCTGCTCGCGCTTGCCTGCGCGCTCGCGGTTTGTTTCCTGCGGTTTCGCGCGGCATTGCTGATTGCGGCTGCATTGATTATTGGCTTCGGTTACGCCGCCTGGCGCGCAGACACGCGATTGCAACGCGTCTTGCCCGTTGCGTTCGAGAATCGCAACATCGAGTTGACTGGATTCGTGCGCGGATTGCCATTGCAAGGCGCGGACAGCACACGGTTCCTGTTTGAAGTCGAATCGAACGAAGCTGCGTTGCCAAATTTCCCGCGGGTCGTACAACTATCGTGGCTAGCCTTGGACGGATCAAAACGCGGTCCTGCCGCCGCACCGCCGCCTGCTCTTTGGGCTGGTCAACGATGGACGCTGGTCGCGCGATTAAAACGCCCACATGGCAATGCCAATTTTCGTGGTCGCGATGCTGAAGTGGCGCTGCTCGCCCGTAACATTCGTGCGACCGGTTACGTGTCCATGCCGGGCGCGGCTCGACGTTTGCCTGCCGATGCACATGGCTTCGCGCTCACTATCGATCGTTGGCGAGCGCGGTTGCGCGAGCGGGTTTTAAAGGCACTCGACGGCGCTCCTCATCGGGGAATTGTCGTGGCGTTGGCAACAGGCGCCCAGGACATGGTCAGCGACACCGACTGGACCTTGCTGCGCGCAACCGGCACCAGTCATCTGGTCGCAATTTCCGGGTTGCATATTGGTTTTGTCGCGGGGCTCGCGGCGCTGTTGAGTGGTGGGTTATGGCGCCGCCTGCGTTGGCGTGGGTTGCCCGCGCCGCTAATCGTATCGGCGCAAAAAGCGGCGGCAGCCGGTGCGGCGGTGTTTGCGGCCTTCTACGCGGCGCTCGCCGGATTCAACGTCCCCGCGCAACGATCGATGTGGATGCTGTGCTTCATCGCGCTCGCTGTGTTGAGCGGCCGCCGGCCGGCGTCTTCGCTGGTGCTCGCGTGGGCGCTGGCGTTGGTGCTGCTTGCCGATCCGTGGGCGGTGACGGCGGCGGGATTCTGGTTGTCGTTCTGTGCTGTGGCCGCCATCCTGTTCGCGATCGCATCGCGCGGGCGCCAGGCGTCGGTCGGATTCGCGGAGGAGTTCGCGGCGCCTCAGGCAGACGAGGACCGTTCGTCGGAGGAATTCGGTGATCAAGGCGATGAAGGCGATGCTCAACCACTCCGCCACATTCGCGATCGGCTTGGCGACGTGATCGGGCGAGTCCGCGTTCGCTTGCCGGCATGGTTCAGACCTACAGCACGGCGGATCGGCCGCGGGATTGCATCGAGTGCGCGTGTGCAATATGCAATCACGCTCGGACTCGCGCCACTCACCGCGTACTGGTTTTTCCAGATTCCACTGCTGGGGCCACTTGCCAATGCGTTCGCGATTCCCTGGATCAGCTTTCTTGTTACGCCGACCGTCCTTGCGGCCGTCTTGCTGCCCGCGCCGCTTGACGTATTTGCGTACCGCGCGGCGCACAGCTTGTTAGTCCCGATGTTCAACGTGCTTGCCCACTTGTCCGGACCCGCATGGACGCTCTGGCGGCTGCCGCAGCCGGATCGTTTTGCGCTTATAGCAGCGGCCTTCGGCGTGATGTGGGCGCTCGCTCCGCGCGGCTGGCCGCTGCGGTTCGCGGCTCCACTCACCTGGTTGCCGCTCGCGCTTCCTGTCTCTCATGCGCCTCCGAACGGCACGTTTCGCTTGACGGCGCTCGACATTGGCCAGGGATCTTCTATCGTGATCGAAACCACGCATCACACCTTGCTCTTCGATGCAGGTCCGGGCCCCGAATCCACGCACGCGGGCGAGCGGCTTGTCGTGCCATATCTATTCGCGCACGGCCTCTCAACTCTCGATACGCTGATGATCAGCCACTCGGATTCCGATCACTCGGGCGGTGCGCCCGCGGTGCTGGAGAGCATGCAGGTCCGGCAATTCCTGGCGTCACTGCGACCGCGCGAACCGTTGTGGAAGACGGCGCAGGATCACGGCAGCGTTTTGTTGCGCTGCGTCGCCGGGCAGCGCTGGCAGTGGGACGGCGTGGTGTTCGACGTGCTGTGGCCACCGGCCGGACCTTTTGCGCCCAAGCCGAACGCCACGTCATGCGTGCTGAAAGTGACAAGCGCGGCGGGGCGCTCGGCGCTGCTCGTCGCCGACATTGAAGCCGACGTCGAGCGCCAGCTATTGCAACTCGGGCGACTCGGGCGACATGACCCTGCCTGGCTCCAGGCCGACATACTGATCGTGCCGCATCACGGCAGCAAGACGTCGTCTACCGAGCCTTTCCTCGACGCCGTGAGGCCGCGCGTCGCGGTATTTCAGGTAGGCTACCGCAACCGTTTTAATCATCCACATCCGACCGTTTTCGAGCGGTATCGCCTACGCAATATCGAGTTATCGCGCAGCGACGAAGACGGTGCGGCGCGTATGGAAGTGTCGGCGGACGTGTCCATCGAACGTTTCAGGCAGACTCACGCGCGTTACTGGATGGGACGGTGAATCGACCGTAAAAAATGAGACGCTGGATAGAGCGTTGTAAAAAGAGAGGGCACGCCGCTTGAAAGACATCCTGCATTTTTCGCACGCGAACGGGTTTCCTGCATCGACATATCGGACGATTTTCGCCGAACTCGCCGACGATTACGAAATTCGCGCGGTCGAACGTTTTGGTCACGATCCGCGTTTCCCGGTGACGCGCGACTGGCCGCATCTGGTAGATCAACTGCTCGAAGACATTGACGCCAGGCGTCCAGCCGACGTGAAAGTGTGGCTGGTCGGGCATTCGCTGGGCGGCTATCTTTCTTTGATGGCGGCGCTCAAGCGGCCGCATTGGGTAAAAGGCGTCGTGATGCTGGATTCGCCGGTGATCGCTGGCTGGCGCAGCAGTTTTCTGCGTTTGTCGCAATGGACCGGGCTCGACACGCGGCTTTCGCCTGCCGCGGCCACTAAAAATCGGCGCACGCACTGGCCGAGCAGGGAAGACGCATGGCGTCACTTTCATGCGAAAACCGCGTTCGCCCGCTGGGACGAGCGGATGCTGTCGGATTACATCGATTTCGCGATTCCGGCGGACGCGGGTAACGGAGGTAACGGAACTGGCACGGGAAGCGGCGTCGGCGGTATCAATGAAGCTGCCGGTATCCACCGCCAACGCAAGCTTGCTTTTGATCGCGAGGTGGAATTTCGCATCTACAAGACGTTGCCGCGTACGCTGGGTGCGCGGGTCGCGCATGGCGTGCCGGTGCCGGTCGGGTTTATTGCGGGAACGCATTCGAAGGAAGTCCGTCACGTTGGGCTGGATATGACGCAGCGTATTGTGGGCGGCCATTTGGAATGGATCGAGGGCAGTCATCTGTTCCCAATGGAACACCCGGTGGAAACAGCCCGCGCATTGCAGCGCACGCTTAACGGACTGCGGGCGTAGTGCATAGGACGGCATACCACGGCAAAGCACCATCCAAACCACATTCACGCCGCCGATAAACGCGCGATTAAAACCGGCAATCAAAACCCGCCGCTCGCGCTAAATCGGGTCCCCGCCGCTCTGGGTTATGGGGCGCCTTTCGGGTATAATCCGTTTTTCCCGCGAGCACCTAGCGATGACCAAATATGTATTCGTCACCGGCGGCGTAGTGTCTTCCCTCGGCAAGGGTATTGCCGCCGCTTCCCTCGCAGCGATCCTCGAATCGCGCGGTCTGAAAGTCACCCTCTTAAAGCTCGATCCCTACATCAACGTCGACCCCGGCACGATGAGCCCGTTTCAGCACGGGGAAGTGTTCGTGACGGAAGACGGTGCGGAAACGGACCTCGACTTAGGCCATTACGAGCGCTTCATCAGCACGAAGATGCGCAAGGCCAATAACTTCACGACCGGTCAGATCTACGAGTCGGTGATCCGCAAGGAACGCCGGGGCGAATATCTCGGCAAGACAGTTCAGGTCATTCCGCATATCACCAACGAAATCCAGGCGTTCCTGCAGCGCGGCGCGGCTGCGGCCACGTGCGGCGAGCCTGATGTGGCAATCGTGGAAATCGGCGGAACGGTGGGTGACATCGAATCGCTGCCGTTCCTCGAAGCCGCGCGCCAGATGAGCCTGCGACTCGGCCGCAACAGCGCGTGTTTCGTGCACCTGACGCTGGTGCCTTATATCGCGACGGCCGGCGAACTCAAGACGAAGCCCACACAGCATAGCGTGCAGAAACTGCGCGAAATCGGCATCTCGCCGCACGTGCTGCTGTGCCGCGCAGACCGCCCGATTCCCGGCGACGAACGCGCGAAGATCTCGCTGTTCTCCAATGTGCCTGAAGACGCGGTCATTTCGGTGTGGGACGTGGACAGCATCTACAAGATTCCGCAGATGCTGCACGACCAGGGTCTCGACAATATCATTTGCGAAGAGCTCAAGCTCACGGCGAAACCCGCTGACCTCAGCATGTGGGCCGGCCTCGTCAAGAAACTTGAGAACCCGCAGAACGAAGTCACCATTGGCATGGTCGGCAAGTATGTGGAACTGACCGAATCGTACAAGTCGCTGATCGAGGCGCTCAAGCATGCGTCCATTCATACGTCGACGAAGGTCAACATCGAGTACATCGATTCCGAGCAGATCGAAACGGACGGCGTAGCCGGTCTGAAGCATCTTGACGCCGTGCTCGTGCCGGGTGGTTTTGGCGCGCGTGGAACGGAAGGCAAGATCAAGGCGATCAAATACGCGCGTGAATCGAAGACACCGTACCTCGGCATTTGCCTCGGCATGCAACTGGCGGTGATCGAATTTGCCCGCGACGTTGCCGGCCTGACCGATGCGAACAGCACGGAATTCGATTCATCGACGACCAATCCGGTTGTTGCGCTCATTACCGAATGGTATGACCGCGCAGGCCGCGTTGAAAAGCGCACGGAAGAGTCGGATCTGGGCGGCACGATGCGCCTGGGTTCACAGAAATGTCCGATCAAGCCGGGCACCATGGCCGCACGCATCTACGGTACCGATGTGAACGAGCGCCATCGGCATCGCTATGAAGTGAACAACCGCTTCGTGCCGCAACTCGAGGCGGGCGGGCTGGTGATCAGTGCACGCACGCCGAGCGAAGATCTGCCGGAAATGATGGAGTTGCCGGAAGCCATGCACCCGTGGTTCGTCGGCGTGCAGTTCCATCCGGAATTCACGTCGTCACCGCGCAATGGCCATCCGCTGTTCAAGGAATTTGTCGAGGCAGCGCGCGCGCATCATCTGGCGCTGAAGGCGAACGGTGCGGTGAGCGCTGCTGCTGAACCTGCACCCGCGCCGGCCGTGGCCGTTTCCGTCGGAGCGCAAGCATGAAGCTGTGTGATTTCGAAGTGGGTCTCGACCAGCCGTTTTTCCTGATCGCGGGCACGTGCGTGGTTGAATCGGAGCAAATGACGATCGACGTCGCCGGCCGCCTCAAGGAAATTTGCGCGAAAGTGGGCGTGCCGTTCATTTACAAATCGTCGTACGACAAAGCCAATCGCAGTTCCGGCAAGTCGTTCCGCGGTCTTGGCATGGACGAAGGCTTGCGGATTCTGGGCGAAGTGAAAAAACAGCTCGGCCTGCCGGTTCTCACCGATGTTCATTCGGAGCATGAGATCGAGGCGGTTGCATCGGTCGTGGACGTGCTGCAAACGCCCGCGTTCCTGTGCCGCCAGACTGACTTCATCCACGCGTGCGCGCGTTCAGGGAAGCCGGTCAACATCAAGAAGGGCCAGTTTCTCGCGCCGCACGACATGAAGAACGTCATCGACAAAGCCCGCGACGCTGCCCGCGAAGCCGGCTTATCGGACGATCGTTTCATGGCGTGCGAACGTGGTGTTTCGTTTGGTTATAACAATCTGGTTTCCGACATGCGCTCGCTCGCGATCATGCGGGAAACCAATGCGCCCGTCGTCTTCGACGCCACGCATTCTGTCCAGTTGCCGGGCGGGCAGGGCACGAGTTCAGGTGGCCAGCGCGAGTTCGTGCCGGTGCTGGCACGCGCTGCCATCGCAGCAGGCGTTGCGGGCGTGTTCATGGAGACGCATCCGGACCCGGCGAACGCGAGATCCGACGGGCCGAACGCCGTACCGCTGCACAGAATGGAAGCACTGCTGGAGACACTCGTCGCGTTGGATCGGGCCGTTAAGCGCGGGCCGTTCCTCGAGAACGATTTCAGTTAAAGACGCTGCGGGCGCCTCGTGTATTCAAGCGCGGGCGCTCGCTTAAGCATCAACATCCGCAACGTACCGGTGGGGAGTGTTATGAAGAAGGTTACGTCTTCATGAACGCGAGCCATACTGACCCCGATAAATTCACCCCGTATCAGCCGTGATCAATGAAGGCGATTGAAGCATACGGTGGTAAGTTTCTGGTGCGTGGAGGTCGGAGCGAGGCGTTTGATGGATTAATGCGCCCACCCTCGGTCGTGCTCGAATTCGTTGACACCATTCGTTGACGAAGAGACGGCCACAAAATGGGATCACTCCGCTCAATACGAAGCGGCGCGCCACGTGCGAACGGGCGCAGGAGAATTGAACATGATGGTCGTAGAAGGCCTCTGAAGCCAGGCGTGCGCGTACTGGCGAGATGTTAAACACCGACCTGCTGTCTGACCTGATTCACCGTCATTTCTTGAGGAAACCATGAGTGCTATCGTAGATATCATCGGTCGCGAGATTCTCGACTCGCGAGGCAATCCCACCGTCGAATGTGACGTCCTGCTGGAGTCGGGCACGATGGGCCGCGCTGCGGTGCCGTCGGGCGCATCGACCGGATCGCGCGAAGCGATCGAATTGCGCGACGGCGAAGCCGGACGCTACGGCGGCAAGGGCGTGCTGAAGGCAGTCGAACACATCAATACCGAAATCTCCGAAGCCATCATGGGCCTCGATGCATCGGAACAAGCCTTCCTCGACAAAACCCTGCTCGAACTCGACGGCACCGACAACAAGTCGCGCCTCGGCGCAAACGCCATGCTGGCTGTCTCCATGGCGGTTGCGAAGGCCGCAGCAGAAGAAGCCGGCTTGCCGCTGTACCGCTACTTCGGTGGCTCGGGCGCCATGCAATTGCCCGTTCCCATGATGAACATCGTGAACGGCGGCGCGCATGCGAACAACAGCCTGGACATCCAGGAATTCATGATTGTCCCGGTCAGCCAGCCGACGTTCCGCGAAGCACTGCGTTGCGGGGCCGAAGTGTTCCACGCGCTGAAGAAGATCCTGAGCGATCGCGGCATGAGCACGGCGGTAGGTGACGAAGGCGGTTTCGCACCGAACTTCGGCAGCAACGACGAGTGCCTGTCGACCATCGTCCAGGCAATCGAGAAGGCCGGCTACCGTGCGGGCGAAGATGTTTTGCTTGCCCTGGACTGCGCGGCAAGCGAGTTCTACCACGACGGCAAATATCAGCTGGCAGGTGAGGGTTTGCAGTTGTCGTCGGCGGAATTCACGGATTATCTCGCTACGCTCGCCGATAAATTCCCGATCGTATCGATCGAAGACGGCATGCACGAAAGCGACTGGGACGGCTGGAAGATTCTCACCGACAAACTCGGCAAGAAGATCCAGCTCGTGGGCGACGACCTGTTCGTGACGAACACGCGCATCCTGAAGGAAGGTATCGACAAGGGTATCGCCAATTCGATCCTGATCAAGATCAACCAGATCGGCACGTTGACGGAAACCTTTGCAGCTATCGAAATGGCGAAGCGCGCGGGTTACACTGCGGTCATCTCGCATCGTTCGGGTGAAACGGAAGATTCGACGATTGCGGATATTGCGGTTGGTTTGAATGCTGGCCAGATCAAGACGGGTTCGTTGTCGCGTAGCGACCGGATCTCGAAGTACAACCAGCTGCTGCGTATTGAAGAAGATCTCGGCGATATCGCGAGTTATCCGGGTAAGTCGGCGTTCTATAATCTGCGCTAAAGGCAGGGCCGGATTTGGACGTTAGTCTGGACGGCCGATGATTTATTCAGTCCGCTGCCTCGTGTTCTCCTGAATCCGGGGCAGCGCCAAATTTAGTTGAAGTGTTAGCGTTTTCTCGCCTCTTAAATGCGGATTGTCACCTTTGTTCTGATCCTGCTGCTGGCGATGATCCAGTATCCACTGTGGTGGGGACACGGCGGTTGGTTGCGTGTCCATGAACTGCAGCAGCAACTCGTCAACCAGACAAAGAAAAACGCCGACCTGAAACTGCGCAATGAACGCGTGCAGGGTGAAGTGGCGGACTTGCAGAACGGTACATCGGCCGTTGAAGAACGCGCGCGTTACGAAATGGGCATGATGAAGGACAGCGAGGTCTTCGTGCAGTTCGTCTCGCCGAATTCGCCGGCGCCTGCTAACTCGGTGAACGCGCAATCGAGTGCGTCCACGCGCGGGCAAGTGTCCGCCGCGCCGTTGCGTGTAGTCCCTAATCCGGTGTCGCGTTCGAAGGAAGAGCGCCGGGCGTTCGAGCGGCAAGCGACGAAGGACAAGATGGACGCGGCGAAGAAGAAGCCGGCGGGCTAGCGGGTAGCGCGTCAATCGAAGCAACGGATGTAAAAAAGCTGTTTCAACGCGAGTTGAAACAGCTTTTTTCTTGGGGTATTTCTGCGCCGCCGCTAGCCGGGTGCGCCCAAGGTGCTACCAATAATATCCGGGGTATCCATAGCCGAAACCGGTTCCCCATCGGTTACCCCAGCCGCCGCTCGAATATCCGCCGTACACCGTGACGGGCGTGCGATAGTACTGCGAATAAGCCTGGGCGGCTGCTTCAGCGGCCATTGCCTGCTGCTGCTCGGCCAGCACTTGCCGATCGATCTGGTTATAACGCTGCTGTTCAGCCGGTGAAAGCGGCTGCGGAGCCTGGTTCTGCGCAGC
Organism: Caballeronia sp.; assembly: GCF_028292365.1. Taxonomy (GTDB): domain Bacteria; phylum Pseudomonadota; class Gammaproteobacteria; order Burkholderiales; family Burkholderiaceae; genus Caballeronia. Next base: position 18,814 of record NZ_JAQGMM010000231.1, read on the forward strand.
CGGCAAGCGGCTGTAAATGGGTGAGGGCCCCGGCGGATCCATCATGCAGCCGCCGAGCGCGAGCAGCGTCGCGCCGGACAACGCTACAGTCAGTTTCGTCAATACACATCCGAACGGTTTCATTTCGACCTCCAGCGGGCCGGACACTAGGCGGAAACGGATCATGCCACGCCGCAGCACCGGAACATCGATCCTGCGACGTCTTGTTACAGAGGCAGCAAGACGGCGCGAATTTGGTTCCGCAACTCAGTGCCGCAACTCAATGCCGTTGATCGGGAGCCGGGCTCACACCTAGTGAGATTTCAGCGGCCACAAAAAGTTGCGCCACATCCACCGGGTCGAACTCGTAGCGCTGGTTGCAGAACTCGCAGTGCACTTCCACGCTGCCGCGTTCTTCGACCACGCTGTCCACTTCGCTACGGCCCAGCATCTTGAGCATCCCGCCTACTTTCTCGCGCGAACAGGTGCATTCGAAACGCGCTTGCGCCGGCTCGAAATGCTGCACGTTTTCCTGCCAGAAGAGCCGCTTGAACACCACTTCCGGTTCTTCCTTCAGCAACTCTTCGTTCGACAACGTGCCGCCGAGATGGCATACGCGTTGCCAAGTGTCGGCGTCGTGTTCGCCCGGATGCGGAACGATACCGCCATCGCCGGGGAGCTTTTGCAGCAGCATGCCCACGGCGCGCTCGGTGTTCGCGGCAAGCCACATGCGCGTGTCGAGCTGCTCTGAGTGATGCATGTAGTGTTCAAGCACTTCCGCCATCGATGCCAGCGGCCCATGCTCACCGCTCAACGGCACGATCCCTTGATAAGCCTGCTGCCCGGGCTTCTTGTCGCGCGGATCGAGCGTGATCACGCAGCGGCCCTGGCCGTTGCGGTTGAGCAGGTCGGGGAGCGTCATGTCATCCGTGATTGGCACGGGCGCTTCGCTCGCGCCTTCAATGGATTCAGCCAGCTTGGCGGTTGCCCGCAGCGACAAGTCCGAATTGCACTGCACAACAAGCATGGTCACCGGCCCGTCGCCGTAGATCTGCATGATGAGCGTGCCGTCGAACTTGAGATTCGCCGACAGCAGGGCGCACGCAGCCATCATTTCGCCGAGCACGTTTTGGACGGGCGTGGGGTACGAGCGGCGCGTGAGCACCTCCTGCCAGGTGTCGCGCAGCGAGACAATTTCGCCGCGCACTGGCGCCGCGTTAAACATGAATTTTTGAAGCTGGTCGTTAACCACGCTTGGGTCCTTTGATCGACGGCGTATGCGTGTCGACCGGCGTTCAGCCGATCCGCACGAGTTGCGCCTTGTAAAATTCGCGACGGTCCGCGTAACCACGCGTCCCGGCCTGCATCTGGGCAATATCTGCTTCCGTGAGCTCGCGCACGGCTTTCGCGGGTGCGCCGAGGATCAGGGTATTGTCGGGAAAGGTCTTTCCTTCCGTCACCACAGCGCCCGCGCCAACCAGGCAGTTGCGGCCGATTACCGCGCCATTCAAGACCACGGCCTGAATTCCGATCAGCGCACCTTCCTTGATCGTGCAGCCGTGCAGCATGGCTTGATGGCCAATGGTCACGTTGGCTTCAATCGTCAGCGGAAAGCCCGGGTCGGTATGGAGCACCGCGCCTTCCTGGATATTGCTGCCTTTCCCGAGCACGATGGGCTCGTTGTCGCCGCGCAGCGCGGCGCCGAACCAGACGCTCGAGTTTTCTTCCAGCGTCACACGGCCGATGATGGTCGCCGTATCAGCGACAAAGACGCTTTCGTGGATAGTCGGGGCGGCATCGCCGAGCTTATAGATTGCCACTTTGTCTCCTGTGAGGGCTCGACGCGAGCCATGAGCGTGGATTGGCGGACGGACCTGGAGGCGCGGGTGTGACCGGTACAATTGGATAAAAATGGGTTGAAATCGGGTGAAATTTTCAATCTCAAGCAATTCCAGGCCGGTATTGCCGATGCTATAGACTGCGGCCCTGGCGCGCCTCAAGCCAAAAATCTTCCGCAGAAAGTGCTATTTTAGCCGGTTGCGCCAATGCGACGTGCGGCCGGGCTTTCATGGCCCTGATCGACGGATTCTGAGTCGGGCATTTTTCAAAACCGGGGTTTCTGAATCGGCCCTTCGGACGGCGGTGCGCCCAGCGGTGCTGCCGATCAGCCGCTACCGCCTAAAAGCGCCGCACAAGCACCCAAAAGCACCCAAAAGCACTCGCAATCATGTCCGAACAGCTCGATTATTTTGCGTCCACCAGTGTCCGGCCAACTGCGCTAGCGTTGCTCAGGGAGCGCGATCCCGCTACCAAGGCGAGCGCTGCCCAGCGGTTCTACGAGCGCTTGTTGTCTGGCGAAACCACGCTCGACACCACTGCCCACATTCCCGATCCACTCGATCTGCCTGGCCGGCCAACAGCGCCGGAACTGGTCGCGCCATCATCGCTGAAACGCCGGAGCATGCAGTCGGACGCGGGGCGTGCCGTGCTGCTGCACGCGCTGGCGCATATCGAATTCAACGCGATCAACCTGGCGCTCGATGCCGTCTGGCGTTTTCCTTCAATGCCGGACGCGTTTTATCGCGACTGGTTCAAGGTTGCCGCCGAGGAGTCGCGTCACTTTTCGTTGCTGAGCGCGCGCCTGGCGGAGTTCGGTCATCAATACGGCGATTTTCCCGCGCACGACGGCTTGTGGGAAATGGCCGAGCGCACGCGCGGCGACGTGCTTGCCCGCATGGCGCTCGTACCGCGCACGCTGGAGGCACGCGGGCTGGACGCTGCGCCACCGATTCGCCGGCGCCTCGCTCAAGCGGGCGACCACGCATCGGCGGCCATTCTCGACGTGATTCTCCTCGATGAAATCGGCCACGTGCTGATCGGCAATCACTGGTTCCGGCACCTGTGCAGTGAGTCCGGCACCGATCCGCATAGCACCTACGCGCAACTTGCCGAGCAATATCACGCTCCCAAACTTCGTGGCCCGTTCAACTTCGAGGCGCGCCGCGATGCCGGTTTCGACGAAGCCGAGTTGCGCGCACTCGCGGGTCTGGACGACATCGATTCCAAGCAAATTTCCCCGACTCCCCCATGACCACTCTGAAAACGCCCGTCTCCGAATTCGTCACCACACGTGGCACGCGGCTGCACGTGCGCAGATGGGGATCGCCCGACGCGCCCGCTCTGTTCATGCTCCATGGCTGGATGGATATCTCGGCATCGTTTCAATTTGTCGTCGATGCCCTCGCGAGCGACTGGCAGGTGATCGCGCCCGATGCGCGCGGGTTTGGGCTGTCGGACTGGCCGGTGGCGAAGGGAAACAGTGGCCATTACTGGTTCCAGGACTATTTGGCGGATCTGGATGCGCTGCTCGACCACTACGACAACATCGCGCCTGCGTCGCTGCGTGGGGAGCCGGTGAACCTGGTGGGCCACAGCATGGGCGCGAACGTTGTTTGCCTGTACGCGGGCGTGCGGCCGGAGCGCGTGCGGCGGGTGGTCGATCTCGAGGGATTTGGCATGGCAGCTGCCCGAGCGGAACGTTCGCCCGCGCGGCTCGGGCAATGGCTGGACGATTTGCGCGCGCCGCCAACGCTTAACACGTACGCCACGCTCGATGACGTCGCCCAGCGGCTGATCCGCACGAATTCGCGCCTGCCACTGGCGAAAGCACGCTTCCTGGCTCAGCACTGGGCCAGGCCCGACGATGCTACCGGCCGTTACCATTTGCTCGCCGATCCCGCGCACAAAATGCGCGGGCCGTTGCTGTACCGGCTCGACGAGGTGATGGCAGTCTGGTCGAAGGTGCGGGCGAAAGTCCTGCACGTCGAGGCGCTCGCTTCTCCGACCCTCGCGATGATCGCCGGCGATGTTCCAATCAATGAATTCAAACAGCGTTTCAACGCGTTCAGCGATTGGCGTGAGGAGATCGTCGATAACGCCGGCCATATGCTTCATCACGATCAGCCGGAGCGGGTGGCGGCGCTGATCGAGACGTTCTGCGCTTGAGGCCCGCCAGTGTCGAAACGTGTAATCGAACGATCGGTCAAGCGCTAGAACCCAATTGACGCGTTGCAGTAGAATGGTTGCTAATTACCAGAGCTTCCATGATGAACGCCGATCTGCATTGCCATTCCACCGTTTCCGACGGCCAACTCGCTCCTGCCGAGGTCGCCGCGCGCGCCCATGCGGGCGGCGTGACGCTGTGGTCGCTCACCGACCATGATCAGCTTGGCGGCCAGCGCGAGGCGCGGGAAGCCGCACAGTCGCTCGGCATGGCGTATCTGGGCGGGGTGGAGATTTCGGTGACATGGGCGGGACGTACGGTGCATATCGTCGGGCTGAACGTGGATGCTGACAACCAGGCGTTGATCGATGGCCTGGCAGCCACGCGCAGCGGTCGCCAGGCGCGCGGTGAAGCCATCGGCGAGGCGTTGGCCAGCATCGGCATCGCGGGCGCCTATGAAGGCGCACTGCACTATGTGAACGATCCGGCCATGATCTCGCGCACACATTTCGCACGCTATCTGGTCGAAAAGGGTTACGCGGAATCGACCTCGGACGTGTTCGCAAAATATCTCGGCGACGGCAAGCCGGGTTTCGTCGGCCATCGCTGGTCCAAACTGGCCGACGCCATGAAATGGATCAAGGCGGCGGGCGGCGAAGCGGTGATCGCGCATCCCGGGCGTTACGATTTCTCGCCGGTCGAATTCGCCGCGTTGTTCGATGAATTTATCCAGCTCGGTGGCCGCGCGATTGAAGTCGTGACCGGCAGCCACACGCCGGACCAGTATCGCGAATATGCGGAAGTCGCCCGGCGGTACGGCTTTCTCGCATCGCGCGGCTCGGATTTCCATGCGGCAGGCGAGGGGCGTATCGACCTCGGCCAGTTGCCGCCGCTTCCCGCCGATCTCAAGCCGGTATGGGAATGCCTGGTTTAAAGCTGCACCGGGCCAGTTCGTAGCCGGGCTGCGGTTGAACTGCTTTATTGAACCTCGTTTGAACCCCGTAAACGCTGCGCACGATCCTTGCGTTCATCGACTTCTGTTTGTCGCGCAACTGCGTGCATTTGCGGGTATTCTCGCGTGTTCGCATGGAAGCCGTTCGTCGCCTTTATCTGATATTCGGCTCACATGCAGCCGCCCAGCGTATCGGCGACCGTTGGCAGCAAGCTTCCGGACAACCCACTTACGTCTATCTGGTCATGTCTCAATTCTTTCGAATTCATCCTGACAATCCGCAGCCGCGACTGATCAACCAGGCGGTGCAGATCATCAACGATGGTGGCATTGTCGCGTTGCCGACCGATTCAAGCTACGCGCTCGCGTGCCATCTCGACGATAAAGATGCGGTTGAACGGATCCGCCGGATTCGCGGACTCGACGAGAAACAACTGCTCTCGCTGCTAGTGCGCGATTTATCGGAATTGTCGAATTTCGCGATCGTCGATAACCGCAACTATCGTCTGATTAAATCGGTTACGCCCGGTCCTTACGTGTTTGTGCTCCAGGCGACGAAGGAAGTGCCCCGGCGCCTGTCGCACCCTTCGCGAAAGACGATAGGCCTGCGTGTGCCGAATCACGCAATCACGCTCGCGTTGCTCGAAGCGCTGGGTCAGCCGCTGCTCGGTTCGACGCTGATCCTGCCGCCCGACACGCACCCGCTCAACGATGCCGAAGAGATTCGCGAGCGGCTGGAAAAACAGATTGACCTGGTCATCGACGCCGGCGCATGCCCGATGGAACCGTCCACGGTGATTGACCTGACCGGCGACGAACCTGTGTTGGTGCGCCCCGGCCTGGGCAGTCTGGAACCATTCGGTATTACCGCTGAAAACGCCTGAAAACCCTGCACGATGACACAATGCGCAGTGACGCTGCGTTCGGGCGAATAGCCCCGGGCGCAGACTCACTGCTTCGACGCTCGCGCCCCATCGCCCTGGGCGAACGCCAAACCGTCCGCCAACGAGTGGCGCCACAACTGCTTGATACAATAGCGAGCTATGGATTCCTCCCTGATACAAACCATCGCGGTCTACGCGCTCCCCGTGATCTTCGCGATCACGCTGCATGAGGCCGCTCACGGCTATGCGGCCCGTCTGCTGGGTGACAATACGGCTTACGTGCTCGGTCGCGTGTCGCTCAACCCAATGCGCCACATCGATCCCGTCGGCACGCTTGCCATTCCGCTGATCCTCTATTTCGTCACGAGTGGCGCGTTCATGTTCGGTTACGCGAAGCCGGTGCCGGTGGCATTCGGGAACCTGCGCAATCCGCGCTGGGGCAGCTTGTGGGTCGCGGCGGCCGGCCCCGCGAGCAACTTCGTCCAGGCGCTGATCTGGGGCGTAGTCGCGGTGCTGCTGGCGTCATTTAGCGTCAGCGAACCGTTTTTTACGCGCATGGCTGCGGCCGGCGTTGGCGTGAACCTCGTGCTTGGCGTGCTCAACCTGTTTCCCCTGCCGCCGCTCGACGGTGGACGCGTCCTGATGGCGCTGCTGCCCGTACGCGCATCGATCATGCTTTCGCGGCTCGAACCTTACGGCTTTTTCATCGTGATGGCACTTGTCATGACCGGCACCTTGACGCGTTTTTGGCTCGGGCCGCTGGTGAGCGCCGGGTATGTCGCGGTGTCGGCCGTCCTGAATCCCCTTGCCTCGCTTTTACAATAAATCCATGTTCCCTGACCGTATCTTCTCAGGCATGCGGCCGACCGGCTCGCTGCATCTAGGCCACTATCACGGCGTGCTCAAGAACTGGGTGCGGCTGCAGTCCGAGTACCCGTGTTTTTTTGCGGTCGTCGACTGGCATGCACTGACGACCCACTATGAAACGCCTGAAGTTATCGAGAAGAACGTCTGGGAAGTGCTGATCGACTGGCTCGCGTCCGGTATCGATCCGGCGCAGGCCACGCTCTTTATCCAGAGCCGCGTGCCGGAACACGCCGAGCTTGCGCTGCTGCTCGGCATGAGTACGCCGCTCGGCTGGCTCGAACGCGTGCCGACCTATAAAGAGCAGATCGAGAAGTTGAAGGAAAAGGACCTGACCACGTACGGCTTTCTCGGTTATCCGGTGCTGATGGCTGCCGATATCCTGCTGTACCGCGCATCGCTCGTGCCGGTCGGCGAGGACCAGGTGCCGCACGTCGAAATGACGCGCGAGATCGCGCGGCGCTTTAATTATCTGTACGGGCGCGAGGCGGATTTCGAAGAGAAGGCACTCGATGCCGCGAAGAAACTCGGCGGCAAACGCGCGAAGCTTTATCACGAGTTGCGAGTTGCGTATCAGCAAGAAGGCGACGACGAAGCGCTCGAAAAGGCGCGTGCGATGCTGCAGGAGTCGCAGAGCCTCTCCATGAATGATCGCGAACGGCTGTTCGGATACCTGGAAGGTGCACGCAAGATCATTCTGGTCGAGCCGCAGGCGCTGCTGACTGAAGCGTCACGCATGCCGGGACTCGATGGCGCGAAGATGTCGAAGTCGTATGGCAATACCATCGGCTTGCGTGAAGACGCCGAGACCATCACGAAGAAAGTGCGCACCATGCCGACCGATCCGGCTCGGGTCCGCCGCACTGATCCAGGCGACCCGGACAAATGCCCGGTGTGGCAACTGCATCAGGTCTATACCGATGAAACCACGCACAAGTGGGTGCAGACGAACTGCCGCAGCGCTGGCATTGGCTGCCTGGAATGCAAGCAGCCGGTGATCGAGGGCATTTTGCACGAGCAGCAACCCATGCTGGAACGCGCGCAGAAATACATGGACGATCCGTCGCTGTTGCGCGCGATCGTGGCGGACGGTTGCGACAAAGCGCGCAAGTTCGCGGTAGAGACCATGCGTGACGTCCGCGACGCGATGGGCCTCTCGTATAACTGATGACCGCAATGCCAACGCAAGAAAAGTCGCCCACGCCACCCACCACCGCCAGTGCATGGATTGAGCAATGGTCGCATCTGGTGGAGCAGGGCGGCGCGGTACTCGACGTTGCGTCGGGCAATGGCCGCCATGCGCGTTATTTCGCGTTGCGCGGGCATCCGGTGCTGGCGTTGGATCGCGATGAAACCGCCTTGGCGAGCCTTGCTGCCGTGGAGCATGTGACGACCCGTTGCGCCGATCTGGAAAACGCAAGTTGGCCGCTGCGGGACGACGAGAAATTCGCTGCGGTCGTGGTGACGAATTACCTCCACCGGCCCCTGTTCCCGTATCTATTCGATACCTTGGCGCCCGGCGGCGTGCTGCTCTATGAGACCTTCGCCGCAGGCAACGAGCGGGCCGGATTTGGCAAGCCGTCGAACCCGGACTTCCTGCTCAATCCTGGCGAGTTGCTCGACGCCGTGCGGGGCCGGTTGCGGGTCATCGCTTATCAGGATGGATTTATCAACGTCCCGCGTGCATCCTGCGTGCAGCGCATTGTCGCCGCCGCCCCGCTGCGGTCCATGCCAACAGGCCTTACGGAACGTAACAATGCGTCAGATCCCGTTCGTTACGTACTGCAGGGCTAATCCGCTACAATCGCGGTTTACCGACCAATTTCATAGCGTTTCATGACAAACGGAACACACGGCGGCATCCAGATCCGCGGCAGCATTCCTGCCATCGTCACCCCGATGCACGAGGACGGTAGTCTCGATCTGCCGGCGTTTCGAAAACTGATCGACTGGCATGTGGAAGAGGGCTCGAACGGCCTCGTCGTGGTCGGCACCAGCGGTGAATCGGCCACGCTCTCGGTGGACGAACACATCCTGATGGTGAAAACCGCGGTCGAACACACGGCCAAGCGCTTTCCGATCATTGCCGGCGCGGGCGGCAACTCCACCTCCGAAGCGGTCGAGCTGGCAAAAGCAGCGAAGGAAGTCGGCGCCGACGCCACGCTGCAAGTAGTTCCTTACTACAACAAGCCGACGCAAGAAGGCATGTACCAGCACTTCCGCAAAATCGCGGAATCCGTCGACCTGCCCGTGATCCTGTATAACGTTCCGGGCCGGACCGTTGCCGACATGAACCACGACACCGTCCTGCGTTTAGCTGAGGTTCCGGGCATCGTGGGCGTGAAAGAGGCAACGGGCAATATCGACCGTGCGGCAAACCTGATCAAGTACGCGCCGGCGCATTTTGCGATCTACAGCGGCGACGATCCGACGGCGATCGCGTTGATGCTGCTCGGTGGCCACGGCAACATTTCGGTGACCGCGAACGTTGCGCCGAGAGCGATGAGCGAACTCTGCCGCGCCGCGCTTGCCGGCGACGCGATCACCGCGCGCAAGATTCACCTGAGCTTGCTGTCGCTGCATAAGCAGATGTTTTGCGAGTCGAATCCGATCCCCGCGAAATGGGCGCTTGCTGCCCTTGGGCGGATGGAAAGCGGAATTCGCCTGCCGCTGACGCCGCTCGACGCGCGCTATCACGACGCCGTGCGCGACGCATTGCGTGAAACAGGACTTCTGGCCTGACGGCTGGCGGCGGAACGCATTTAAACCGTGCGTCCCGCTGCAATGCAGTGGGTTCGGCCTTATTACCGTTTGGCCAGCCAGCGAGTGTCATCAACCCGTCGTTCATCGACCCGTTCCCGGCTTAGCTTCCAGGCAACGCGCATTCAGCATCACGAAGGACCTCATGAAACGTTCTGCCTTATTCAATCACGCTCGCACCCTGAGCGTGCTGTCGCTTGGAATCGGCACGCTGATCTCGCTCGCCGGTTGTGACACATTGAACGACTGGCTCGCGCCGGATCGGGTCAATTACAAGGGTGCCGAAACGGCGCCTACGCTGACCGTGCCGTCGGATCTGACCACGGCCGATATCAGCCAGCGTTATGCCGCGCCCCCCAAGCTGAATACGCTTGGCGGTGCCGCGCCGCGTGCACTTACGCCGGCTGGCAATGCAACCGTGGGCGTGCCGAATCCGCAAGACCCGTTCGGCATGCACGTGGAGCGTGACGGCGATCGCCGCTGGCTCGTCGTCGATGGCCGTTCGCCCGACCAGCTCTGGCCGCAGTTGCAGGAGTTCTGGGAGGAGAACGGTTTCACGCTCAAGACCGATGCCGCTGCTACCGGCATCATGACGACCGACTGGGCTGAAAACCGCGCGAACATTCCGGACGACTGGTTCAGGAAGAGCATTGGCAAGCTGGTCGACTTTGCGTATTCATCGGGTACACGCGATCAGTTCCGTACGCTGGTCGAGCGCGGTGCGAGTGGTTCCACCGATATTTCCATCAGCCACAGCGCGATGGAAGAAGTGCTGACGGGTCAGGACAAGACGTCGTCAAAATGGGTCGAGCGGCCGCGCAACCCCGCACTTGAAGCCGCATTCCTCGCGAAGCTGATGGAGAAGTTTGGTCTCACCGACGCGCAGGCCAAACAGCTGTTGACCGATGCACGCCCGGCGACTGCGACGGCCTCGGCAGATCCGACAGGTGGCCCGTCCACGCTCGATCTCTCCGAGCCATTCGACAGCGCCTGGCTGCGTGTAGGCCTTGCCCTCGACCGGACCAACTTCACCGTTGACAACCGGGATCGCGCGAAGGGGCTTTACTACGTGCGCTTCTCGGACTCCATGCAGGAGTTGAAGAAGGAAGGGTTACTCGGCAAGTTCTTCGGTGGCGGCACACCCAAGCCTGGGCGCGAGTTCATGGTCAACGTGCGTCCGAAGGCCGACACGGTTACGGAGATTGCCGTCGTCGACGCTAACGGACAGGTGGATACGTCCACTGACGCACAACGGATCGTCGCGTTGTTGCACGCGCAGTTGAACTAGGTTTTCGCCAATGCGTTTTGCCAGTCTCGGCAGCGGCAGCGAAGGCAATGCGTTGCTGGTCGAGTCGGTCAGCGGCACGACGACCACGCGCGTGCTGCTGGATTGTGGTTTCTCCGCGAAGGAAGTCGAGCGGCGCCTCGCGCGGCTCGACGTGCGGGCAGACCAGATCGACGCCATTCTTATCACGCATGAGCATGCGGATCACATTGGTGGCGCGCTGACTCTGGCGCGCAAATTCTCTATTCCGTTGCACATGAGCTGGGGCACCGCGCGCGCAGTGGGTGCCGATGACGCCCCGGTCGATCTACGCGTGCTCTGGGGCGATGAGAGCGTGATGGTAGGGGACCTGGAAGTGCTTCCCTATACTGTGCCCCACGACGCGCGCGAGCCCCTCCAGTACGTGTTCTCGGACGGCGTAAGCCGTTTGGGGGTCCTGACGGATGTCGGGGGTGCTACAGCCCACATCACAAACGTACTGAGTGGTTGCGATGCATTGGTGCTCGAGTCGAATCACGATGTCGGGATGCTCGCTACAAGCCGCTACCCAGCGTCGCTCAAGGCGCGTATTGGCGGTATGCATGGACACCTGAACAACGACGCTGCAGCAGGGATTCTCGCAGCGCTCGATCGATCGAAGCTGCGCCATCTGGTGGCCGCTCATCTAAGTCGGGAAAACAACTTGCCTGAGCTGGCCCAGGCGGCGCTCGCCGCCGTGCTGGGTGGTACGCCGGCCGATGTCGTGGTGGCTACCCAAGCCGACGGGTTCGACTGGCTGTCGTTATAAACTGCGCTGCGATCCTCTATAAGCGCTGCAGCACGCGCTGCGTATCGCTTCATATCGCCGCACACAGGCATTCCGCGTATTCACATCAAGATTTACATCAAGAACCAGCAGACGTAAAAAAACCGGCCCGAGGGCCGGTTTTTTCATAAGCCTCCCAGAATGAAAATCTGCGAGGCTTATTGCGGAGGCTTCGTTTTCAGCTAGATGAAACAGCTAAAAGAGCGGAAAACTAGGCCCCTGACTAGGTGCTTACTGGCTTGCGCCCGAAGCAGGAGCAGCTGCAGAAGCTGCGTCGGTTGCCGATGCAGCAGCCGCAGTTGCGTCGCTTGCAGCAGCCGTAGCGCTCGAAGCTGCGTCGCTAGCAGCAGCTGCAGAATCCGAAGCAGCAGCAGCAGGTGCCGAAGCAGCCGAGGTATCGCTAGCAGCGCCCGGAGCAGCCGTATCGCTAGACTTGTTGCATGCAGCAAGAGCAACAGCAGCCAACAGGGATGCTACGAGGAGAGATTTCTTCATGATCACGTCCTTTTATGGTTAAAGGT
>NZ_JAQGMM010000236.1 GCF_028292365.1 Caballeronia sp.
CGGCGCTGTCGATGAGCATCGGCTGGCCCGTGGTCAGCACCTGGCCCGTCAGCGACAGGCGTGACGGATCGAGGGTGTCGTACATCGTGCATTCGAGCGCGCAGGTATCGATCACATCGACGTAATAGGGGTACGTGATTCTGCCGCTCGGCGCGTCATAAAGCGCCAAGTAGAAATTTTCCGCGTCGATCAGCGTGGCGAGCTGCTGGTGCACGCCGAGCAGGAATGCTGATCGTTCACGCACGGAGCTCGCAAGGTAGGCGATTTCGTAGAGTACGCGCTGGGTGTTTTGCGCGCGCGCCAGCGCGTCGGTCTGCAGGGCTTCACCCAGGCTGCGGGCAAGGTTGGAAAGCGTGGGACTTCCCGCGTGGCTGGCGGGCGCGAGCAGCCAGCCGAGGATGCTTTCGCCGCTGCCCGTTGGCCAGAGACACAGGCGCTGGGCCGTGCAAAAGGGGTGGAAGGTGTCGGCGGTGAGCAGGTTGGGCCACATTTGCGCTGGATCGCCCTGACCGGCAAGATGCATGTCCTCGCCGACCTGATACCACGCCCAGGCGGTGGTATCGACCTGGGCACCGGCACTGCGCAACAGCACATCGACCGAACTGTCCGCGTGGGTCCACCGCGCCGGGTCAATGATCGCGCGGGCGACGTCTGCAGCGGAGTTGTCGCTGCTGTCGTCGGCCATCGGCGTGGCGGGGTTAGCGGGAAGGACGTTCATCGGCGCTCCGAGCCGAAGGCTGCCCCGGCTCCTGGTTCAATCTCGTTCGATGTCGATATTTCTACTCTTCATCTGGACACTGGAGGGATTGAAAACGCCCGCTCCTTCGTTGGTGCGCGCACGCACCTGATTACTATAACGGCAGCACAGCTTAGGGCTTGAGCGTTTTCAAAAAAGGGCTTTCCCAAGGGGCTTTCTTAATGTGCTCCAGTCACGGGCTCTGGTCACGCACCCGACGAACCGCATACCGTTGCAGGGCCGGACGTCAATGAGCGTCGCTCAACCGCTACGGAAACACCCAGCAGCACGACCCCGCCGCAGGCGAGCAGCGCACCGGTCCAGCCCGTGGCCTCGAGTCCGAAACCCATCGCGACCACTACGCCGCCGGCCCACGCACCCAACGCATTCGCAATGTTGAAGGCCGAATGATTGAGCGCGGCGGCAACGGTCTGCGCGTCGCCGGCCACGTCCATCAAGCGCGTCTGCACGGCGGGGACCACAGCTATGCCGAGCCCCATCGCGAACAAGTTGAGCGTGGCGGTCCATTCGTTGGCCGAAGAATACGCAAAAGCAGCCAGCGCGGCGGCGTTCCAGATCAGCATGCCGAAGATGGTCCAGAGCCGCGATTTGTCGGCCAGCACGCCGCCGATCAGGCTGCCCGCCGTCATGCCGACACCCAGCGCGCCGAGCAGCAGCGGCACGCGCCAGGGCGCCACGTGGGTGACGTTCAGCAGCGTCGGCGTAATGTAGGTGTACACGGCAAACAATCCGCCGAAGCCGACCGCGATCACCGAAAGAGTCAGCCAGACTTGCAGACGCCTGAACACGCCAAGCTCGCGGCGCGGCGTAGCGCCACCCGCATGAATGGGTGGGAGAAAGATGCGCACGCCAATCATCGTAAGAATACCGAGCATGCCGACCAGCAAGAAATCCGCGCGCCATCCGAGCCACTGACCGAGCCAGGTCGCCAGCGGCACGCCGAAGATATTGGCGATCGTCAGCCCCAGCATCACGCGTCCCACTGCCCGCGCGCGCCGGTCGGGCGGCACGAGCGAGGCCGCGGTCAACGCCGCTACGCCGAAATACGCGCCATGCGGCACGCCGGAAATAAAGCGCGCGATCAGCAGCAGCGTGTAATTCGGCGCGAGCGCGCTGAGCAGATTGCCGAACGCGAACATCAGCATCAGGCCGATCAACATCGCGCGGCGCGGGATTTTGGCGAAGAAAATGGTGATGAGCGGCGCGCCGATCACCACGCCTAGCGCATACGCGCTGATGATGTGGCCGGTCACGGGCAGCGAAGTACCGAGGCCGTTAGCGATGACCGGCAGGATGGTCATGGACGCGAACTCACCGGTGCCGATAGCCAGGCCTCCGATGGCGAGGGCGAGTTCGGCGGGACCCGCACCATAGGGCGCGATCACGCGCGTGAGCGGGTCATTCGGGACATCGATAATGGACATTGAGGAAAAATTGTGGGTTATGAGCAAAGCGCAATGCAGCATTATCGCGAAAGAATTAATGTTTCGCATGCGCGAAGGCTCGAACGGCCGTGCTGAATGGTGTTGCTGCGCCGCCGTAGCGTTAGTCCTGCGTGACTGGAGTGCGGCCTGACGCGTTTGTGTCTGCGATGTCTTCGGTGTCCTCAGTCTCGCTGCCAGCCGAGAAACGTTCACGGTAAGCCTGCGGTGTGACACCTAGTGAACGCAGGAAGCTGCGCCGCATGGTTTCCTCCGATCCAAATCCGCAGCGCGCGGCCACGCGCTTGACCGGAAACGACGTATCGCCAAGCAGGCGACGTGCAGCTTCAAGACGGAGTTGATCGATGGCGCGTGCCGGCGTGATTCCCGTTTGCGCCCGATAGTGGCGCACGAAACTGCGCTCGCTCATGCCCGTGCGTTCGGCCAGCATCGCGATCGACAGGTCGGCTGACATGTTTTCGGCGATCCACGCGTGCAACTCGGCGAAGCGATCGCCGGTTTTTTGCAACGACAACGTTGTGCTGAACTGCGCCTGGCCGCCCGGCCGCTTGAGGAACACGACCAGTTCGCGTGCCACATCGAGCGCAAGCGCGCTGCCGAGATCGTCCTCGATCAGTGCAAGCGCGAGATCGATGCCGGCTGTCACGCCCGCCGATGTCCAGAGCGCGCCGTCACGGATGAATATGGGCGCGGGGTCCACGCGTACGGCCGGGTAACGCTCTCCAAGGTGCTCGCAATGCGCCCAGTGAGTAACCGCGCGGCGCTTGTCGAGCAGGCCGGCGGCTGCCAGCAAAAACGCGCCAGTGCACACCGACGCAACCCGCCGGCACTGCGCCGCGCGCTCCCTGACCCAGGCCACCTGCGCCGGATCTCTCGATGCCGCATGCACGCCGCGTCCGCCGGCGACGATCAGCGTGTCCGTTGTTTGTTGAGCGGCAGGCAAGGGCTGGGCGAGCAGGCCGAGGCCCGCGGTGCTTTGAATCTCTCCTGCGGTTGCAGCGACAACACGCGCTATATAAGGTGCGTCGGCTCCGCGCGCCAGCGAGAGTTCATTGGCGGAGGCGAACGCCTGGAGCGGTCCCGCGACGTCGAGCAACTGGACGTCTGCAAACGCAAGGATGTCGATACGGCGCGGAGAATTGTTCATGGTCTGAAACCGGGTTGGCGTGAAACGAGGGTTGATTGACAATTACGCCAAATCGTAGCGAGGTATTGTGAGTGCGTCTACTTCCATTTGAAGGTTCATCGCCATGACATTGCATATCGGTTTCCTCGTCTTCACACGCGTCCAGCAACTTGATCTGACCGGCCCCCATGACGTGTTCGCGTCGGTGCCGGGCGCGACTGTCCACCTGATTGGAAAAACACTTGATCCGATCCGGGCGACCAGTGGTCTGGTGCTGACGCCCACCATCACTTACGCCGATTGTCCCGCGCTCGATGTCTTGTGCGTGCCGGGCGGAGTGGGTGTCGGCGAATTGATGGAGGACGACATCACGCTCGATTTCATCCGGCGTCAGTCCGCGCAGGCCCGCTTCGTCACATCGGTGTGTACGGGTGCGCTGGTACTGGGAGCGGCTGGTTTGCTACGGGGACGGCGCGCGACCACGCACTGGGCGGCCCATCATTTCCTGGAAAGCTTCGGCGCGATTCCCGTGAAAGAGCGCGTTGTTCAGGACGGCAACCTGATGACGGGCGGTGGCGTGACGGCGGGCATCGATTTTGCGTTGACGCTTCTTATTGGCTTGATCGGCGAAACGGAAGCGCAGGCGATTCAGCTTCAACTGGAATATGCGCCCGCGCCGCCCTTTGATTCGGGTACGCCCGACACGGCGCCGAAGGCGGTGGTGGATCTGCTGTGGAGTCGCGGTGAAGCAGGACGTGCCCAGCGCGCTGCAATCGTTGAACGCGCAGCGGCACGATTGAATATGTAGCAGGCCCGGCGCAATGCCGATGCGGGCGTGCTTCTTACAGAAGGCGGATGACCATGCCACGCGTACGGGTCGCTTCAATCACGGTTCTCGCCTCACTCGGCATAGTGCTGGGCGGCGCGCCTGGCGCATTTGCCCAGAGCACCGATGCAACGCCGGCCGCGCCGTCGCCAGCACCGCTAACGCCCAAGCAGTTGCAGAAAGCGCAACGCAAGGCCGATAGAAAAGCGGCCCGGGCGAAGAACTCGGCGGAACTAAGCAAGCTGGAGAAGAACGGCTATAACCCGGCCGGTGATCGCAACGATTACCCGGATAACTTGCGCAAGGCCGAGGACAAGGCGAACGGGCAGTGACTTCGCGGGGATTAAATCTCATGCCGGTGCTCCGGGTATGCCCAATGCTGTGCAAGCAACGACAACCCGGGAGACGACCATGTCGAAGTTTCATTTCGCGCGGGTGATGTTTGCATCCGCAATTACATCCGCGACGATTTCTTTAGCTTTCACGAACCTGGTTTATGCACAGTCCGCAGCGACCGGAGCCACCGCGCAACCGGGCAACGGACCGACCACTAGAGCGTCTGACAAGGCCGATCTGAAAAATCTGGAGAACCATGGTTATAAGCCGACTGCAAGCGAGTCGAACTATCCGAACGACATTCAGAAGGCCGAGAAAGCCACCGACGGATCGGGTGCAACGGGAGCAAACGGCGCAACCGCGACCACCAACACTAACTGACGGATCACTGACAGGTAAGTTATCAACCGAGCCCATTGACGCTTGTCTGCTCTGCCAATGCATCGGCGGGGAACGGAAGTTGCGACGGCGGCCGTTGGCGGGGCAGCAGCCTGCTGCCCGCACTAACCGATGGTCGACTCGTGAATGAGAAGAAAAGCCCTGCTGTCCGCCATGTTGTGTATTTGCGTTGCCGCGAGCGGCTGCACCACGCTCGGTGCAAACCGCCTCAAGGCCGATCAGGTCGATTATGCGAGGGCACTCGGTGAAGCCAAGAAGCGCGAAATACTCGCGGCTATTGTAGGCATCCGGTTCGCGGACTCGCCCGCCTTCTTGAGCGTCAGCCAGATTATTGCCGCTTATACGTTCGACGCCACCGCCGGTTCCACGCTTAGCGCAGGTGACACCACGCAGAATTTCGCTGCCGCTAACGGCAGCGTTTCTTACTCCAACCATCCCACGTTCACATTCACACCGACTACGGGCCAGGCGTTCGCAACGGCTTACATACGCCCGCTTGCGCCGGCGCTCGTACTGCCGCTGGCCGAGAGCGCGATTCCTATCGACTTGCTGTTGCGCATTACCGCGCAGTCGATAGGCGGCTTGCAGAACGCGAACGCGCTGGGCGGCCCGAATGCGAACGGCAGTGTTGGCTTCTTCGAGCTGATCCAGGCATTGCGACGGCTTCAACTAGCCGGCCAGCTCAACGTTGAGTCGCGCGATGAAGATAAAGGCGGGCGTGTTTATTTCACGCTTGGCGCGACCACGAGCGGCGAGAGCGGGCAGACGTCAGCGGATCTCGCGCTGGTGCGCAGGCTGCTGAAGCTCTCGCCGAAGACCAAGACCTACGAGGTAGTGTATGGGCAGTCGGCTCAGCGCGGTGAACGGATTCCCATGGTCACGCGTTCCGTGCTCGGGATTCTGACGGACCTTGGCGCGCAGGTCAGCGTGCCGGACGAACTGGTGACGCACGGATCGACCAAGCCGACCATCGGGTTGATCGGCGTGGAGACGCGGCCTACGATTGTTGTCAACGTGGGCAAGAAGGCGCCGGAAGATGCGTATATCGACATCCAGTATGGGCCGTCGCAATACTGGATTGACCGGCGCGACTTTGATTCAAAGTACGCGTTCACGGTCGTGCAGATGTTGATGGCGCTGGCGGAAACCAATCAGGACGTGAAGACGCCCATCGTGACGATTCCAGCAGGGTAGGCGCGTGTGGCATGCGATTGGCGGCGAGGCTTGACCTGCAATATCGCGCAATACGCAATATATGTGGGTGCATGCCTCGCTGCGCTTCAATGCGCTTCGCCGCGACCTGGTGGGCGAATGGGTGTGTTGTCGTCTGGCGCCCTGGATCCGGACGACTCTGCGTCCGCGTTGCGTACGGGCTGAAACTCCACTACAGGTTCACGCGCGTCCGGCGCCACGCGGGTCTCGCGAGCCTCGTGTGTTACGTGGGTTTCGCGTGGCGCACGTGCGACCGGGTTCGCGAACAAGCGTGGCGGCGCGCTGGCCGGCGTGCTCGGAGCGCTACCCGTGCTCGCAACTGGAGCCGTGCGCGGGATTGCCGGGATTGCAACGGCCTCGCGGATGGGCGCCGGGTGCAACGGACCGCGTTGCGCGATGGCGGCGGTCTGAATCTGCGCGGCTTCCGCCGCTTTCTTTGCTTCAGCAATCTTGATAGCCACATGCTTGAGGAACACGCGCGAGTCCGTATAGCTCGAGTCGATAGCAAGCGCGTCTTTTGCATAACGCCGTGCGCATCGCCATGAAGCCGAGCGGTCACATGCGCGGGCGTGTTGCATGGCGGTATCGCGTGCGGCTTCGCGTTGGGCGAGGTCGTCGCGCACCCGCTGGACGTCGGGGCTATTGACCTGATTCGCGGGCACGTTGGCCAGGTTCTTCTGAACCGCGCTCAAGTCGTTGGTGACCAGTGCGAGGCGGGCGAAATAGAGGCTTTCGCCCGGGCTGCCCAATGGCGGACGCTCAGTGGCGATAACCGGCGAGACCGGCGGCAACGACAGTTTCGGCAGTTCCTTCTCAACCGGCGCGGACGGCTGCGGCGCATGGCTGGCGATGGGGACATCGGCGGTGGCGGCAGGGCTGGGCGCAGGGGGTAAGGCGGCGAGCGCAGACGGGGGGCTGATGGTTGTTGCGGTCGTGGAGGGGGGCGTGGTAACCGTGTCCTGCGCCAGCGTGACAGGTGCTGACGGCGTTGGATTATTGGGTGCGAGCGTGACAGCCGGCAGGTTCGTCGGACTCCTTGATACCGGTTCAGCCATCGGGCTTGGCGTGTTCGTCACGTTCGCCGCTGTTGTTGGGGTTGTTGCGGATGTTTCGGCTATAGGCGCAGGTGCGTTCGATGTTGCCTGTGTGCCCGGATCCGACGAAAAACGCATCGCGAGCGTTGAAATCTCAGCGCGCAGGACCCCCGCGGCAGTCGTCAGCTTGTTCATGATCGAGGCGATCATCTCGGTTGCCGGATTCGTTGCTGCTACGGGCGTTGGCGCGGGAGCCGGTGTAGGCGCCGGAGTTTGCGTCAGTGGCGGGGCTGCCGCATAGGACACTGCGGGGGGCGCCGGACGGTTCACCGCCGGGGCTTTGGCAGCGCTCACCGGGATAGGGGTAGGGCTCGCTGGCTTTGCTGCCGCGACGACCGTCGTTGCGCTGGCCGGTGCAGCGGCTTTCGGTGTGTTGTCGGTTACTACCGGAACGAACGCGGGTGTCCTTGCAGGCTCCGGCAGCGCGGCAAGCCGTTGAACCACGGGCGATCTCAGGCCGGGTGCATAAGTCAGCGCCAGCGCGATGGCGAGCAGTCCGCCGCCCGCCACGCCAAAGGCCACGCGACGGACTACGCGGGCACGCTCCCGCGCAATATTCATTGCAGCATCGACTTCCTCGGGCACGCTCGGATACGGCACGAGCATGCGGCCGGGCATCATCATGACGTTGCTGTTATTGAAGTCGACGGAGTTCGGCGCGCGCAATGCCCGGGATTGATTCGTGCCGCAATGTGGGCATTCTTCTTCGCCGTGCGTCAACGCGTTGCCGCAGCGATGACAAGCCGCGTAAAGGACAGGCGTGCGAAAAGATAACAGGTTCATGCCGAACCCCTCGGGGCAGGTGTCGACGCCGGCTCATGATGCTGCCGGATCGTTCGTATAAGAATAGTGCAATTAATTCAGAAGTTAGTACCCCGGTATGTTTTGTAGACCGCATTGATGCATATCGGCGACACTTCCATGCGCCTGTATCACGCTGCATGAGGCTGCGCTCGTAGCGCTTGTCCGAATCTGACTTAAGTGTGGCGGATAACAGCGTGGAGGCAAGCTCGCAATCTCAAACGGCGCCCTACGCCAGGGTGAGGTCGAACCCGCTATACGATGCCGCGCTCGGATCGCAAGCGGCTAAGCCAATAGCGCAGGCTGCGCAGTTCGAATTCGGGCCCATGCACTGACATATGAGAGATCCTCGTGAACTTGCGATGGTGACCGGCACGGTCCGGCTTGGCGTTCCCAGCGTAGAACGCTTCGCGCTGAAGGGTTGGAGTAAGGCGTCATTGTTGCCGGCATAAATGGCTCGTTGCCGATCTCGTCCATCTGGATAGACAATGTCTTCGACGGCGAGCGACTGCGAGTTTTCGCCCAACGCTAA
>NZ_JAQGMM010000266.1 GCF_028292365.1 Caballeronia sp.
CCGCCGATCTCTGGAGCGTTCCGAGCTTTACGGAAATGGCGCGCGAAGGCATGGACATCGAGCGATGGAACCTGCTGCATCCGACCGAAGAGCGTCGTGTCTCGCACGTGACCAAGTTGCTGAAGGACGCCAAGGGTCCGGTGATTGCATCGACGGATTATGTGCGCGCACTGGTTGACCAGATTCGCGGTTACGTGCCGAACAAGTTTGTCGTGCTCGGCACGGACGGTTATGGCCGTTCGGACACGCGTGAAAAGCTGCGCCATTTCTTCGAAGTCGACCGCTACTGGGTCACCGTCGCGGCGCTCAATGCGCTGGCCGACGAAGGCACGATCGACCGCAAGATTGTCGCCGACGCGATCAAGAAGTACGCGCTCGACCCTGCTAAACCCAACCCGATGACGGTTTAACGCATCGGCCCCCGAGTGTTGTTGCGCGAAGTCGCCTTGCTTGCCAGCAGGGCGATTTTCGCGTCGCGACCCAGGAGACAATAAACAATGAGTCAAGCGATCGAAGTCAAGGTGCCGGATATCGGTGATTACACGGACATTCCGGTGATCGAAGTGCTGGTGAAAGTTGGGGATACCGTCGAGAAGGAGCAATCGCTCGTCACGCTCGAATCCGATAAAGCGACCATGGACGTGCCCAGCTCGGCAGCCGGCGTCGTGAAGGAAGTGAAGGTCAAGGTTGGCGACAATGTGTCGGAAGGCGCGTTGATCGTCGTGCTGGAAGCGGCTGAATCGGGCGGCACGGCTGCTGCACCAAAGGCAGCTGAAAAGCCTGCCGAAGCACCTGCCCAGGAAAAGGCGCCTGCGGCGGCTGCGGCCGTTGCATCGTCGGGCGGCGGATCGGTTGAAGTGAAGGTGCCGGATATTGGCGACTTCAAGGACATCCCGGTCATCGAAGTGAACGTGAAGGTCGGCGACAAGGTCGAGAAGGAGCAATCGCTCGTTACGCTCGAATCCGATAAAGCCACCATGGACGTGCCGTCTCCCGCAGCGGGCACGGTCAAGGAACTCAAGGTCAAGGTGGGTGACAACGTCTCGGAAGGCACATTGATTCTTGTGCTGGAAGGCGGTGAAGGAGCGGCCGCGCCTGCCGCTGCGCCCAAGCAGGAAGCACCAAAGACAGAAGCACCGTCGGATGCACCGGCGAAGTCCGCGCCGGCCCAGAAAGAGGCGCCGTCCGCACTCGCGCTCGCTCCGGCTATTCCGGCGGGCGAAGGCGGGGCGCACACGTCGAGCCATGCGTCGCCGTCCGTGCGTAAATTTGCGCGCGAACTCGGAGTGGATGTCGCGTCCGTCAAGGGCACGGGTCCCAAGAACCGCATCACGCAAGCTGACGTAACCGCGTTCGTGAAGGGCGTGATGAGCGGCCAGGGTAAAGCGCCGGCGGCAACCGCCGCAGCGCCGGCCGGTGGCGGCGAGTTGAACCTGCTGCCGTGGCCGAAGGTTGACTTCACGAAGTTCGGTCCTGTCGATCCGAAGCCGCTGTCGCGCATCAAGAAGATTTCGGGCGCGAATCTGCATCGCAACTGGGTCATGATTCCGCACGTCACGAACAACGACGAAGCCGATATCACCGACCTCGAGGCGCTGCGTGTGACGCTGAACAAGGAAAACGAAAAGGCCGGCGTGAAGTTCACCATGCTCGCGTTCGTGATCAAGGCGGTGGTTGCCGCATTGAAGAAATTCCCGACGTTCAATGCGAGCCTCGATGGCGATAACCTCGTCTTCAAGCAGTATTACAACATTGGTTTTGCCGCCGATACCCCGAACGGTTTGATGGTTCCGGTGATTCGGGACGCGGACAAGAAGGGCCTCGTCGATGTCGCCAAGGAGATGGCCGATCTGTCGAAGGCGGCGCGCGAAGGCAAGCTCAAGCCGGACCAGATGCAAGGCGGCTGTTTCTCGATTTCGTCACTGGGTGGCATCGGTGGAACGCATTTCACGCCGATCATCAATGCGCCTGAAGTGGCAATCCTGGGATTGTCGCGCGGCGCGATGAAGCCGGTGTGGGACGGCAAGGCGTTTGTACCTCGCCTGATTCTGCCTTTGTCGCTGTCGTACGATCATCGGGTTATCGATGGCGCCGAGGCCGCGCGGTTCAATGCCTACCTTTCTGCTGTGCTGGCGGATTTCCGTCGTGTGAGTCTTTGATTTTTGTGCTTGGCGGGCCGCTTGTGTTGGGCCGCCAGCCGCTTCATTGAACCTGCTTTGCACTGCATTTTGCGAGTCGCCCCTGTGCGGGGCGGCACTTACTTTCTTTGAATTGCCAAAGAAAGTAAGCAAAGAAAGGCAAGTCTGCCGACGGCAGAACCAAGGGCTACGCGTTGCGTTCTTGTCTCTTGGTTTTGCCCGCTTCCTTCTTAGGGGACAACATGAGTCTCACCGAACTTAAAGTACCCGATATCGGCGATTTCAAAGACGTCGATGTCGTCGAAGTGAATATCAAAGCCGGCGACGCCATCGAGAAAGAACAAGGCGTCCTCACCCTCGAATCCGACAAAGCCTCCATCGAAGTGCCGAGCGACCTCGTGGGTACGGTCAAGGAAGTCAAGGTAAAAGCCGGCGATAAAGTCTCGCAAGGCACCGTGATCGCAGTGGTGGAAACAGCCGACGCCGGCAGCGAAAAGCCCGCCGCACCCGCCGAAAAGCCCGCTGCGACGAAAGCCGATGCGCCCGCGCCAAAGGAAGCCGCCGCGTCCAAGCCCGCTGAACAAAAACCCGCAGGCGGTGGCTCGCAAGATGTGAAGGTGCCGGACATCGGCGATTTCACCGACATCCCGGTTATCGAGATTCACGTGAAGGCCGGCGATACGGTCGAGAAAGAACAATCGCTCGTCACGCTCGAATCCGACAAAGCGACCATGGACGTGCCGTCTCCTGCAGCGGGCACGGTCAAGGAAGTTAAGGTCAAGATCGGCGACAACGTCTCCGAAGGCTCGGTCATCCTCACGCTGGAAGGCCAGGGCGGTGGTGTCAGCCAGGTCGAGGAAAAACCGACGCCGGCCGCGCCGAAGACCGCTGCGCCGCAACCGGCTGAAAAAGCCACTGCCGCGCCTGCACCGAAGGCCGCGTCGTTCTCCGGTTCCGCTGATATCGAATGCGACATGCTCGTGCTCGGCGCCGGCCCCGGCGGCTATTCGGCGGCGTTCCGCGCAGCCGACCTCGGCATGAAGACGGTTATCGTCGAACGGTATGAAACGCTTGGCGGCGTATGCCTGAACGTGGGCTGCATTCCATCGAAAGCCTTGCTTCACGCGGCGTCCATCACTGACGCAGCGAAGGAACTCGCGCATCACGGCATCTCGTTCGGTGAACCAACGATCGATCTCGACAAGCTCCGCGACTTCAAGTCTGGCGTCGTCAAGAAACTGACCGGCGGACTGGCCGGCATGGCGAAAGCGCGCAAGGTTCAGGTGGTGACGGGTGTCGGCAAATTCGTCGGCCCGAATCACATGGAGATCGAAGGCAAGGACGGCAAAAAGGTTGTGCAGTTCAAGAACTCGATCATCGCGGCCGGTTCGCAAGCCGTGAAGCTGCCGTTCATGCCGGACGATCCGCGCGTCGTCGATTCAACCGGCGCGCTCGAACTGCGCCAGATCCCGAAGCGCATGCTCGTGATCGGCGGCGGCATTATCGGACTGGAAATGGCGACCGTGTATGCGTCATTGGGCGCGGAAATCGATGTGGTTGAAATGCTAGATATCCTGATGGCCGGCGCGGATCGTGACCTCGTGAAGGTGTGGGAGAAATTCAACGCCAAGCGTTTCGCGAACGTCATGCTCAAGACGAAAACGACCAAGGCGGAAGCGAAGGACGACGGCATCTATGTGAGCTTCGAAGGTGAAAAAGCACCCGCTGAAGCACAGCGTTATGACCTCGTGCTCGTGGCTGTCGGCCGCAGCCCGAACGGCGGCAAGATCGGCGCGGACAAGGCTGGCGTGGCGGTGACGGATCGCGGGTTCATCAACGTCGACAAGCAGTTGCGTACGAACGTCGAACATATTTTCGCGATCGGCGATCTGGTCGGCCAGCCGATGCTCGCACACAAGGCCGTGCACGAAGGCCATGTTGCGGCGGAAGCGGCGCATGGCGAAAAGTCCTACTTCGACGCATTGCAGATTCCGTCGGTGGCCTACACCGATCCGGAAGTGGCGTGGGCCGGCAAGACTGAAGACCAGTGCAAGGCCGAAGGCATCAAGTACGGCAAGGCCTCGTTCCCGTGGGCTGCATCGGGCCGGGCGATTGCGAACGGTCGCGACGAAGGTTTCACCAAGCTCATCTTCGACGAAGAAACGCACCGGATCATCGGCGGCGGGATCGTGGGATTGAATGCGGGCGACCTGAT
The DNA here is from genome assembly GCF_028292365.1 of Caballeronia sp. Taxonomy (GTDB): domain Bacteria; phylum Pseudomonadota; class Gammaproteobacteria; order Burkholderiales; family Burkholderiaceae; genus Caballeronia. The sequence goes on from NZ_JAQGMM010000266.1 coordinate 4,354, forward strand.
CAGTGAAGTGTGTCTGGCGATCGAGATGGGCGCGGACGCGGAGGATATCGGCAAGACGATCCATCCGCACCCAACGCTCGGCGAATCGATCGGCATGGCCGCTGAGTTGTACGAAGGCGTGTGTACGGATCTGCCGCCGCAGCGCAAGAAGTAGGGTGCGGTTGGCGGGTTGAAAAAGCGGCGCGTTCCGTCAGGAACGCGCCGCTTTGTTTTTTGCGGGCCTGTGCGTTGGACTTCGCAGCTCGGCGGTGAGAATGCACAAAAGAGAGCACGAAAAAAAACCGCCCCAACTTTCGTTGGAACGGTTTTCCATGCAGCCTGACCATCTCGCGGCACCACCGGATTTCCCGGCGCCACCGCGTGCGAATGAATTCGCTTAGACCGTCTTCTTGGCAGCGCGCGAAGCTTGAGCCGTAGCTTGCGAAGCAGCCTTCGTGGCGGCCGTAGCGGCTGCGTTGAAGTTGCTTTCTGCGATCTCGACAGCTTGCTTGCTTGCCTTGTGGATCGTTTCGTACGTGGTGTTGGCGGCGGTGATGGCCGATTTCATCACGGCGACAGCCGTTTCCGAACCTGCCGGTGCGTTCTTCGCGACGTTTTCTACGAGCGTTTGCACCTTGCGGTTCTGGTCTTCGTACTGCTCTTCGGCGACACGGGCAAATTCAGCTTGCGTCGACGATGCGATTTCATACAGATGACGGCCATAGGACAGCGCCTTTTCCGCGACCGGCTGAGCCAGGCTGGCTTGCAGTGCGAGCAGTTCTTGCGCATCCTTCACCGACAACACGCGTTGCGCGTTTTCCTGGCTTTCAGCCAGCGTCGACTTCACAACTTGCAGATTCAGTTCAAGCAGCTTTTCCAGACCTTCAAATGCCTTGTTCGTCAGGCCGAAGAGGGTATCGAATTGCGCTTTGTTTGCAGCGGCGATTTGTTCCGGGGTCAAAAGGGTCATGTCACGCTCCTGAAAGTCGACCCATCATCAGCGCGGGTCGTGGGTTTTGGCGGAGACCGGAAATCCGGAAACCGTATGAGGCGATCAGCTATTGGTGCGTCGCAACATGAAGCCTATTCTAGGCATATTCCTAAAGATGTCAAGTATCTTTTTGTGCGACGCAACATCCGATGAATGCTTATTAAACAATGGCTTACGAGCGCGCTACTTTGTAGTGGAACTACATTCCGAGATACGTTGCACCAGCTTGGGGCGGAAGTCGCAAACGCTGTCCGTGCACGGATCGCGAGTCTGGAAAAGTGGAATTCTGTTTCGAATGAAAGCCTTTTATAGCGATCGGTTCGTGTTGCCGTTGCCGTCCGGCCATCGGTTTCCTATGCAAAAATATTACCTTTTGCGCGAGCGTGTTCAGGCCGAACTGCCTGGTGTCGTGTTGAACGAAGCGCCTGTCGCAGCTGATTCCGAGCTGGCGCGCGTTCATGCGGCCGATTACATCGAGCGGGTGGTGACTGGTGCGCTCGATGCCCGCGAGCAGCGAGAGATTGGCTTTCCGTGGTCGCCGGAAATGGTGGAACGCTCCCGGCGCTCTGTCGGGGCGACGATCGCCGCGTGCCATGCCGCTAGTCAGGATGGTTTTGCGGCGAATCTGGCGGGCGGCACGCATCATTCATATGGGTCACACGGCGCGGGGTTCTGTGTGTTCAACGACGCAGCGGTCGCCGCGCGGGCACTGCAGGCAGAGGCGCTGCAGCGCGGTGAGCATAAGCCGCACATAGCGATCGTCGATCTCGACGTGCATCAGGGCAACGGAACCGCTGCCATCTTCCAGGATGATCCGAGTGTTTTCACGCTGTCGCTGCATGGCACGTCGAATTATCCGTTCAGCAAGGAGATTGGCGATCTCGATGTCGCGCTCCCCGACGGCTGCGGTGACAACGCCTATATAGAAGCGCTGGAAGAGGGTTTGTCGACGATGTTCGGCCGTTTTGAACCTGCCATGCTTATTTATCTGGCGGGCGCCGATCCGCACGTTGACGACCGCCTGGGACGGCTTGCGCTAAGCGTCGATGGCCTCGCGAGACGCGATTCCCTCGTGTTCAGCGCCGCTACCGAACGAGATTTACCCGTGGCGATAACCATGGCGGGCGGCTACGGACACGATATCAACGTCACCGTCGACATTCATCTCCAGACCATTCAGCTTGCCGCCGTCGCATTCGGTGTCCGGCGCGATTCGAACGCACTCGGTACACTGCGTTCGGGAAAATTTCATTTGAAACGGTTTGAAACGCAGTAAACCAAATGTGTTAACGCGACGTTAACATTCGAGATCGGCTGTTTTCGTCAAAGTTTGTTGAACAAAAACTTTCGATACCAGTCGAAATGCGGTTGAGAATCGGCATGTCTTGCCGAAAAGCTCCGTTTCCTGTTGCTGTCCACACCATTAGTGAAATTTTTGCCTTGAGGGCAGGATCAAAAAATCTTCCTCAAGTTTTACAGACTATTGCCGATAAGAGGCTGATAGCCAAGGTCGGGCAATAAAGAGTGGCAGTTAAAACGATTGCATCATCGGCGATGATTTTTTACGATCGGAACTCAGAATTTGTTCGCTTCGATAAATCGTGTCTTACAAACCGGTTTAAGTAGTGCGGATAAGTGCTTAATATTGCTAATTTTTCGAAGCTTTACTACACTGGCGACACTCTCCCGCCGGTCCAGAACAGAACACTAATGAAAACCGAAATGTTTTCGTCGCTCAGGGTGATCCACGGCGTTGCAGTCCGCACTGCGCTGTCGGTTGCCGTGTCGGTGGCGCTCGCGACGTCTTTCGCGACCGCACCGGTCGACGCTTTTGCCAAGACTACAACCTCGAAATCCACCAAGAAGCTGGCCAAGGGCGCAGTTGCTGCGCCGCAAGCTAAATCCGTCAAGTCGTCGAAAGTTGCTGCACGCACTGCCAAGGGGGCGAAGGGTGCGAAGGTCGCTCAAGTTGCCGCGGTTCAGGACGACGAGACGCCGCGCGCCACGCGCCGGCATCGTGTCAGTTACCGGATGGACGCGCGCGGCCGTCGTGCTGCCGTGCGTTCGGTGGCGTTCCAGCCGCGTCCGCCCACCGTTGGCCAGGCGTTCGGCCTGCACGAGACGCCGGACAGCCTTGCGTTGCGCTCGAGCGTTGCGTACGTCGTGGACCAGAACACAGCAGAAACCCTCTTCGATAAAAACTCCCGCGCCGTGGTGCCTATCGCTTCAATCACGAAGTTGATGACGGCCATGGTCGTGCTTGACTCCAAGGCGCCCCTGACCGAAGACATCGCAGTCACCGACGAAGATCGCGACTACGAGAAATTCACGGGTTCGCGTCTTTCAGTCGGCTCTGAGCTTAATCGCGAAGACATGCTGCATATCGCGCTGATGGCGTCGGAAAATCGCGCGGCTGCGGCGTTGTCGCGTTATTACCCGAATGGGCGTCCTGGGTTTATCGCTGCGATGAACGCTAAAGCGAAGATGCTCGGCATGACCGACACGCACTTCGAAAACTCGACCGGGTTGACGAGTCAGAATGTATCGAGCGCCCGTGATCTCGTGAAAATGGTGAACGCGGCGTATCAATATCCGCTGATTCGCAAGTTCTCGACCGATCGTAGCTACGACGTGTTTACCGGCAAGCGCAATATTGCGTACAACAGCACGAATGCACTGATCCGGAATCCGAGCTGGGATATCGGCTTGCAGAAGACCGGTTTCATTAACGAGGCAGGCGAATGCATGGTGATGCAGACGACCATTCATGGCCGCCCGGTCGTGATGGTCTTGCTCGATTCGTCAGGCAAGTATTCGCGTTTCGCCGATGCCGGCCGTTTGCGCGGTTTCCTTGAGAGCGAAACTGCTGGTGCTGGCGAGCCGCATATCACCAGCGCTGATGCGGGTGGCGGCGGTACCTGAAGCGGTTGAGCATCTCGTGTTGGGCATCTCGTTTCGGTCCCAACGTTAAAAAACCGGCCTTATCGTTCGATAAGGCCGGTTTTTTATCGCTTGCGAATGCTGCGAATCCTTCGTAGTCACACGGAAAATGTTAGCGCTGCTGCGAATCCGCGCTAGCTTCCGGGCGATAACCGAGCGAGCGAGAAATCTCCAGCGCGGTGCCGCTGAGTTGATTCAGCCATGAGTCTTGCAGCCGGTCGGCGGGTGCAGAAAGTGAGAGGCCCGCGACGAGCCGTCCGGTGTCGTCGTAAATGCCGGCGGCGATGCAGCGAACCCCCAGTTCCAGTTCCTCGTTATCGCGGGCGCATGCCTGGCTGCGCACGAACGACAATTCACGCTCGAGCTTGCCGATATCCGTAATGCTGTTCTGTGTGTGGCCGGAGAGGCCGGTTCGCGTGGCATACGCGCGCACGCGGGCGGATTCGTCGGCGGCGAGAAAGAGTTTCCCCACCGACGTCAGGTGCAGCGGCGCACGGCCACCAATCGCTCGTACGACCTGCATGCCGGAGCGTTCAGAATAAGCTCGTTCTATATAGACAATCTCATCGCCCTGTCGCACGGAGAGATTGACCGTCTGGCCTGTCTGCCGATGCAGTTCGCGCATGGGTGGCATGGCGGCTTCGCGCACCGAAAGCCGCGCCTTGACCAGATTGCCGAGTTCGAGCAGGCGCATGCCAAGCCGATACGTGCCGGGGTCCGATCGGTCGACCAGACGGCACGTCACCATGTCGTTCAGGATGCGATGCGCGGTGGACGGATGCAGCGACGTGCTCTGGGAGAGTTCTTTCAGGCTGACGGGGTCGGTGTGCGCGGCGAGCGCGTCGAGCAAGCGCATCATGCGCTCGATCACCTGTATGGACGTTCGGGATTCCGGGTTCGTATCGCTCATGGAGAAAATCAGTTGATACGTCAAACAGCGGAATAATGATTGTATCTCGTATTGTGAAAAGTGCGAAAGGCTCTGCGGAACGAACGGCGCGGCAGTGAAGATTTTCTGCAGACAATAAAAACCGCCCGAAACCTTGGAGGCGTTCGGGCGGCGTCAGCTGCAAGCGAGGCGAGCAGAGGGCTAGTGGTTATGCTCAGGTTGTTGCGCCGGCCCTTTGCCCCAATTAGATTTGCCAATATACGGCACTGACCCGCGCGACTGCTGCACCTGCGGAGCGGGCGTTGGCGCCGGTGGTCTGCCAGGGTTGCCCGCCTGTTGCGGCGGCCTGCCGCCTTGAGGGCCGCCTGCTTGCGGTCCGCCATGACCCCCCCGATCTCCGCCTCCATTGTTTCCCCGATCGCCGCGGTCGCCCCGGTTTCCGCCGCCCCGGTCACCCCAGCCGCCCTGAGGCGGCGGCCGGCGATAACCCGGGCCGTCGTTCCAATAGCGAGGGCCCGGGCCGCCGTAATATGCGTTGCCACCACCGATGACCACGCCCGACTGAACCACGGGTCCGCCATAGCCGTAACCGGCTTCGTAGCCCGGCGGGTAGCCGGCGTAGCCCGGCGGATAGGCGGAATAGCCGCCGTCAGTCGCATAAGCGGGCGTACCGTCCGGATAGACTGCGCAGCCTGACACCAAGGCGGACGAAGCGAGAATCAGGCTTGTAATAGTGAGTTTCATCATGAGCGGAAAGGCATTCCTTAAACTAATTACCGTATCTGACAGTTTCGCGGAGCGTATGTCGCAAGAAGTTTGTAAA
>NZ_JAQGMM010000325.1 GCF_028292365.1 Caballeronia sp.
CGTTGTGGCCCGCGAACCTGCCCATGTTCATCGCGTGCTGGCATGACATGAGCGCGTGATTTCCGGCGTCGTCGGTCGCGGCGAAGGCGACATCGCCGGCGGCGAAGATGTCTTCCGTTCCCAATACGCGCAGGTCCGCATCCACATGCAAGCGCCCGAGCCGGTCGCGCTCTGCGTCCAGCTTTTTCGTCAACCCGTTGGCGCGCATGCCCGTTGTCCAGATCACCGTCTTTGCATCAATGCGTTCACCGGTCGATGTAACGATTCCATCGGTGTCGATGGCGCTCACCGCAGTGCCGAGACGCAGGGTTATGCCGAGTTCGGTTAACGCTTGCTCAATCACAGGCCGCGGACCGAGGCCAAGATCCGGGCCAACTGCATCGGCTTGTTCTATCACGATCACGTTGACAGGCGTGGCGCTACCAAGCACGGCCCGCAAGCGCTCGGGAAGCTCAGTCGCGATTTCGATGCCCGTAAATCCACCGCCCACGACGATCACCGTATTGCGCGCCGGCGTGTCAGGTTGATCAGCGAGTTTGCCCAGATGCGCCTCGAGAAGCGCGGCGTCTTCGATCTGGTCGATGCTGAATGCAGCCGTAGCAAGGCCGGGAATCGGAGGACGAAAGAGCGAGCTTCCGCTTGCCAGCACAAGCTTGTCATACCGCACTGTGAACGCGTTTCCGTCCGCGCCGATGGCCTCTACTTCGCGGGACGCCGCACGAATTTCGCTGACGCTGCCCTGGATAAAGTGAACGCCCGTTGCCTCGAAGAGCGGCAACAAAGGCGCTTTCATGCCAAGCGGATTGGACTCGTGAAGACGCGGCCGGACATGTAGCATCGGCTCGGGTGCAATCAACACCACTTCGATCTGCTCTCCCGACTTGTTTGCGCTGTCCAGCAGACGAGCAGCACCTAGCGCGCTCCACATACCGGCGAAACCGGCGCCGACTACCAAGATTCTCTTGCTGCTATCAGTCATTTTTCGATTCCATTCATTGATCAGGTCATTTCACTTCGACGTCATGCGATGTGATTTGCAGGCTCGAAACCGGAGTTTTGTCACGCGCATAACTAGGACTGTAGTTGTCGTAGTTAAATTTAGCAAGTGCGTACTTTGTCGAACTGCTTTTTCAGATGATTGTGTCGAGCCCGGTTGAATATCTGAAGAATAGCCTTGATTTGCCAAGTAAATGTAAAATTCAACGTACCATAGCGATTGACGTTGTTCGTCACCGGTTGATTGCGTAGAATGCGGTAACTAGGATTTGTTGAGTCGGAGATAAGATGAGCCACATCAGTTCGGGCGTCGAATATGCGCTGCATTGCCTTTTGTATTTAACCGACGCACCCGCAGGCGTGGGAGAGGCGAGCGTGCGCGACCTCGCCGAGCTGCAAGGGTTATCGGTGGATTACGTGGCCAAGCTTTTCACGAAACTTCATAAGGCGGGATTGACCGTCGCCACGGAGGGAGCGCGTGGGGGATTCACGCTCGCGCGACCAGCGGAACGGATCACGGTGCTTGACGTAGTGCAAGCCGTCGACGGGCCGAAGCCGCTGTTCGATTGCCGCGAAATTCGCGCGCGCTGCGCAATCTTCGGGGATACCGCGCCCAAATGGGCAACGAGCGGCACGTGCTCCATTCACGCCGTGATGCTGGACGCCGAGAAGCGCATGAACGAGGTGCTAGAAGCACAGACGCTGGCGAGTCTGGCGGCGCGAACGGTCGCAAAAGCGCCGCGTACTTATCACACCGATATCGTCAACTGGATCGACAATCGGGCGGCCAGCCGTTAATTTAGCGCCAAGGCTAATCCGAGAAACCGTTTTCGAAGGTCTTGCGCAGATAGGAGACGAACGCAGTCACTGCACGCGGCACGTGCGACGCATAAGGCCGGACAACATAAAGCTGTTCAGCAAACCCGCCCTTGGGCTGCCACTCCGGCAGCACTTTGATCAATTGCCCACTGCGCAGCGCAGCCTGCGCGCTGAAATCGGGCAGCAGCGCAATGCCGAGATCATCGAGTGCGGCGTCGCGCAGGGTCTCGCTATTGTTCGCAGAAAACGGCCCGTTGATCGGCACGGTCACGCGCTCGGCTGCGGTCTTGCGGCCCGTCGCGCGTTCGAATGTCCAGGCGGGTGCCTCTTGCGCACGCGGATAGAACAGGCAGTCATGCGCGGCCAGATCTTGCGGCGAGGCGGGTGTGCCACGCCGGCGCAGATACGCTCGCGTCGCCACGATCACCGAGTGAGTTGCGCACAGCGTCCACGCCACATGCGTTTCCGGCGCGGCGGCGCTATGGCGTATCGCGAGATCGAAACCCTCGCTCGCAAGCGAACTAATGCGGTCCGACACTTCGAGTTGCACGCGTACTTCCGGATTCGCCCGCAGAAAAACCGACAGATGCGGCACGAGTTGCTGCCGCGCGAACGCCACCGGCGCAGTGACGCGCAGCTCGCCGCGAGCGATGCCCGCCGAATCGCGCACGCCCGCGAAACTTTGCGCAATACCTTCATATTGATCGCGGGTCTGATCGACGAGACGCTGCCCCGCCTCCGTCAACCGCACGCTGCGTGTTGTGCGCTGCACCAGTGAAACCCCGGCTGCGCGCTCCAGCTCGGCTATCCGCTGGCTCATGGCTGCCTTGCTCACGCCGAGCCGCGTGGCGGCGCGCGTATAGCTGCCTTGCTGCGCGAGAATCGTCAGCCAATACAGATGAGTCCAGAGCGCCTCGACGCGTTGCGTTTCCATATCTTCATTGTTCACCATAGAAAACAATCATTTCAATCATAGCGCCTTTGCAGACGCGTCTGACGTTCTTACACTCTGAAGACTCCCATCACATTCAGGTGTCACATCATGCAAAGCTTCAGCGATCGCGCGGACGTCGGCCACTTTATCCAGGGTCGCCGTGTTCCCGGCACGGGCACGCGCACCCAGCCGATTTTCAATCCCGCGACCGGTCAGGAAGCACGCACGCTGCGTTTGGGCGATGTCGCCGATGTGGACGCCGCCGTCGCCGGCGCGAAGAAGGCATTCGTGGCCTGGAGCGAGACGCCGCCCATTCGCCGGGCGCGCGTCATGCTGCGTTTTCTGGAGCTGATGAACAAGCGCCGCGATGAACTCGCCGCGATCATCACAGCCGAGCACGGCAAGGTGTTCAGCGACGCGCAGGGCGAAGTGTCGCGCGGTATCGATGTGATCGAATTTGCTTGCGGCATTCCGCAGCTTTTGAAGGGCGACTATACCGAGCAGGTTTCTACAGGTATCGACAACTGGACGACGCGTCAGGCGCTTGGCGTGGTGGCAGGCATTACGCCCTTCAACTTCCCGTGCATGGTGCCATGCTGGATGTTCCCGGTCGCTATCGCTGCGGGCAATGCGTTCATCTTGAAGCCGAGCGAGCGTGATCCGTCGGCTGCGTTGTTCATGGCGGGGTTGTTGCAGGAAGCCGGGCTACCCGATGGCGTGTTCAGCGTGGTGCAAGGCGACAAGGTGGTGGTCGATGCACTGCTCGTCCATCCCGATGTGAAGGCCATCAGTTTTGTGGGTTCAACGCCGATCGCGAATTACATTTATCAGACGGGCGCGCAGCATGGTAAGCGCGTGCAGGCGCTTGGCGGTGCGAAGAATCACATGGTCGTGATGCCGGATGCGGATCTCGATCAGGCGATTGATGCGCTGGTTGGCGCCGGTTATGGTTCGGCGGGCGAGCGCTGCATGGCGATTTCGGTGGCTGTGCTGGTGGGTGATGTCGCTGATAAATTGATTCCGCGACTGGCTGAGCGGGCGCGTACGCTGATCGTGAAGAACGGTATGGAGGCTGATGCCGAAATGGGTCCGATCGTCACGCGTCAGGCATTGGAACGCATTGAAGGGTATATCGCCCTGGGTGTTGAAGAGGGCGCTTCGCTGGTCGTCGATGGGCGTGGATTGAAGGTGCCGGGGCATGAAGAAGGCTTCTTCACGGGCGGTACGCTGTTCGACAACGTGACGCCTGAAATGCGCATTTATAAGGAAGAGATTTTCGGGCCGGTGCTGGCGTGTGTGCGGGTGAAGGACTTTACTGAAGCGGTGGACCTGATCAACGCGCATGAGTTTGGCAATGGCGTTGCGTGCTATACGCGTGATGGACACATTGCACGAGAGTTCGGACGGCGTATTGAAGTGGGGATGGTCGGGATCAA
>NZ_JAQGMM010000335.1 GCF_028292365.1 Caballeronia sp.
CTGATCCCCAATGTTCAATGAGAATCGCGCGGCACAGGCGCGCCACTCGAGCCGACGAGAAAATCAAGGTCGGCGCCCTGGTCCGCCTGCAGCACGTGATCGACGTAGAGCTTCACATAACCGCGCAATGGTGACGCCGGCTTGGTCCACGACGCACGTCGCCGCTCGAGTTCTTCATCGGATACTTCCAGATGCAGCCGGCGCGCTTCGACATCGAGTTCGATCATGTCGCCGGTCTGCACGAGCGCGAGCGGGCCGCCCGCCGCCGCTTCCGGCGACACATGCAACACCACCGCGCCGTAGGCAGTGCCGCTCATCCTGCCATCCGAAATGCGCACCATGTCGGTAATCCCCTTCTGCAGCACTTTTTTCGGCAGCGGCATGTTGCCGACTTCAGCGAATCCCGGATAGCCCTTCGGCCCCGCGCCCTTCAACACCATGACGCAGTGCTCATCAATATCAAGCGCTTCGTCGTCCACTTTCGCGTGCAACTCCTCCACGTTCTCGAACACGACCGCACGGCCGCGATGTTTCAGCAAATGTTGCGTTGCCGCCGACGGTTTGATCACGGCGCCATTCGGCGCGAGATTTCCCCTCAGCACGGCTATACCCGCCTTCGGCTTGAACGGCGCGGCAAACAGCGTGATGACTTTTTCGTCGTCGTTGCGGGCATTGGACACGTTGTCCCAGATCGTCTTGCCGTTCACGGTCAGCGCGTTTTTGTGCAGCAAACCCTGTTCGCCAAGCTGCTTCAGCACGGCCGGCAAGCCGCCCGCGTAGTAGAAGTCCTCCATCAGATATTCACCCGACGGCTGGAGATTCACGAGACATGGCACGTCCGAACCCAGTTCCCAATCGTCAAGCGTCAACGGCACGCCAATGCGCTTGGCGAGTGCGATCAGATGCACCACCGCGTTCGTCGATCCGCCGATCGCCGCATTCGTGCGAATTGCGTTCTCGAAGGCTTCGCGCGTGAGGATCCGGTCCATGGTGAGGTCTTCATGCACCATATCGACAATACGCCGGCCCGCCATATGTGCCAGCACTTGACGGCGGGCATCGACGGCGGGAATGGCCGCGTTGTGCGGCAAGCCCATGCCGAGCGCCTCGACCATCGACGCCATGGTGGAGGCCGTGCCCATCGTCATGCAATGTCCGCGCGAACGGTTCATGCACGACTCGGCTTCAGTGAATTCCTCTTGCGTCATGGTGCCTGCGCGCACTTCCTCCGACATCTGCCAAACGCCCGTGCCCGAGCCGATAGGCTTGCCGCGATACCGGCCGTTCAACATCGGTCCGCCGGATACGGCGAGGGCGGGCAGATTGCACGACGCCGCGCCCATCAGCAACGCGGGCGTGGTCTTGTCGCAGCCGACGAGCAGGATCACGCCGTCAAGCGGATTGCCGCGAATCGACTCCTCCACATCCATGGAGGCGAGATTGCGAAACAACATGGCGGTCGGTCTCAGGTTCGACTCGCCAAGGGACATCACCGGGAATTCAAGCGGTAGTCCGCCCGCCTCGCGAACACCCCGTTTCACGTATTCGGCCAACTCGCGGAAATGAGCGTTGCACGGCGTCAGTTCAGACCAGGTGTTGCAGATGCCGATCACTGGACGGCCATCGAAATTGTCGTGGGGAATGCCCTGGTTTTTCATCCACGAGCGGTGAATGAAACCGTCCTTGCCGTGTGTACCGAACCATTGTTGCGAGCGAAGTTTGCGCATGTCTTGTCTCCTGGCGGAGGGCCGTTGTGGGGTGCTGTGAAGGATGGGCGTGCCGGTTCGCGGACCGAGCGCAATTACCCAAATTTACCCAATGTCCTGCTCTTGTTCGCGTGAATCCGCCTCGCTCGCCTGATCAATGCCCGCAACCGCGGCTCGAGCCGCGCCCTTCTCCAGCGCGTTGAAGTCGCGTTGGGTGGCGAGCAACAGTCGCGTCATTGCCGCGTGCGCCTCTGCGGGCCGGCGGCTCCGGATTGCATCGAATACAGTGCGATGCTGTTCCAGGGACGCCTCTGCCGACAGCGCTTGCTTGCCGGTCAGGCGAATGCCTGCGTCCAGCGCGGCCCGGACCGTGCCAATCAGTTGAGTGAAGACCCAATTCCCTGCCGCTTCGATAATGCCCGCGTGAAAAGCGACATCCGCCGCCGCCCAGCCAGCGCCGCGCGTGCCGTCCGCTTCACTGGCCATCGCGTTCAGCGAGGCTTCGATACGGTCAAGATCACGCTCGGAAGCCCTTGCTGCAGCGAGTTCGGCAGCACGGGGTTCGATCAGCAGACGCGCTTCGACCAGCGCCTGGAAAAACGACACGTCCTCCACGCGCAAGACCGCCATGTCCAACACCGACGCATCCAGCAATTTCCACGATTCACGCGCGAGAACGGTAGCGCCCTTGCGTCGCCTGCTCTCAATCAGGCCGAGTGAAGCGAGCTTCTGCATCGCCTCGCGCGCCGCCGTACGGCTTACGCCATGCGCGGTGGCGAGTTCCATTTCGTTCGGCAAGGACGAGCCAACCGCGTAGACGCCCGAAACAATCGCGTCGACTAGATGGACAACAATCGCCTCATGCAGTTTCGTCATGGTCGGCGAGCCTGCGTTTTCTGGTTTCATCGCGGCGGCAAATGGGTGTGGGTCGAAAAATTAAATCATACATAATTTTCCCGCAAAAGATGAAATATGTACGACATAATTTCACACTCACAGCAATTGGACGAAAACCGTTACCGGTCGCAGCGGGCCGGTTGGAGAGTCGCCGAGCCCTAAAGCGCCATGACGCGCACCTCGGACGCAAATTGTTCCCGAACGCTACAGGCGTGCAGAAGCGGCCGGACGGTTGCCCGGGAACGCATAGTAAGAATGTTTTGATCGGCGACGCCCGGCCGGACGACGCCCTCCAGAAGCCAGACAATGGCCACGCACTCGGCCAAAGTCTTCATCCCAATGGATCAAGCCGCTAACGCCAACCAGACGTCAGAGCAGCTTTTCGATATCGCTGGAAATCGCATCGGGCTTCGTCACCGAGCCAAACCGGGTGATCACGTTGCCTTCCTTGTCGACCAGGAACTTCGTGAAGTTCCACTTGATGCCTTCGGTCCCCAGCACGCCCGGCGCTTCCTCGGTCAGGTAACGGAACAGCGGATGCGCGTTCGCCCCGTTCACGTCGACTTTCGCAAACATGGGAAACGTGACGCCATAGTTCTGCTCGCAAAAGCTGCCAATTTGCGCCGCATCGCCCGGTTCCTGCTTGCCGAACTGATTGCACGGGAAACCCAGCACCTCAAACCCGCGATCCGCATAACGTTCGTAGAGCTCCTGCAAACCCTTGTACTGCGGCGTGAATCCGCACTCGCTTGCGGTGTTCACGATCAACAGCACCTTGCCCTGATAACTGTCCATGCTGACGGTTTCGCCGCCCAGGGTAACCGCCGAAAACGAGTAGATAGAGTTCATTCGATGCTCCGCCTGAAAAAATCCAGTCTAAGCGAAACCCGGGTCAAAAAACACTCGGCCGAACGGCTAACGGCGTGCCAATGTCAATGAGCCGGTGGGGACCACCCGCGCCGGTCTAAAATAGCGTTTTCCCGTACTTGCCTGGGTCTCCACGCCGTGATTCGCTTCAACCAGTTCAGCCTTGCCCGCGGCACCAAACCGCTCTTCGAACAGACCACGTTCGCGCTCAATCCTGGCGAAAAGGCGGGGCTCATCGGCGCTAACGGCGCGGGGAAGTCCACGCTCTTCTCCGTGCTGCGCGGCGACCTGCACTCGGACGGTGGCGATTTCTCGATGCCGCCGTCGTGGCAAATCGCGCACGTCGCGCAGGAAACGCCGGCCGTGGATCGCACAGCGCTCGACTACACGCTTGACGGCGATACGCAATTGCGGCGCATCGAAGCGCGAATTGCGACCGCATCGGCGGCTCATGACGGCGCTGCTGAAGCCGACGCACACGCCGCTTTCGCCGACGCCGACGGTTATACCGCGCCCGCCCGCGCCGAAACCCTGCTGATCGGCCTGGGCTTCACGCTCGCGCAAACAAAGGAACCGGTGGCAAGCTTTTCCGGCGGCTGGCGCATGCGCCTGAACCTGGCGCAAGCACTCATGTGCCGCTCGGACCTGCTGCTGCTCGACGAACCCACGAACCACCTGGATCTCGACGCGATCATCTGGCTGGAAGACTGGCTGCATCGATATCCAGGAACGTTGATCGTGATTTCCCACGATCGCGAATTCCTTGATTCAGTCTGCAATGTCACGCTGCATCTGGAGAGCCGGCAGATCAAGCGTTACGGCGGCAATTACAGCCAGTTCGAGATCCTGCGCGCACAACAAATCGCGTTGCAGCAAAGCGCGTATGTGAAGCAGCAAAAGACGGTCGAGCATCTGCAAAGCTTCATCAACCGTTTCAAGGCGCAAGCGACCAAAGCGAAGCAGGCGCAAAGCCGCGTGAAGGCGCTGGAGCGCATGGAAATCATCGCACCGGCGCATGCCTCTTCGCCTTTCACATTCGAGTTCCGTGCGCCCGATGCCGCGCCAAACCCGATGATGGTGATGGAGGCAGTGCGCTGCGGCTATCACACGGACGCCGGTGAAGTGCCGATCGTGCAAAGCGTCACGCTGTCCATCCAGAACGGTCAGCGAATCGGCTTGCTGGGTGCGAACGGACAAGGGAAATCGACGCTCATCAAGACGCTGGCCGGCACGCTTGAGGCGTTGAGCGGCACGGTGCGTGAGGGTAAGGGCTTGCGTATTGGCTATTTCGCGCAGCATCAACTCGAAACTCTGCGCCCCCAAGACTCCGCGCTAGAGCACGTCGCCCGGCTCGCGCCCGACACACGCGAACAGGAACTACGCGATTTCCTCGGCGGCTTCAATTTTTCCGGCGAGATGGCGACCGCAAAGATCGCGCCGTTTTCCGGCGGAGAAAAGGCTCGGCTCGCGC
>NZ_JAQGMM010000380.1 GCF_028292365.1 Caballeronia sp.
GAATGTTCATCGAACGTTGCTGTCTGGCAGCCGACTTCATTTCCAGGAGGAAACTCATGTCGCTTTTGGATTCCATCTCGCGCACCGTCAAGGGCCTGCTGAACGACGCCGCCGACACCGTGCAGGACCCGTCGCGAGACGCTCGCCAGATCGTGCGCGAACTCGACGACAGCATCGCGAAGGCCGAAAATTCGCTGATCGAAATCGAGGCACAAGTCGCCACGCAACAAAGCAAACGCGATGTTGCCGCCGAGAAGGCGAAGAAGTATGAAGACGGCGCCAAGCGCGCTCTGCAAGGCGGCGACGAAGCGCTTGCCCGTGAAGCTTTGGGCGCGCAGGCAAACGCCGAGACGGAACGCGACGCGCTGGCCGCTGAGCTGGTGACGCTGGTGCCGTCGGTCGATCACCTGAAGCAGCAGATCAACGATATGCGCCAGCGGCGCAACGAGCTCAACTCGCGTTCGAACATTCTTCAAGCCAAGCAGCAGATTGCAACGGCGAAAGATGTCGCGGCAACGGCGTTGGGCGGTATTGGCGGCAAGAACCTGTCGGAAGACTTTCAGAAGCTGGAAGACAAGGTCCAGCTATCGAATGCGCGCTCGGATGCCCGGTTGAACTCGGCCGATCAGAAGAGCGGCAAGGCGCTTGAAGACAAACTCGCGGCGCTCACGCGTGGCCCGTCTGTCGAAGACCGCCTGGAAGCGCTTAAGAAGCAAATAAACACGCCGGCGCAGTAAAGTGCTGGCTCTCAGGCTGGCGTGAAGTTTTTACGCCAGCTTCAGAATAAAGCAGGATAAAGAGCGGGACCAAGGCTTGCGCCCTTCGGGGCGAACGCCTGACAGCGTGAACCAGCAACGAGGGCAACCTCAAGTCTGCGCGCGGTCAAAGGCGCAGCGAACGGCGCAATTGCGCGGTTCGCTGCGGGCAGCATTGGGGAATTGCATCGAAATGTCGCATGGAATGGAGACGGGTGCGAAACGCCCCGGTCCGCTGATGAAAAAATATGTGATGGCCGTAGTTGCATCGCTGATGCTGGTCTCGGCAGCGGCCTTTGCCGCCGTGCCCACCGCTGGCCAGATCGAGCAGTCGATGACACAAGGCAACTGGAGCCAGGCTGACGCCCAGTTGCAAGAAGTGCTGCAGGCGCATCCGAACAACGCCAAGGCGCATTATTTGTACGCG
This sequence comes from Caballeronia sp., assembly GCF_028292365.1. Classification (GTDB taxonomy): domain Bacteria; phylum Pseudomonadota; class Gammaproteobacteria; order Burkholderiales; family Burkholderiaceae; genus Caballeronia. Next base: position 1,183 of record NZ_JAQGMM010000380.1, read on the forward strand.
CAAGTGCTGGATCGCGAAGGCCGCTCCTCCGACGCGCTCGCGCAGGTTCAGCAAGCGCGCACACTCGACCCAGCCATTAAATTCACCGATCCGTCGCGCTTCAACGCCATGGAAGCGCGTATCCGTTCGGACGCGAACCGGGTGAATTCATCGACTAATACGTCTAACTCGTCTAACTCAACATCCACGGCGGTTACGCGCAATCCGTTCAATCAAGGCGCCGTGGCGGCTCCCGAAAAACATGGGCCTTCAATGGGCATGTGGGTGTTGCTTGCGGTCCTGTTCGTCGGGATTGCACTCGTTTTGCGCTGGGGTCTGAAACGCGCGCGTTCGAACGACGACGGCCAGGCCGACGCCGATCGCCGCACGCAACTCAAACGCGCGACCGAACTGCTCAACGACGTCCGGTCGCTGAAGCTCGATGTGCGTTTATCGACGCAACCGGGCCACGAAGCAATGCTTCAGCAAGTCGAGGGCATCGAAACGCAACTGCGCCAGCTAGTCGAAGCGCTGTCGAATTCAAAAAATTCCGTGCCGCCCTACGCAATCGAAGACCTGGCGAACCAGATTGAGAGCGTGCGGGCCCGTTCGGAAGGCCGGCCCGATCCGCGCGCGACCGCTGCACCGGCAAGCGCAGACGGCCAGTCGGTTTACGCGCAGGAAGCTGAGCGATTCGGGCGCAACCCGCAACAAGGTCAGCCGCCCTATTCGCCTTATCCGCAACAGCAGCCGCCGGTCATTGTGCAGCAGGGCGGTGGTTTTGGTGGCGGAATGGGCGGATTGCTGACGGGCGTGCTGCTGGGTGAGGCGCTGTCCGGCGGCAACCGCGAGCGCGTGATTGAACGCGAAGTGCCAGTCGATGACGACGAATTGCGTCGCCGTCGTGGTAGCGACGACAACAATGGCGGCGGTCTCGACTTCGGCAACGGCTCGAACGACTGGAGCGACAACGGTGGCGGCGTCGACCTGGGCAGCAACGATTCCGGCAACTGGGACAACAACTCCTGACCTGACTGTGGGCTGGGCGGATGTTAAAAGCTCCGGACGAATCTGATGGATTCGGTCCGGAGCTTTTTTATTTGGCGCGCGGATTCGTGGCAGACCGTCGACACATAAGCGGGCCTTCATCCGCCCCCGAGAAAGCGCAGCAACGCCCAGAGGAATTTGAAGAATCCCACGATAAATTCCCAGATGCGCTCGAGTTGATCCCAGTTCGCGACACGCATGAGTGCCTCGAAGATCATGTCGACTGGATGCACTGCACGATACGCGACGATGCGGATAGAAACGGTGGGCGGCAAGGTAAGCGAAACAGCGGGTCAAGGTTCATGACCCGCATGATAGCCGTTACAAACTACGGCAGTAGATAACGCTCCCTTACGCTGCGTTACCCCCCTCCGGTTCGACTTCGTCGGTGAGCGCTTCTTCAAGACGCTTGAAAATCCGCTTCGTCGCGCCGCGCGCATGCAACGCAAACAGCAGCAGCGACCGTCCGGTTACTTGATAGATCGCGCCCGAATCAAAGTCTTCGAGTTCTTCGCGGATCGGCGCATTGGTATCGATCAAGCAACTCCACTGGTCACTGCCCGGGATCTCGGGCAACGTCAGGTCCACCACGTCGTGGTGCGCATTGATCACGAGCAGCAGCGTGGCATCCGATGCCGGACGGCGAATGCCCGTTGCTTGAGCGCGCCCGTCGATGACAAGCCCGAAGCAGCGCATCGATGGATCGTCCCATTGTTCCGGTGTCAACTCCTCGCCCGACGGGCTCAGCCATTTGACATCGGACAGTTGCAGGTCTTCATGAAACTCGCCCGTCAGGAAACGTCCGCGACGCAGCACCGGCAGTGTGTGCCGCAAGGTCGTGAGCTTGCGCACGAAGTCGTTCAACGCGCGGCCGTCGTCGTCGATGTCCCAGTTGACCCAACTGATGTCATCGTCCTGGCAATACGCATTGTTGTTGCCTTGTTGCGTGCGGCCGAATTCGTCGCCCGCAAGGATCATCGGCGTGCCTTGCGAGAACAGCAGCGTCGCCAGCATGTTGCGTTTCTGGCGCTCACGCAGCGCGCGGATTTCAGGGTCATCAGTCGGGCCTTCCGCGCCGCAATTCCATGAGCGGTTGTCCGAGCTGCCGTCGTTGTTGTCCTCGCCATGTGCCTCGTTGTGCTTCTCGTTGTACGAGACAAGGTCGTTCAGCGTAAAACCGTCGTGCGCGGTGATGAAATTCACGCTCGCCCACGGACGGCGGCCGCGATGGTTGAATTTATCGCCGGAACCAGTGATACGCGTTGCCAACTCGGCCGCCACGCCCTCTTCGCCTTTCCAGAACTCGCGCACGGTATCGCGAAATTTGTCGTTCCATTCCGCCCAGCCCGGCGGAAATCCACCGACCTGATAACCGCCTGGGCCGCAATCCCAAGGCTCGGCGATCAGCTTCACGCTGGAGAGAATCGGGTCCTGGCGGCAACTATCGAGGAACCCGCCGCCTTCGTCGAAACCGTAGGTCTCGCGGCCGAGAATCGTCGCGAGATCGAAACGGAAACCGTCCACGTTCATCTCGGTGACCCAGTAGCGCAGGCTGTCGGTGACCATCTGCAGCACGCGCGGATGCGACAGGTTGAGCGTGTTGCCCGTGCCCGTATCGTTGATGTAATAACGCTTGTCTTCGGGTAGCCGATAGTACGAAGCATTGTCGATACCCTTGAACGACAACGTCGGGCCTCGCTCGTTGCCTTCGGCGGTGTGGTTGTACACCACGTCGAGAATGATCTCGAGGCCGGCCTCGTGGAAGCGGTCGATCATCTGCTTGAGTTCCGCAACAGCGCCCGGACCTTGCGCGAAGAAGCGCGGATCGGCGGCGAAAAAGCCGATTGTGTTGTAGCCCCAGTAGTTGGTGAGGCCTTTGTCGGTGAGATGGCTGTCGTCCACGAACGCCTGGATGGGCAACAGTTCAACCGATGTCACCCCGAGGCTCTTGATGTGCTCGATCACTTCCTTCGTGCCCAATCCCTCGAATGTACCGCGCAAATTCTCGGGTACGGCCGGGTGGCGTTTCGTGTAACCGCGCACGTGGGTCTCGTAGAAGATGGTCTGTTCCCAAGGCACGCGAACGCGCGTCGGGTGGACCCACGAAAAGCTCTGGTCGACCACCTGGCACTTTTGCACGAACGGGGCGCTGTCGCGTTCGTCAAACGTCAGGTCGTCGCCGTCCGCGTTGAGCGTGTAGCCGAACACCGCCGGGTCCCACGTCAACTCGCCCACGTGCGCCTTCGCGTACGGGTCGAGCAACAGCTTGTTCGGATTGAAGCGATGCCCGTTTTCAGGCTCATATGGACCATGCACGCGATACCCATAGACCGCGCCTGGTTTCAAACCGAATAGATAGACGTGGAAAACTTCATCGGTGTATTCAGGTAATTCGATGCGTTCGAGTTCTTTCTCGCCGAGGTCATCGAACAGGCACAGTTCGACTTTCGTGGCGTGCGCGGTGAACAAGGCGAAGTTGACGCCCTCTCCGTCCCAGGTCGCGCCCAGGGGAAACGGCGAGCCTTCGGCAATGCGGATATCGTGTGCCATGTATGCGTGTGTCCAGGTGTTGGATGCTTCAGTCGATATGTGATCGGTGCTTCAATCGGTGGTTCAACCCGCCGTGCCGCGTGCGGATGGCGGGTTTGTTCGCCGGGATGGGGGACGGATTACTGCGCGGAATACTGCGCCCTGCTTGCAAACGTTATCCCGAGCCCGAGGGCAGAAAGGAATAGCAGGTTTCGTGCCCATTGCGGAGCGTCCTTTTCGGACAGCTTCTGGCAGCCGCTCTAGAGACTTGATACTGCGCGCGGAACGGCTTCGCGTTTCAAGGCGAAGAAGAAACCGCCCGCCTTGGTTTTTGAAATCCGGGCCTGTACGGAATCGCCGTTGGCGCGCATTGTGCTCGTGCGTCTCTTGCCGTGCGCCGTGTCGTACGTCCCTTAGCGTCGGGCGCGGCGCGAAGCGGCGCAGTCGTCAACTTCGCGCGCAGCCTACGCTATCGACCAACCCGAGGAAAGCTGTCTTGCCCACTCAGCCCACGACATCCGCGAATCCACCCGTCAGCTTATCCGGTACGGCCATCGTCAGCGCTGCGGAAAGCCGTGTGCTTGGCCGCACGCTGCGCGACTCGATCCCCTTCGACGCGCACGCAAGCTGGCAGCCAAAAGGTGACCGCCCGGACCCGGTGGCGCGTGTGCTCGCCAACAACGCCGGCCGGCAGGAGCGGCTGATCCCGCTGCGCATGTCGCGCATGGCTGCGTCGCCGTTTGCGTTCCTGCGCGGCGCGGCGAGCGTGATGGCCTGGGATCTCGCGCACACGCCGTCAATCGGTCACCATGTGATGATCGATGGCGATGCGCATCTGAACAATTTCGGCCTGTTCCGCACGCCCCGGCAGGACGTGGTTTTCGATCTGAACGACTTCGACGAAACGCTGGTCGCCCCGTGGGAATGGGATTTAAAACGGCTCACCGCCAGCATCAACGTGGCGGCGCGCGAAAACAGCGTCGATGCCGCCGGCCGCGAACGTGCCGTACGCACCGCCTGCGCCGCCTACCGGACCACGATGTCCACGCTGGCACAGGTTCCCGCGTACGAGCTGTGGCAGATGCGCTCGTACGCAAGCGTGTTGCATATTGAAGCGCCGGTCACGCTCGACTCGCCCGAGAAGGCGACCATTGCGAAGGCCGTCGAGCGTGCAACCAAGCGTAGTCACGCGACCATGCTTGCTCGCGTCGCCGAGTCGGACGGCAAAAGCTGGCGTTTTCGCGACGAGCCGCCGATCCTGACCCGTCTCGATGCTGCGGAGAAAAACCACGTGACCGAAGGGTTGCGCGGGTACTTGCAAACCATCGCAGGTGAATGGCGCACGATGCTCGAGCGCTACGACGTAGTCGATGTTGCGCATCGCGTGGTAGGCGTAGGCAGTGTCGGGACGCGCGCGTATTTGTTATTGCTGCTCGGGCGGGCTCATGCCGATCCGCTATTCATGCAGGTCAAGGAAGGCATTGTGCCGGCCGCAGCGCCATTCGTGCCGCCGCTCGCTGAGCCGTTCAGCCACCAGGGACGGCGCGTGGTGCACGGCCAGCGCCTCCTGCAAAGCTCCTCCGACCCGCTGCTCGGCTGGACAACCATTTCGGGCCGGGATTTCTACGTGCGGCAGATGAAGAATATCCGCGGCTCGATTCCGGTCGACTGGCTGCACGGCGCGACCTTCGACTTCTACGCGTGGTGCCTCGGCTTGCTGCTCGCACGTGCTCATGCACGCACCGGCGATGCCGCACTGATCGCTGGTTATTGCGGCAACTCGGACCGCCTGGATGCAGCTTATGCACGATGGGCCGAAAGCTACGGTGCGCAAACCGTCGTCGACCACGCTGCGTTCGTCGCGGCAATTGCGCAGGGCCGCGTGATAGCGGCGCCGCCGGAGAAAGCGTAGCAGTGCGATGGGGGCGAATGAGGAGACGAATGACGAGACAAGCGAGGGAGCGAACGAGCAGAATCCATCCGCCAAACCCTGTCCGATCCGCCGATGACGTCAAAAACCCGGGACGCAAATGCTACCGATTAGCTATCATTGTCGTTATTCGTTTAAAAAACGGTGAGAGCCTGAACAGATACGCGAAGCCGGGACGGCGGCTGGAAGTTGGGCAACGCGGAGGAAACGCGAAAGGAAACGCGGACGTCGTCGAATGGCACATCCCTTGCTGCCGATTCTTATGATCTTTAATGGAGGAAGCAACGCATGAGCATGATTCAGGAGTTCAAGAGCTTCGCCCTCAAGGGCAACGTGATGGATCTGGCGGTCGGTGTGATTATCGGCGGCGCGTTTTCGACCATCGTCAATTCGATCGTCAAGGATCTGATCATGCCGGTCGTGGGGCTAGTCACGGGCGGACTTGATTTTTCCAACATGTTCATCAAGCTCGGCAATATTCCGCCTACTTTCAAGGGCAATCCCGATTCGTACAAAGACTTGCAAACGGCGGGTGTCGCCGTATTCGGTTATGGCTCGTTCATTACCGTGCTGATCAACTTCATCATCCTGGCGTTCATCATTTTCCTGATGGTCAAGTTCATCAACAAGCTGCGCCGGGCCGAGGAGCCAGCACCGCCGCCTGCTGTGACGCCAGAAGACGTGCTGTTGCTGCGTGAGATCCGTGATTCGCTGAAGACGTCACCGCGGGTTTGACCTGAGCGTGTGCGCTAAGCGTCTGACCTGACCCTCCGGGACAGGCGGTGTTCCAGAAAAGCCCGTGACGGCGTCGTCGCGGGCTTTTTCGTTTTGTGGATGCAATCAGGGAGTTGGTGGCATTCATGACACTCGTTTGAATTTTCTGGCGATTTTTCATCGCAGCGGGGTTTCGTAGGTCTATTATTGAGATAGAAACATGCGAGCCGCAGCAGGGTTATCGGCATGATTTGTGCGCCACCGTGAGGGCTGGTCGAGCATGACCGACCTGGCGGTGTCCTAAACTGAATCGCCGTGAATCCACCACTTCGATGTGCTATAAAAGATCGACGTGTCCAGACAAACGAGCGGCCCGCCAGACGGGAGTGGCCGCATGAGGACGCTGCGTTTTTTGCAATTCTTTTTCAGGCGAATTTTTATGTCCTTCCCGAAAAAGCGTAGACGCGCAAAGGTCGACGGTGATGAGTCTTTCCTCGCCGTGCTAAGGCATTTCAAGCCGTTTGGCCAACTCGACACCAAGATTGCACGCGCTCGCGCGCAGGATGAACCGGTGTTGTACGCGCATGTGCTGCCGGGGCTTGATGTACTTCTTTGCAGCGTTCGTGGCGCGCAACCGCCGTATCCGGCCGTGGAGGAGTTGCATCGCCGGTGTATCGAATGTATTACGAACGCGCTGGAGCAACCGCTCGATGGGCTCGAAAATGGCGGGTATTGGTATGAAGCCAATGGGTTCGGGTTTCTGGTGTTTGCCAGCCGGGTACGGACGCAAATTTTGAGCGAGTTTGGGGCATCGGCGAGTGCAAGGAGCAGGCGCGGCGCGCGGCGGCAGGATGCGGGGGATGCAGCGTCGAGGCCCCTACGGTAGTTGTTCGCACCGGTGGACGGGTTTGGGGTTGCTGGTGGTTGTGGGGTTCGCGGGTGGAGTCAATGCCAGGTTGCTAGATTCTAGGGTTCGCGGTCTGAGTTGCTACCGGGTTGCTGCTTTCGGTCTTAGTGGTCTGCGCGAGTCGGATATTCTCTTTATCACTGTTAGCCACTGCGCGTGGCAGCGCGTCATTTCTTTGTCCTTAGCAACGAAGCAAAGAAACCGCTTTCAGAACGCGGGCACATTAGTGTCCACAGCGTGCAGTTTTGATTCATGGGTACCCCAAAAGCACGGTGCTCGCCAGAGCCACGGATGTGTGAAACCCTCTTTCTCCGAACACGGATACCCACACGCTTCGCCACCAGTGACTGAACCTGCCCAAGGTTCACCCTGCGCTATCCGCGAAAACCACCCACCGAATTTGTACGCACGACGAACCGCGTCGCCAACCCGCCAAGTAACAAAGCCCCAAAAATGCGTAAGCCGTAAGCGACGGAGATAACAGTGTCGGTCGCGCAGTCAACTCTTCAAAAAACTGAAGCAGTAAATACGAATCTGGCTGTGATCCACGAATACGGACGCACAGAACGAGCAGCTAACCCATCAAAATTTGGAGTTGCACATGCGCGTGAGGCTGTGCGGGTTTTTTGGCACTGGTGCTTGCCCGAGAGCGTACGGGGCGAAGCGTGTTCGTGTCAGGATTCGCGAGAAGGAGGGGTTCACACATCCGTGGCTCTTGCGAGCACCGTGCTTTTGGGGCACCCATGAATCAAGACTGCACGCTGTGGACACTTAGGGTAGTGCGGTTAAAAGCGTTTTCTTTGCTTCGTTTCTTTTTCGCTTTGGAAAAAGAAATGACGCGCCGCCACGCGCAGTGGCTAATAGTGATAAAGAGAAAATCCGACTCTCGTAGACCACTAAGCCCGAAAGCACCAACCGGCAATGACTCAGACCGCTAACACCAGAACCAGGCAACCCGACAGCAACCCCAAACCCTCCCCCCTCACCGTCCCCCCGTGTAAAAACCAAGTGCGAACGATCCCGCCTTGGCGCATGATTTGCTCAGTCCTACGAACGCCACTTCAATGTGCAATGCCAACAGGCAGCAATCAGAGGAGAACACAATGACCAATCACGTCTACAAACAAATCGAACTCACCGGGTCATCGACCCAATCAAGCGACGACGCAATTCGTGTCGCACTCGAAAAAGCCTCTAAAACCCTCCGCAACCTGCACTGGTTTGAAGTCATCGGCACCCGCGGGCAAGTCGAGGACGGCAAGGTCGCGCACTGGCAGGTCACGCTTAAAGTTGGACTGCGAATCGACGATTAAGATTAATCGCGACGCAGACAACAAAGGCCGCCCTTCATCGAAGCGCGGCCTTTTCTTTTTCTTATGACGGAAACGATGACAAACACCCAGGTAAGTTTTGCGAAATCCCACGTCCTGCTAGCAGCTTCGCAAACTACCCTGCCGCCGAATCACTTCGGCAACGACCCGTCAACGCCTTCAACGTACCAATTGATACGTTGCAATTCCGGATCCGTCAGGTTTTGACCAGCCGCAATCTTGACCGCACCCGACTGGTCCTTGATCGGACCCATGAACACGTCCCACTTGCCGCTCTGCAGTTCTTCGCGCTTGGCGTCGACAGCCTGGATCGCCTTGGCCGGCACCACTGCCGTGTTCATGTCCTCGAGATTCACCGCCTTTTGCGGCATTCCCAGCCAGACCGGATCGGTCTTGACCTTGCCATCCAGAAGCTCCTGGCCCATCGAGTCGTAATACACCTCCCAATGTTGCACCACCGAACCCAGGTGCGCACTCGGTCCGAACTTCTTCATGTTCGAATCCCACCCAAATGCGTACACCTTCTTCTCCGCAGCGGTCGCCAGCGTCGCATTCGAATCGGTGTTCTGCAACAACACGTCCGCGCCCTGCCCGATCAACGTTTCCGCCGCCTGCTTTTCCTTGCCCGGATCGAACCAGCTATTAATCCAGATCACTTTCGTGTGGATCTTCGGATTCACCGAACGCGCGCCCATCGTGTAGGCGTTGATGTTGCGGATCACTTCGGGAATCGGCACCGAAGCTACAAAGCCCAGCGTGTTCGTCTTCGTGACGTAACCGGCGGCGACGCCAGCAAGATAGGCGCCCTGATACATGCGGTTATCGTAGACGCCGAAGTTTTTCGCCTTCTTGTAACCCGTCGCGGTCAGGAACGTAATGTCCGGATAGTCGCGCGCCACCTTCAATTGGAAGTCCTGGTAACCAAAGCTTGTTCCCACGATCACCTTGTTGCCCTTCGCGGCCAGATCGCGGAACACGCGCTCCGAATCCGCCGATTCCGGTACGTTTTCCACCCTCGTGATCTTGATCTTGCTGCCGTACTTGGCCTCCATCACCTTCGTGCCGGCATCGTGGGCAAAGGTCCAGCCTGCATCGCCGGGATTCCCGAGGTAGACGAACGCAACGCCCGGCGCATCAGCGGCCCGGGCTGGACCGGCGACCATCGCGGCGGATAGGGCGAGCATCGTGCCCACGGCTCCGACCGCGCCCAAGGTGTTCAGCCAGCTTTTCTTCATCGTGCTTCTCCTGTCGATGGTTCGATGGTGTTTGTAAAAATGGTGCCGCAATGTCATTGGCCAAAATCGGGCCGTGGTTCGCCGTCAGCTAGCCGCAAAAAACGGCTTGCCGAGCGACGCGGGCGCATTTAGCTTGATCGTGTTCGGATTGCGCGAGATAAGCACCAGGACGACGATCGTCGCTACGTACGGCAGCATCGCGAGGAACTGCGTCGGGATAGGCACGCCAATGGCCTGCGCGTAGAACTGCAGCGCCATCACTGCGCCGAACAGCAATGCGCCGATCAGCAGTCGCCCAGGACGCCACGTCGCGAACACGACCAGTGCGAGGGCAATCCAGCCGCGTCCCGATGTCAGCTGCTCCTGCCACAAATGCAGATAAACGATCGAGTAATAGCCACCCGCAATCCCCGCCATGCCGCCGCCGAAAAGCGTCGCACCGTAACGCACGCCGACCACTGGAAAACCCACCGAATGCGCCACCGATGGCGACTCGCCGACCGAGCGCAACACCAACCCTGCGCGCGTTCTATACAAAAACCAACTGATCACGCCGAACATGATGAACGCGAGATAGCCGAGCGGCGTCAGCGTGAAAAACGCGGGTCCGATGACGGGAATGGAAGTGAGGCCGGGAATGGGCAGCACATCGATGGTCGCGCGCACCGCCGCCGACGTATAAGGCTTGCCGATATACGCCGAAAATCCAATACCGAAAATGGTCAGCGATAAGCCCGTCGCAACCTGATTCGCGAGCATGGTGATGGTGAGGAACGCGAACACAAGCGACATCAACACGCCCGCGACAATCGCGCCCACAATGCCCAACCACGGATTGCCGGTGATCGCGGTCACCGCGTAACCGGTCACGGCGCCCATCAGCATCATGCCTTCCACGCCGAGGTTCAATACCCCCGATTTCTCCGCGACAAGCTCCCCGGCGCCGGCGAACATCAGCGGAATGGCTGCCACAACGGCGCTTGAAGCAAGCGAACTGGCCTGATTGATGTCCATGGTTTTATCTAGGAATGCGCGTGCGCGGAGACCCGGCGCCGCACGCGATAGTTGACGAACAGGTCTGCGCCCAACAGGCAAAACAGCAGCAATCCCTGGAACACACCGGCGAGCGCCTGCGGCAATTGCAGCGACGTCTGTACCGCTTCGCCGCCGAGATACAGCAACGCCATCAAGAGACTCGCGAGCACGATGCCAACCGGATGCAAGCGTCCGACAAACACCACGATGATCGCCGTGAAGCCGTATCCCGGCGACCAGCTCGCCTGCAATTGCCCGATCGGTCCGGCCACTTCGCCCATGCCTGCCAGCCCGGCCAGACCGCCGCTCAGGAGCAACGAGGTCCAGATGGCCTTTTTATCGGAGAAACCGGCGTAGCGGGCTGCCAGCGGCGCCAGGCCACCCACGTTCATCCGATACCCCGCGAAGCTCTTGCGCATGAAGAGCCACACAAGCGGTATCGCGATCACCGTCAGGAACACGGACGCGTTGATCCGCGTGCCCTTCAACCACGCCCAGCCCCAATCGCTGTAAAGACGCGGGAACTGCGCTGAGTCGCCGAACATCGCCGAGATCGGGAAGTTCATGCCCTCGGGGTCACGCCACGGACCGCTCACCAGATAGATCAGCAACTGCGTCGCGACGTAGGTGAGCATCAGGCTCGTCAGGATCTCGTTGGTGTTGAAACGGCTCTTGAGCAACGCGGGAATCGCGGCCCACGCCATGCCGCCTATCACGCCGCCAATCATCATCAGCGGAAGGATCCACCAGCCGGTAGCGTCGCCAACATGAATCGCTATGCCGCCCGCGACGATTCCACCTAATAACATCTGCCCTTCCGCGCCGATATTCCAGACGTTCGCCCGGTAGCCCACCGCCAATCCAAGCGCGATCAGGCACAGCGGCGACGCCTTCAGAACAAGTTCGGACCAGCCGTTCACGTTCGACAAGGGCTCGATGAAGAAGCCGTGCATCGCGCGCACCGGGTCCTGACCCACGAGCGTAAAAATCAGGAAGCCGATGATCAACGTCAGCACCGCAGCGACCAGCGGCACGGCGAGCTGCATGGCACGGGACGGCGCGGGCCTCGCTTCGAGTCGATAAGGAAAATTCATTGTGTCGGGGCCGTGGTGTCGAGGGCGACGGGGTCGGCACGATTGCCATCGAAGAGACCGGCCATGAAGAGGCCGATTTCTTCTGCGTTGGTTAGACCGGTTTCGCGGACCGGCGAAAGCTTGCCGCGAGCGAGAACAGCGATGCGGTCGCAGATATCGAAGAGCTCTTCCAGTTCCTCCGAAATCACGAGGATCGCCACGCCCCGCGCAGCCAGATCCAGTAGTTGTTGCCGGATAAAACCTGCTGCGCCGACATCGACGCCCCAGGTCGGTTGCGCAACGACGAGCACCTTCGGCTCCTGCAAGATCTCGCGTCCCACGATGAACTTCTGCAAGTTGCCGCCCGACAGGCTTTGGGCGAGCGCGCCGTTGCCGCCGCAGCGGACATCGAAGGCGCTGATGCAGCGGTCGGCAAACGCGCGCATGGCCTTCGTGCTGATCCAGCCGCCGTGCACCATGTGTTCGCGATGCCCGGTCAGCAGCGCGTTTTCCGCCAGCGACATGGCCGGCACCGCACCGCGCCCGAGTCGTTCCTCGGGCACGAAGGCGAAGCCGAGCGCACGCCGTCCGCCGGCGCTATAGCGCGCGGCGGCCTGGCCGACGATAGTGATGGCATCGGGGGCCACGTGTTTATCGCGGATCTCGCCTGAGAGCGCGGCGAGCAACTCGGCTTGGCCGTTTCCCGACACACCGGCAATGCCGAAAATTTCTCCCGCGTGCACCGAGAACGAGACGTCCTGCAGCGACGTGCCGAACGGATCCGGGCTGACAACCGACAGGTTCTTCACCGCGAGCTTCACGTCGCCCGGCGTATGTTCGCGACGTGTGTAGTCGGGCAGCGAATGACCGACCATCAGTTGTGCGAGCGATGC
>NZ_JAQGMM010000421.1 GCF_028292365.1 Caballeronia sp.
ACTCGGAAGTCGTGGCTACGTTCGCGAAAAAGCCGTTGTTCGGCTACAAGACGATGGTCTACGCCACGTGCTCGATCATGGTGTTGTCGCTGCTCGTCTGGCTGCATCACTTCTTCACGATGGGTTCCGGCGCGAACGTGAATGCGTTCTTCGGGATCATGACCATGATCATCGCCATTCCGACCGGCGTGAAGATCTTCAACTGGTTGTTCACCATCTATAAGGGCCGGCTGGAGTTCTCGTCGCCGGTGTTGTGGACGATCGGCTTCATGATCACGTTCACCGTTGGCGGTATGACGGGTGTATTGCTGGCCGTGCCCGGCGCTGACTTTGTGCTGCATAACAGCCTGTTCCTGATTGCTCACTTCCATAACGCGATTATCGGCGGGGTGGTGTTCGGGTATCTGGCCGGCTTCACCTACTGGTTCCCGAAGGCGTTCGGTTTCAAGCTGAACGAAACGCTCGGCAAGTGCGCGTTCTGGTGCTGGTTCGTAGGCTTCTGGACTGCGTTCATGCCGCTGTACGTGCTGGGTTTCATGGGCGCGACGCGCCGCATGAATCACTACGACACACCGGGCTGGCAGCCGTACATGGTTATCGCTCTTATCGGCGCGTTGATCATCCTGCTGGGCGTCGTGTTCCAGATCGCTCAGGTCGTTGTCAGCGTCGTGAAGCGGAATTCGCCTGAGTACAAAGACGTCACCGGCGATCCATGGAATGGCCGCACGCTCGAATGGGCGACCAGTTCACCGCCGCCTGTCTATAACTTTGCGGTCACGCCGGTGGTCCATGAACTCGACGCCTTCGCACATATGAAGGAACGAGGCCTCACACGCCATGCGCGCGAGGATTATCGCGACATTCACATGCCGCGCAACACAAGCGCCGGTCTGGTTATCGGCTTGTTCAGCCTGGCGATTGGTTTTGCGTTGGTCTGGCACATCTGGTGGCTTGCAATCGCGGGGCTGCTGGGCGTGGTTGTCACGCTGATCCTTCGTAGCTACGACGACGACATCGACTACACCATTTCCGCTCAAACCGTCGCCGGCATGGACGGCACGCCGACGACGCCAGCGCGGACGCGGGATCTGCAGGAGGCACTGTAATGTTGCAAAAGACTATCCCACTGGATCTACCGGGATCGCACGATGACCACGGCGCGTCGAATACGGTGCTGGGGTTCTGGGTGTACCTGATGACCGACTGCATTATCTTTGCGTCGTTATTCGCCGTGTTCGCTGTCATGGGTCATCAGTTCGCGGGCGGCCCTTCCGGTAAGGTCTTGTTCGAGCTTCCCCTTGTCATGGCGGAAACTGCCATCTTGTTGGTGAGCAGTATCACGTTCGGCTTTGGCATGCTGGCCGCGCACAAGGGCAAGTTGACCACGCTGCTGGCCTGGCTCGGCGTTACGTTCCTGCTGGGCGCTGCGTTTATCGGGCTGGAAATCCACGAGTTCAGCACGCTGCTCGCGCAGGGCTACGGACCTGATCGCAGTGCATTTTTGTCAGCGTTCTTCACGCTGGTCGCCACGCACGGCTTGCACGTCACCGTTGGCCTGATCTGGATGGTGGTCCTGGCGGTGCAGGTAATTGGCAACAAGAAAATCACCCAGCGCGATCTGACGCGCCTCACGTGTCTCAGCCTTTTCTGGCACTTTTTGGACATCGTTTGGATTTGCGTCTTTACCTTTGTTTATTTGACGAGCGTCGTATAAATGGCAAACGCACATTCAATCGATACCGGCGCGGGCCACGGCAGCGTGCGCTCGTATGTCATTGGCTTCGTCCTGTCGGTCGTGCTGACGGCTGCGGCTTTCGGACTGGTCATGCAGCAGGTGTTCGGGCCAATAGAATCGATCATCGCCATCGCGGTGCTCGCGTTCATTCAAATCCTCGTGCATCTGGTGTTCTTCCTGCATATGAACACGTCTTCATCGCAACGATGGAATCTGCTCTCGCTCGCATCCGCCGTGCTGGTGGCGGTGATCCTGATCGGCGGGACGTTGTGGGTACTTCATAACGTCGGTGCGCACATGATGTCGCGCTGAGTTCGCAGACAGTCTCTGCTGGCTTGACGCCTGGCGGCGCCGGAGGGAAACCTCCGGCGCCGCTTTTGTTGGCACGCGCTGGCCCACTGTTGAGTCACTCCGCGGACACGCAAATTGAGCAGGCAAATTGAGCAGGCAAAGAAAAGCCCGCCGTCTTTCGACGGCAGGCTTTCAAGTCTTCGTTTCTTCGTTACGTATCGCCAAGCACCGCGGCTTAAGCACCGCCAACACCGAAACGGTAAGTCTCAGGCACTAAACGCTCACGCGTACTCGTGCAGCGCCGTGCGCATTTTCTTCATTGCGCTGGCTTCGATCTGACGAATCCGTTCAGCCGACACGCCAAACTCGTCAGCAAGTTCATGCAGCGTCTTGCCGCCCGAGCCGTCGTCTTCCACTTCGAGCCAACGTGCCTGAACAATCCGGCGACTGCGTTCGTCGAGCGATTCGAGCGCGGTCGACAACCCTTCGCTTTGCAGCTTGTCAAACTGACGCGACGCCAGCACGTTGGTCGGCTCATTGTGCGAGTCGGCCAGATAGGCGATTGGCGCATACGATTCCTCGCCGTCGTCGATCTGACCTTCCAGCGCAATGTCACCACCGGAAAGACGCGTTTCCATCTCCGAGACTTCCTCGCGCTTCACATTCAGCTCTTTGGCCAGGCTATCAACCTCGTCCGGCGTGAACGCGTTGTGTCCGGTCTTGTGGCTGCGAAGGTTGAAAAACAGCTTGCGCTGCGCCTTCGTGGTCGCCACTTTCACCGTGCGCCAGTTACGCAGGATGTACTCGTGAATCTCAGCCTTGATCCAGTGCATGGCATACGACACCAGCCGCACGTTCTGTTGCGGATCGAAGCGTTTCACGGCTTTCATCAAGCCGATATTGCCTTCCTGAATCAGGTCGGCGTGGGGCAGCCCATAACCCAAATAATTGCGGGCAATCGATACCACCAGCCGCAGGTGCGACAGCACGAGCTGACGAGCGGCGTCCAGGTTGTCGTTGTCACGGAATTCGGTGGCGTACTGACGTTCTTCCGACGGCGTTAGCATCGGAATCCGGTTGACAGCCGAAATGTAGGCGTCGATGTTGCCGATCTGGCCGGTCAACATGGACGACTGCGCAAACGTCAGCGCACCTGCCGAAGCGGCCTTGGCCGGCGCCGAGTGTCCAGTATTCGGGAGGGTCATCGCATTGGTCACGCTTGTGTGCTCCTTATCAACAAAAAACCCGATGAAAAACCGGGTCTAGCAGGATATTAGCACTCTGCTATTTCGAGTGCTAAAGATTAGAGGGGCGATATGTGGGCAAGTTCCCATACGCTATTAGAATCCATCCTCCAATAGCTAATGCGTGCTTTCCCTGACTGTTGCAGGCTGCGAAACGCTTGCTCTGTCAAACTTACCGAAAGAAACTTGCAAGATTTCGCACGATTTACCCGTCATTCGGGATTCGACGAAACTTTATTCCGTGTTTTCCTCATTCAGCAGAACTCTTCCGAGCACATTTTTGAGACCGTCTCTAAAATGGCGACTTGCTGCAACAGCGGCACGCCCGTCTTGTGAGAATCCAGCTCCGGAGCATTCATGCAGAAGAACAAAAGTGTCTGGCAAAAGTGCTTTTCCTACGGTGCATTATTTGGTGCGCTGGCTTTGGTCTCCGCCACTGCCCGCGCCGATCAGTTCGGCTTGCAGATCGCCGGCGGAGTGGCCGACCACGACGTCCGGAAGGCCGATGTCGGCGCGGTCTGGGACCCCAACTGGACGTGGTGGGAAATCGGCGGTTTCCACTTCACTGTCGTGGGCGAAGCGCACGTGGCCTACTGGGATATTCGTGAAAGCCAGGCATCGCATCCGGGAATCTGGGAATTCGGCTTCACGCCGGTGTTCCGGTTCATCAAGAGTTCAGGATGGATTCGGCCTTACGTGGAAGCGGGTGTCGGCGTACGACTCCTGTCGCATGTCCGCGAGACCGAGACGCGGACCTTATCTTCGTCCTTTCAGTTTGCCGACATGGTCGGCGTGGGCGCTCAATTCGGGGCGCACCAGAACTATCAGGCAGGCTTTCGGTTTCAGCATTTATCCAACGCCGGTTTCGAACACCCGAATCCTGGTATAAATTTCAGCCAGATATATTTGCAATACAACTTCTGACGAGGACCGCGTCCATCGGTTCCTCAAGCGCGCGAGGAATCGACGATGCCGGCACAACCCATCGACACGCCCATTGAGGCAATCCGTGAACTCGAGCGCGACCGTTTCCGCGCGATGGTCGACGGTGACGGCGAATTGCTGGACGCGCTGCTGGCGGAGAACGCCAGCTATGTCCATACCAATGGCAAGCGCGAGACGAAGCGCCAGTTTATTGATGCGATCACCGCGGGGCGCCGGCGTTATCGGCAGATCGAGATCCAGTCGCAGGAGCTGATGCCCGGCGGGCGGGACACGTGGATCGTGTATGGGCGCGCGTTGCTCGAGATGGAGTCGAAGAATGGCGCCCTGTTGTTTCCGATCGCTTACACGGCCATCCACATTCAGGTCGATGGGCAATGGCAGTTGCTCGCGATGCAGGCAACACGCGTGGCGCTGGATTAGCACCGGTTCGACGCCGTTCGGTCGGGCGTCGCGGTTCGGCCGGCGGGTCGACGCCTTGTGAGCGTCGGCCGTCGTGTCGATACCGGTTGTCGTGTTTTATCGCCTGCTTCGCAAACTTCTGCTGCGCTGAGCGCGAAGCAGTGCTGGCAGTAATCACCGCTTTGTTTTCCCGGCCCGCGCGTGGGCCAACTCCACTGCTCGTTACTCAGTAGCCACTGCTCGCTGCTGGAAAGCCACGCCTTCAGGCCGCGACCGCTTCGCTTTCCACTTCCTTGCGTCCGGCCCAGCGCACGCGATTTACCGCGCTGACGATGGCATCGGCGACCGCGTGAGCCGCGTTTGCGTGCACGGCGACGCCGAACCGCATGGCCTGTTCGCCAATTCGGCAGCCAACGAACACCGCTGTTTCACCTTTCGCGGTCGCGGTGGTTTCAAACGATGCGACCTCGATCACGACACCCGCGACGCTGGCTACAACCGCAGCGACTGCCTGTGCGTGCGCTTCGTCCGCGACGGTGGATACAGGCAGATTCACGTGGCGTCCTTCGAAGTGCAGGGTTGACACATCCGCTCGTGACGCCGGTCCTTGTGCGTCGAAGTATTCGCGCTTGAACAACGCGCAAATGGCCTCGCCGGAGACTTCCGCGCCCGATGCGTCGGCGACTTTCTGCACGGCATGGCTGAATTCGATCTGTACGCGGCGCGGCGGCGTGAAGCCCAGTCCGCGTTCAAGCAGGAAAGTCGCGCCGCCTTTACCCGACTGGCTGTTCACGCGGATAACGGCGTCGTAGCTACGACCAAGGTCTGCCGGGTCGATGGGGAGATAGGGCACGTCCCACACCGTGTCCGCTTCGCGCTGGGCAAGACCTTTGCGGATGGCATCCTGATGGGAGCCGGAAAAGGCCGTGAACACGAGATCGCCGGCATACGGATGACGCGGATGCACGGGAATCTGGTTGCAGCGCTCGACCACGCGGCGCACGCCGTCGATATCCGAAAAATCCAGGCCGGGGTCGATACCCTGCGTGTACAAATTCATCGCGAGCGTAACGAGATCCACGTTGCCGGTGCGCTCGCCGTTGCCAAAAAGACAGCCTTCCACACGATCAGCGCCCGCGAGGATCGCGAGTTCCGCAGCGGCGACTGCCGTACCACGATCGTTATGCGGATGCACGGAGAGCACGATGCTGTCGCGATAACTCATGTTGCGGTCCATCCACTCGACCTGGTCGGCGAACACGTTCGGCATGGCCGCTTCCACGGTGGCCGGCAAATTAACGATCATCTTGTGGTCGGGCGTGGGACGCCACATTTGCGCGACGGCGTCGCAGACTTCGCGGGAAAACGAAAGCTCGGTCATGCTGAACGTTTCCGGCGAATACTGATAGATCCAATGTGTATTGGGGCGCGCGGCGGCGCACTCCTTGATGATGCGCGTGCCTTCCACGGCCAGCGCCTTGGTCTCTTCCTTGGACTGCGCAAACACGATCTTGCGAAACGACGGCGCGATCGCGTTGTACAGGTGCACGATCACCCGGGGCGCGCCTTCGACTGCTTCAAAAGTTCGTTCGATGAGTTCGCGGCGCGACTGCACGAGCACTTCAATGGTGACGTCGGCGGGAATGCGGTTTTCCACGATCAGCTTGCGTACGAAGTCGAAATCCGTCTGCGATGCCGACGGAAAGCCCACTTCGATTTCCTTGAAACCCACCCTTACCAACATCTCGAAGAATTCGAGTTTGGCTTCAATGTTCATCGGGTCGATCAGCGCCTGATTGCCGTCGCGCAGATCGGTGCTCATCCAGATCGGCGCGCGCTCGATTGTGCGGGTAGGCCATCGGCGGCCGTTGAGGTTGACCTGGGGGAAAGGGCGGTATTTCTCGGAAGGGTTGCGCATCATCATCGTGGGCCTCGGCTGAACGCGTTGTACGCGTGAAAGCGCAGTCGTTGCGAGGCGGTCGAGCGGCCGGCGGCTTGCCGGCATCGTTCCGATGCGCGCTGGACAGGTTCGCGCTGTGCCATGGCGTGGGTGACGCCGGTGACGAACGTGAACGATGCAAAAGCAGCGTGCATGTGATCCTCGCGTTTTCGTGCCGTGGATGAACGGACGAAAGCAGACGACTACGGGTGGTGAAAAGGGAACTGCAAAGGGGAACTACGAAACTGCGGAGGGGACCGCGCCAGGAACGCGCGGCGCCACGTTTAGCGACTTACGCTAGACGTAGCGATAGGGGCCGCGCTAGGCGACCCTGGGTAATTCGAAGGGAGGGGAATTGGGTAAAGCTCATTTCTGCACATTAGCGCAGGGTGCGCGAGTTTGTCAACAGAAACGGTTTCTCGACTGAAGAATGCTTGGGCGATCGCCCTAGCGCCTGACGATGTCCGCAATCAACTCCGCCTGGCGCGCGAGTGCGGGAGGAATCGGTGCTTCGCCGCGCAGTACGGTTTCGATCCAGCGCGCGGTGGTCGCGGCATCCAGCGCCTCTGGTAACGCCACCACGGGCGCGTCCGGCGAGGAGCGTTCCGGCGATAGAAGCGTTTCTGCGTGGCCGTCGTGGAACCAGTCCACCTGCACTTGCCGGCGCGTGTCCGCGACCGCTTCGCCCTCCGTTCCGCGTGCGAGCAGGGCGCCGCCGGCGGCAGCGTCGGGATGCTCGGTGAACAGTCCCGTCAAGCTCTCGCGATACTCAGGATGGGTGTAGTTCACCAGCCGCAAGCCCGGCTGCGCGAACGGCTGCAGGATCTTGACCAGCGTATGCGTGGAATTTCTCACGCCCATGATTCGCCGGATCGCGAGCAGGCGCGCGAGCTTGGGTGCGAGCACGGTGATGGGCGCGAAAGCGAGCCGCCGCGAGGCGAGGTTGTCCTCGATTTCGTCGTGGGAAGTGGCTTCGGGAATGCCCAGTTCGGCGAAAATCGCGGCGCTCGTGATGCGGCCAGGATCAGTCGTGACGCCATGCACGAGCACTGGCACACCGTCGCGGGCGAGTAGCAACGCCAGCAACGGGGTCAGGTTGGGTTGCTTGCGCGCGCCGTTGTATGTGGGGATGGAGACGGGCCGCGCGTGGTCGCGGCCGTTCTGGATATGCAGCGTTTCGAACGAGCGATGCGCGGCCGCCAGCATTGCAGCCAACTCCGCGGCGGTCTCGCCTTTCACGCGATACGCGAGCAACACAGCACCGAGTTCGAGATCGGAGACGCGGTTGTCGAGCATCGCTTCGTAGAGGGCGTACGTGTCCTCGCGGGTCAGCGCTCGCGCGCCGTTTGGCCCGCGGCCGATTTCCTTGATGAAACGGGCGCAGGGAAAAGGAGCTGTGTCGGTCATTGATTGGTCTGAGTAGCCGGTTTGCAAACGGGGCCGAATCGCCTTGAACATCCGTGAGCACCCGTTTGCATGATGGGCCGTTGCAATTCTGGAAATACAGGAATCACATTCAGTACCGCATTTGAGCCGGGCTTGCAAGTCGCGGAGCTGGCGGGCGGAGGGTTTCGGGGCGCTCGCCCGCACATTTGTTCGATGATTGCGGTGATCGAGGCTTGAGACAGCCCACGGGAATTGCAGATCTTGCCGTCTGCTTTACACGTGACTTTCTGGGGCTCATAGGCTGTTCAGCCGAATCGCGATGCGCAACCGCGCACGTTAAACTTGAGGTTCAGGTCGATGCTTCGATACTTCATCAATCAGGAGAGAACGCAATGAGTCACGTATTTGCTCCGGCACCCGCGGTCGCGGTGCCTGTCGTCGGTTCAAGCGACCAGTTTCCTGTTCGCCGGATTTATTGCGTCGGCCGGAACTACGAGGCGCACGCACGCGAGATGGGGCATGACCCGGATCGCGAACCACCGTTTTTCTTCGGCAAGCCTGCCGATGCCGTGCTGTACGTCGCGCCCGGCGCAACCGGCGAATTCCCGTATCCGTCGCAGTCCAGGAACGTCCATTTCGAGATGGAACTCGTGGCGGCAATCGGCAAGCAAGGCAAGGACATTCCCGCCGGGAAAGCGCTCGATTACGTGTATGGCTACGCGCTCGGTCTCGACATGACGCGTCGCGACCTGCAAGCCGAAGCGAAGAAACTAGGCCGTCCGTGGGACACGGCCAAGGGCTTCGATCACTCGGCTCCGCTGGGTCCGATCCATCCCGTCGCGAAGGTCGGGCATCTGGAAAAAAGCGCGATCTGGCTCACCGTCAACAGCGAAGAGAAGCAGCGATCGGACATCTCACAACTGATCTGGTCGGTGGGCGACACAATCGCGTATCTCTCCACGCTATTCGAGTTGTTCCCCGGCGATCTGATTTTCACCGGCACGCCTGAGGGCGTCGGCGCTGTTCAAAAGGGCGACCTGATGAAGGGCGGTGTCGATGGAATCGGAGAGTTCTCCGTGCGCGTGGTCTGAGTATAAAAACGGAGGGGACTCATGAAGCTATACAGCTATTTTCGTAGCTCGGCGGCGTATCGCGTGCGCATCGCGTTGAATCTCAAAGGGCTTGCCTATGAGTACGCCCCGATTCATCTTCTGCGCGATGGCGGGCAACAACTCAAGCCGGATTATCGCGAGCTGAATCCGGACGGCATCGTGCCGACGTTTATCGACGGCGACAACGTGCTTACGCAGTCGCTCGCGATCATCGAATATCTGGACGAGATGCATCCCGAGCCGGCGTTGCTGCCGGGCACACCACTGGATCGTGCGTTTGTTCGTTCGGTCGCGCTTCAGATTGCGTGCGAGATCCATCCCGTCGACAACTTGCGCATTCTGAAGTATCTGAAGCACACGCTGAAGGTTGGCGACGAAGCGAAAGACGCGTGGTACCGGCATTGGCTGGAATCGGGCTTCGAGTCGCTGGAAAAGCGGCTGGCGAATGACTCGCGCGTGGGCAAGCTGTGTTTCGGAGATACCCCCACGCTTGCGGATCTGTGCCTCGTGCCGCAGGTGTACAACGCGCGGCGTTTTAATCTCGATATGAGCCGTTATCCGACGATCGAACGTATCGCCGATCACGCTGCGCAAATCGATGCGTTCGCGCGCGCCGCGCCTGGGCAACAACCGGACGCCGAATGACGACAGCTGTTTTTCTATCCGGCGCCGGGCTTGGCGCAAGTCTGATTATCGCGATTGGGGCTCAAAACGCTTTCGTATTGCGGCAAGGCTTGAAACGGCGGCACGTAGGCTGGGTCGTATTTATCTGCGCGCTGATCGACGTATTGCTGATCGGGTTTGGTATTGGCGGGATGGGCGCGCTGATTGCGCGCGCACCGGTGATGCTTGGGGTGATTCGCTGGGCGGGAGCGGTGTTTTTGTTCTTGTACGGCGCACGGGCTTTTCACGCGGCGTGGAAGGGACCCGGACATTTGCACGCCGAGAACGGCGAATCACAGACGGCGGCAAAAGCGGTTACAACGGTGCTCGCTTTGTCGCTGCTGAATCCGCACGTTTATCTCGATACCGTCGTACTGCTCGGCGGCATTGGTGCGCGGTACGGCTGGCCGGGGAACGCCTGGTTTGCAGCAGGGGCAATGTGTTCGTCGATCATCTGGTTCACCGCGCTCGGGTTCGGTGCGCGCTTGCTCCAGCCTCTTTTCGAGAAAGACATCTCATGGAGAGTGCTCGATGTGATCGTGGGGATTGTAATGTGGTGGATTGCAGCAGCGCTAGTTCTGTCCCGGTAGCGCGGCCGCGGTCTGGCTGAACGCCAGGCCGCGGCATCGGTTTAGCTTCCAAGCAATGCATCCGCGAACTCGTCGGCGCTGAAGGGCTGCAAGTCCTCTACTTTCTCGCCCACGCCAATGAAGTACACGGGAATCGGCCGTTGGCGCGCAATGGCCGCGAGAATGCCGCCCTTTGCCGTGCCGTCCAGCTTGGTCACGATCAAACCCGTCAAGCCCAGCGCATCGTCGAAAGACTTCACCTGAGCGAGTGCGTTCTGGCCCGTGTTTGCATCGATGACCAGCAGCACTTCGTGCGGTGCATCCGGTTGCGCCTTCGCAATCACACGTTTCACCTTGCGCAGTTCTTCCATCAGGTGAAGCTGCGTTGGCAGGCGGCCTGCTGTGTCGGCCATCATCACGTCGATCTTGCGGGCACGCGCGGCGCCGACTGCATCGAAGATCACGGCGGCTGCATCGCCGCTTTCCTGCGAAACCACCGTCACGTTGTTACGTTGCCCCCAAACCGTGAGCTGTTCGCGCGCGGCAGCACGGAAGGTGTCTCCAGCGGCCAATAACACGGACTGGTCGAAGCGTTGCAAATGCTTGGCCAGCTTGCCAATGCTCGTGGTCTTGCCCGCGCCGTTCACGCCGGCGATCATCATCACGAGCGGTTTGGCGCGACCGAGCATCAGCGACTTCTCGAGCGGCCGCAGCAGGTCCGCGAGCAGCGAGCGCAGCGCGGCCTTGACCTGCATCGAATCGGTGAGTCGTTCACTGCGCACCTTTTCACGCAGGGCTTCAAGTAGGTATTCGGTGGCGTCGACACCGGCGTCCGACATCAGCAACGCCGTTTCGAGTTCCTCGTACAAATCCTCATCGATCCTCGCGCCGACGAAAATCCCCGTCAGACCCGAGCTCGTCTTCGATAAGCCCGTCTTCAGGCGCGTGAGCCAGGAACGCTTTGCGTTTGGGTCCGGTTCCGGCGGGGGCACGATCTCGACGGTTTCTGCCGGCGCCTTCCACTGCGATGCCGTGCGGCCTTGCCAATAGGGTTTGGGTTCCGGTGTTGCGCTCGCTGGCGAGGCTGGTTGGGTGAATGGCGCGGGTGTTCCTGCAGTCGCTGCACCGGGGGCTTCTGTCGGCGTCGGGTCAGCCGGACGCGGTGATCGGTCAAGCGATTCCGCAGGCTCGCTGGATGACCCGTTTTCGGTCGCGGGGACCGCCCCACTCGCCGGTGCATCCGGCATTCTTGGTGTACCCGCAGCCAACCCCGTCCCGCGCAATGGCGATTCCAAAGCCCGATCCGACGCCGCAACGCCTTCCCGCGCAGTTTCCACCGGCTGAGCGGGTGTGACAGGCGTGCTGGCGTGCTGGAGGCCTTCTGCTGCCTCGGAACGCGCCTCAGCGACGCCCTCGGCTTTGTTTTCCTCGGGCGTATCGATATCGATATCGGTATCGGAATCGGAATCGGCCGATTTGCCTATTAATCGTTTGAAAAAGCTGAACATGGTCTGCAGTGGTGGGGGTGGCGCGTTCTATCGATGCCGTCGCAACCGCGTTGCTGCGTTGAGCGATCGAACAACGCAAACGCAAAGGTGGCGATGGCTGCCGTGCCGCGAAAAACCGCCGGAAACAGCGGGGAGAGCCGGGCGAGTGCGCAAAAAAGCGAAAGATACATATTTTATCAGCCGGCACCGATTGTAGTAGCTGGCAGGACGGCGACCCCTGCATCGGGCGCGACGAGGCTGTGGTAACGTGCCCGCATCGGCGCACGCGAATTGTTGCAGACCGATCACGTTCTCATCCGGCCCGCGCGGGTCATCCCGCCGCCTCCACCCAAGTACCACGCACCACGTCCCACGCACGTCCATGTCCCGTTCCTCGATCACCCGCACATTAGAGCGAAATCCCGAGCGAAATCGCGAACGCAGCCCCGAGCGTACCGCCGAGCGCGCGCCGAAAGTCCGCGAAGCCGCGCCATCGCGCGGCGGCAAGGCGCATTCCATCCGTATCATCGGTGGCGAGTGGAAGCGCACGCCACTGCCCGTTCTGAGCCTGGACGGCCTGCGTCCGACGCCGGACCGGGTTCGCGAGACGCTGTTCAACTGGCTAGGCCAGTCGCTCGATGGCAAGCGTTGCCTCGATCTATTTGCCGGCAGCGGCGCATTGGGCTTCGAAGCGGCGTCGCGCGGCGCGCTACGCGTGCTGATGGTGGAACGCAGCGGCCGCGCGGTGGCGCAACTAAAGGCAAATCAGACACGTCTGGCCGCGAAAAACATCGAAATTGTGGAAGCGGATGCGCTGCGGCTCGCCGCGGGCCTCGCATCGAATTCCTTCGACGTCGTTTTCCTCGATCCCCCATTTGGAGACACCGCCATGCTCCAGCGCGCCATTGAACTGGCCGTGCCGCTGGTGTCGCCGGGCGGCGCGCTGTATATCGAATCGGGTGAATCCGTCGATCCAGCGCAAACGCCGGCGCTGTCCGGATGGGCGATTACCCGCGAAGGCAAGGCTGGCGCGGTCCGCTATCATTTGCTGCGACGCGAAAATGAGGAATAATGCGCGTTCCCAAATGCTTGGCCGGGCAATGTCCGCCAACTGTGGACGGGGCTCAATGCACGCAGTTGGCTTGGCGGGGTTAGCGGACGATGCGGTATCCGAAGCGTTTTTTAGTCTTGTCGATGCCGGCGTCGGCCCAATCTGCAGCGAAAGACGTACCAGAAGAAGGTTCAGAAGAGGAGATGCCCCATGGTTGTAGCCGTTTATCCCGGAACGTTCGACCCGCTCACGCGCGGTCACGAAGACCTCGTGCGACGTGCATCGAGTATTTTCGATACGCTGGTGGTTGGAGTCGCCGATAGCCGCAACAAGAAGCCGTTTTTCAGTTTGCAGGAACGGCTGGATATAGCGCATGAGGTGCTGGGCCATTATCCGAACGTACAGGTGATGAGCTTCAAGGGGCTACTGAAGGATTTCGTGCGCAAGAACAATGCGCGCGTGATCGTGCGGGGCTTGCGTGCTGTCTCCGACTTCGAATACGAATTCCAGATGGCGGGCATGAATCGTTATCTGCTGCCCGACGTCGAAACGATGTTCATGACGCCGTCGGATCAATATCAATTCATCTCGGGCACGATCGTGCGCGAGATCGCGCAACTCGGCGGCGACGTCTCCAAGTTTGTTTTTCCCTCAGTGGAAAAGCGCTTGCAGGACAAAGTCGGTCCGATCGCGCAAGACCCAACGGTGCCGTGAGCGTTCCAGCCGCCCACCAGGCGCGCTCATTCAGAGCGCGCGGGCACCGAAAAGCCGGCTGAGATGCCGGGCGAAGAGAGTAAAGCATGGCCCTGTTCATTACCGATGAGTGCATCAACTGCGACGTATGCGAGCCCGAGTGCCCGAACGACGCCATCTCGATGGGTATCGACATCTACGTGATCGACCCGAACAAGTGCACGGAATGCGTCGGCCACTACGACGAACCGCAATGCCAGCAAGTGTGCCCGGTGGACTGCATTCCCCGCGATCCGGCGCATGAGGAAAACGCCGTCCAGCTGATGGCGAAATATCATGGCTTGATGAAAGCGAAGGGCGCTTGATGTAACGTCAGGCACCCTTGCCTGGGCTGCCCTTAGAGCAGCGCGCGCAGCGCTGCCAGCAGAGCATCGCAGTCGGCATCGGTGCCGACAGTAATCCGCAGATGCTGATCGATTCGCGGCAGCTTGAAATGCCGCACGAAAATCTCCTTCTCCTTCAAACGCGCGGCCAGCGTAGCCGCATCATGTTCCGGATGACGCGCGAACACGAAATTCGCAGCCGACGGCACCACATCGAAGCCCAACGCCTCCAGGTCCGCTGTCAGCCGTTCACGGCTGGCGATAACCTTCGCACAGGTTTCGCGAAACCAGTCGTCGTCTTCAACGGCTGCGATCGCTGCGGCTTGCGCCAACCGGTCGAGCGGATAGGAATTGAAGCTGTCCTTCACGCGCGTCAGCGCCTCGATCAATGCTTCGTGCCCGAGTGCGAACCCCACGCGCATGCCCGCCAGTGAACGCGCTTTCGACAACGTCTGCACGACCAGCAGATTCGGATTTTCATCGATAAGCGTCACCGCCGATTCCGCGCCGAAATCCACATACGCCTCGTCGATCACGACAACGGAATCCGGATTCGCCGCGAGTAAAACCTTGATCTCGGCGAGCGGCAACGCGCGGCCCGTCGGCGCGTTCGGATTGGGCAGCAGCACGCCACCGTTAGGCGCGCGGTAGTCGTCCACATCAATACCGAAGTCCGCGTTGAGCGGCACCATGTCGACCGCTACGCCGTATAACTGCGCATACACGGGATAAAAGCTGTACGTGATATCGGGAAAACGGATTGGCTTGTCGTGCTTGAGCAGCGCCTGGAACGTGTGTGCGAGAACCTCGTCCGAGCCATTGCCGACAAACACCTGTTCCACGCGCAAGCCGTGATGCTGCGCGATAGCCGTGCGCAACGCATGCGCTGTCGGATCGGGATACTTGCGGAGCGAGTCGCCGTCCTCGCCGAGTTCACGTCGGATTGCATCGACTACGCGAGGTGAGGGCGGATAGGGATTCTCGTTCGTGTTGAGCTTCACGGGACGCGCGAGCGCGGGTTGTTCGCCCGGCACATACGGCGTCAGCTTGTTGACGATATCGCTCCAGAAACGGCTCAAGATTCGCTCCTCAATTGTCCCTGATGCCCTCACGGGACGGGGTGCTGCGGGTTTAGGGCTGCGCGTTGCGATGCAGGTTCATCATCGCACGCTCCATCCCGTCATTGATGGCGATCGGCATGACAGCGAGCGCGCGTTCGATCGATGCATCGATTACGTCCTGTTCCTCGCGGCGCGGCGGTTTCAGCACGAAATTCGCGACATCCGGCTTCGCACCGGCGCGCGACGCTTCGGGAATGAGATCACGCGGATGCCCGATACCAATTCGCAATCGCCAATACTGTTGCACCGATAAATGCGCGGAGATGTCCTTCAGGCCATTGTGCCCGCCACTCCCACCGCCGAGCTTCAGTTTCACCGTGCCGGGCGGTAAATCGAGTTCATCGTGCGCGACCAGGATCTCGTCCGGCAGGATCTTGAAGAACTGCGCCACGGCCACGACCGATTGCCCTGACCGATTCATGAAGGTCTGCGGCTCGAGCAGATGAACCTCTTGGCCATTGAGCCGGCCACGGCCGTAGTGACCGTGAAACCGGCGTTCGTCACGTAGCGATGCACCCGCATCGCGCGCCAGTTGGTCAACGAACCAGAAGCCGGCGTTGTGGCGGGTCGCGGTGTATTCAGCGCCCGGATTGCCGAGCCCGACGATCAGTTTGATCATGTTCAATCTTGGCGGCGTAGCGACTTCCACCGCACCGGAAAAAGGCCAAAAAAAACCCGCCGGAGCAGAGCAACGGCGGGTCACTTCGTCCGCTCTTGCGGGCGGACCCGAGCGGACTCAAGCGGACAGGCTTCAGCCAGACTTATGCAGCCGGCTTGTCGCCTTCGCTCGGAGCAGCAGTGCCCGAAGCAGCTTCGTCGGACACGACGGCAGCCGGGATGGTCGCCGAAGCGATCACCGGATTTTCTGCTTCGAGGTGAGCGATCAGTGCCACGCCCTTCGGCAAAACGATGTCCTTCACATGCAGCGTGTGACCGGCTTCGATCTTCGCCAGATCGAGTTCGACGAATTCCGGCAGATCAGCCGGAAGGCATTCGATTTCGACTTCGTTCAGAATGTGCGAGATAACCGCGCCGCCGATCTTCACAGCCGGATTCGTTTCTTGATTCAAGAAGTGGACCGGTACCTTGGTGTGCAGCTTCTTCGATGCATCGACGCGTTGGAAGTCAACGTGCAGAACCATTTGCTTGAACGGATGGTATTGCACGTCGCGCAGCAGCACCTGTTGCGTCTTGCCTGCCACTTCCAGTTCGAGAATCGACGAATGGAAAACTTCTTTCTTCAGCGCGTGCCAAAGGGCGTTGTGATCGAGTTCAACAGCCAGGGCTTCAACGTTCGCGCCATATACGATACCCGGCGTCTTGCCCGAGTTACGCAGGCGGCGGCTCGCACCCGTACCTTGCAGATTGCGCTCAAAAGCGACTACTTTCATGATTCAACTCCATAATCTGCCCGCGACCAGGCAGTGAAAACGGGGCTGTCCGCTTGTTCGCGTTCAGCCCCAGAGCAGCAGTTCAGGCCTTCGTTCGCCTGAACCGATTACGCAGTTCAGCAGAGGTTTGCCCCCCGCTAAACCGCAAATACTTTTAACCGTCCGCGAACAGCGACATGACCGAGTCGCCGCGACGGATACGCGAGAACGTCTCAGCCAGCAATCCCGCGCTCGAGAGGACGCGCACTTTCGTGCATGCGCGCGCTTCGTCGGAGAGGGGGATCGTGTCGGTGACGACGAGTTCGTCGATTTCCGACGCTGCAATCCGCTCGCCTGCGCCACCGGACAAAACCGGATGCGTGGCATACGCAAACACTCTCGTCGCGCCGCGTTCCTTCAAAACCTGTGCTGCCTTGCAGAGCGTGCCGGCTGTGTCGACCATGTCATCCATGATCACGCACGTGCGGCCTTCCACTTCGCCAATGATGTTCATCACTTCAGCGACGTTCGCCTTCGGGCGACGCTTGTCGATGATCGCGAGATCGGTGTTCAGTTGCTTCGCCAAGGCCCGGGCGCGAACTACACCGCCCACATCGGGCGACACCACCAGCAAGTTCTCGTAGTTCTGCTTGCGCAGATCGCCGAGCAGCACGGGCGTAGCGTAGATGTTGTCGACCGGGATGTCGAAGAAACCTTGAATCTGGTCGGCGTGGAGGTCCATGGTGATGACGCGATCCACACCGGCAATTTCCAGCATGTTCGCCACGACCCTCGCCGAGATGGCGACGCGGGCCGAACGAGGCCGGCGATCCTGACGGGCATAACCGAAATACGGGATGGCTGCAGTGATCCGGCCAGCAGATGCGCGCTTGAGCGCATCGACCATGATCATGAGTTCCATCAACGTGTCATTGGTTGGGGCGCAGGTGGACTGCAGCACGAACACGTCTTTGCCGCGCACGTTTTCCTGGATCTCGACCATGATTTCGCCGTCTGAAAAACGGCTCACCATTGCCTTGCCAAGAGGAATTCCAAGGATTTTGACGACTTCCTGTGCAAGCGCGGGATTCGCGTTGCCAGTGAATACCATCAGGCCGTCACTGCTCATCGTGCACCTGTTCTTGGCTGGGGCGAGAGGAAAAACGCGAGAAATTATGGCAGGGGAAGAAGGATTCGAACCTTCGCATGCTGGAATCAAAATCCAGTGCCTTAACCAACTTGGCGACTCCCCTACACTAACTTTGAGTCATGCCGGGCAGTGTAGGACAAACCCGTCAAAACGAAACTTTACGACGCGAAAGTGAAGAGAGGATGCGAATCCAGACTTTCGGTCACTTTGCTTTTCCAGCTTGCCGGGAGTTTGGCTTGCGCCATCTCAGCTTCGGCTTTGCTACGAAAAGCGGCAAACACGCTCGCTCCAGATCCGGTCATTCGCGCAGGTGAAAGATTCGAAAACCACTCAATCACCTTAGCTACTTCCGCGTACTTCTCAGCCACAACTGCCTGCATATCATTTCGGCCGAAGCTGTCAGGCCAATCTGCGTCAGAACTATGTTGTGCAAGGAAGTCCGTAATTGTGAGGACTTTTGAGTTCCTCGTCAACCCTTTCTCTGAAAAAATCGCAGCAGTTGGAACATGCACCGCAGGAGTCACCACCAGGAAGAAGCGCCTCGGTAGATTGACCACCTGCAGCGCCTCGCCCACGCCTTCAGCAAAAGCATTCTGCCCGAAGACAAAAAACGGCACATCGGCACCGAGTTTCAGCGCCAGATCCTGCAACGCCTGTCGCGATAAATCCACGCCCCACAGGTGATTCAGGGCA
Source organism: Caballeronia sp. (assembly GCF_028292365.1). Lineage (GTDB taxonomy): Bacteria > Pseudomonadota > Gammaproteobacteria > Burkholderiales > Burkholderiaceae > Caballeronia. The sequence continues at coordinate 18,232 of NZ_JAQGMM010000421.1, forward strand.
AGCAGCGTAGTCGCGGCGTCAGAGCTGCCACCGCCGAGACCGGCGCCCATGGGCAGTATTTTATCAATTTCTATGTCTACGCCAAGGGGGGTGCCCGTCGTCGACTGCAGCAGACGCGCAGCACGTACAACGAGGTCATCGGCTTCCGGCACGCCGGGAACGTCGGTCTTGCGGGCTATCACGCCGTCGTCCCGACGGGTGAAGTGCAGCAGGTCGCCCCAGTCGAGCAACTGGAATACCGTCTGAAGCGCGTGATAACCGTCCGGACGACGCCCGGTGATATGCAGGAAGAGGTTGAGCTTGGCCGGCGCGAGACAATTGCGCAGGGAAGCGTCGGCCGGCGGGCGCAACGGCGCCCGCCTTGAAGCCGCATGTGGTGACGCCAAGCTTATAAGTTGCGGAAACGTTACTGGTCGAGGACGAGCTTGATGTCGAGCGGCGGTTCGGCGCGCGACAGATTCACGCGCTTTACGCCAGTGGCGGGCGCATCGGCGTAAGCCAGGTAGTCGATGGTCCAGCCGTCCTGCTTGATTTCCTTCAGGCGGCCGTTTTCCGACGATG
>NZ_JAQGMM010000439.1 GCF_028292365.1 Caballeronia sp.
AGTCTCGGCGTGTTCGCGCCGAAAGCCACGAATCTCGCGTCGTTGTCGGCGGGACAGGTGGGCTTCATCATCGCGGGTATCAAGGAACTGCAGGCGGCGAAAGTCGGCGACACGGTCACCACCGTCGCACGTCCGGCCGAAGTGCCGCTGCCGGGTTTCAAGGAAGTGAAGCCGCAAGTGTTCGCGGGTTTGTATCCGATCGAAGCAAACCAGTACGACGCGCTGCGTGAATCGCTGGAAAAGCTGAAGCTCAACGACTCGTCGCTTCAGTACGAACCGGAAGTGTCGCAAGCGCTCGGCTTCGGTTTCCGCTGCGGCTTTCTCGGCCTTTTGCACATGGAGATCGTGCAGGAACGGCTTGAGCGCGAGTTCAACATGGACCTGATTACCACGGCGCCGACCGTGGTGTACGAAGTCATAAAGCGTGACGGCGTGCTGATCCAGGTCGAGAACCCGGCCAAGATGCCGGAGCCTTCGTTCATTGAAGAAGTGCGCGAGCCGATCGTGACCGTGAATCTGTATATGCCCCAGGAGTATGTGGGCTCGGTGATCACGCTGTGTACGAACAAGCGCGGTTCGCAGATCAACATGCAGTATCACGGCCGTCAGGTTCAGCTCACGTATGAAATCCCCATGGCGGAAATCGTGCTGGATTTCTTCGACCGGCTGAAGTCCACGTCGCGCGGTTATGCGTCCATGGACTACGAGTTCAAGGAATATCGCGCGTCGGACGTGGTGAAGGTCGACATGCTGATCAATGGCGACAAGGTCGACGCGTTGTCGGTGATCGTGCACCGGTCGCAGAGTCAGCATCGTGGACGCGAAGTGGCGTCGAAGATGCGCGAACTGATTCCGCGCCAAATGTACGACGTCGCAATCCAGGCGACTATTGGCGCGAACATTATCGCGCGCGAGAACATTAAAGCATTGCGTAAGAACGTTCTGGCAAAGTGCTACGGCGGCGATATCTCGCGAAAGAAAAAGCTTCTGGAAAAGCAGAAGGCCGGCAAGAAGCGCATGAAACAAGTCGGTTCGGTCGAGATTCCGCAAGAAGCTTTCCTCGCGATTCTTCGCGTCGAAGATTAATAAAACAACCGGAAACGATTGATGAATTTTGCGTTGATTCTTTTGGTGCTCGTCATCGTGACGGGAATTGCGTGGGTGTTCGACAAACTGGTGTTCGAGAAGCAACGGCGCCGGGCAGCAGATGCAGCGGTAGCGGATTTCGATCAACAGCAGGCACGTCTTGAGCCTCGTTTCGCCGACGAAAACGCGCCGGAAACACGCGCTCGCCTGCGCGATGAAAAGCTCCGTCAGCCGTGGTACCTGGAATATTCCGCGAGCTTCTTTCCGGTGATCCTGGTGGTGTTCGTGGTGCGCTCGTTCGTAGTCGAACCGTTCAAGATCCCATCGGGATCCATGGTCCCCACGCTGCTGGTGGGCGATTTCATCCTCGTCAATAAATTCGAATATGGCCTGCGTCTGCCGATCAGCAATACCAAGCTGACCAGCGGCACGCCGCTCAAGCGCGGTGACGTAGTGGTGTTCCGTTATCCCAAAGACGAGTCGGTGGATTACATCAAGCGTGTGATCGGCCTTCCGGGTGACACCGTTGCGTATCAGGACAAGAAGCTGACAATCAACGGCAAGCCGGTTCCGGAAACGCCGCTGCCGGATTTCTTCGATGACGAACGCGTAGGTTATGCGAAGCAGTTCGAAGAAGATCTCGACGGCCGCAAGAATGCGATCCTGAATAATGCGCAAGTGCCGCCGTTCGTGATTGGCGCCGACGACTTTCCGTTCCGTGACAACTGCAACTACAACGCTCAAGGCGTCATTTGCAAAGTGCCGGCGGGTAACTATTTCATGATGGGCGACAACCGCGATAACAGCGCAGACAGTCGCTATTGGGGTTTCGTCCCTGACGCGAATATCGTCGGCCGAGCATTCTTTATCTGGATGAACTTCAGCAGCCTGAAGCGCATTGGGGTGTTCCATTGAAGCGCGGTTTTGATCAGTATCACCAGCAGTAATCTCGTTCGACCACTACGCCGCGACATCGCGGCGTAGTTGTTATTGCAAGTCACCTTTGAGCCGCCTAGAAACAGCACGAAGAATCGCGGCTAAGGTGTGCTTGTCGTGCCATTTTCCTTGCGGTTTTTCGGCCTTTCAGCCGGATTCGCCCCTCCCGGCGCCCGCGTTATACTCTGCCCATGCCCTCAACCCCGTTGGAAAGCCGGCTCCAGTACGAATTTCGCAATGCGGAATTGCTGCGCCAGGCGATGACCCACCGCAGTCATAGTGCCACGCACAATGAACGACTCGAATTTCTCGGAGATTCCGTTCTAAATTGCGTGGTGGCTGCGCTTTTGTTCCAACGATTCGCAAAACTCGACGAAGGCGATCTTTCTCGCGTCCGGGCAAATCTCGTCAAGCAACAGTCGCTTTATGAGATAGCGCAGGCGCTGAATGTCTCGGAGGCATTGCGGCTGGGCGAGGGCGAGTTGCGCAGCGGTGGCTTCCGCCGCCCGTCCATCTTGGCGGACACGCTCGAAGCCATCTTCGGTGCGGTCTTTCTTGACGGCGGTTTTGACGCCGCGCTTCAGGTGATAAAGCGACTCTACACGCCGATCCTCGATCACATTGATCCACGCACGATCGGTAAAGACGCGAAGACGCTGCTGCAGGAATATCTGCAGGGCCACAAGATTGCATTGCCGACCTATACGGTCGTGGCCACGCACGGCGCGGCGCATAACCAGCAATTCGAAGTGGAATGCACGGTGCCGAAGCTCGAAGTGAAGGTGTCGGGTTCCGGTGCAAGCCGTCGCGCGGCCGAACAGGCCGCGGCAAAGAAGGCGCTCGACGAGTTGGCTTCCGCCGCGCCGGCCATGACAGCGAAGCCGAAGCGCAAGGGTTCGCGCGCGGCCAAGCAAGCGGAACAGGAAATTGTGCCGGGCGTGACGGGCGTGCAGGCGGCGCTCGATCTGCGCGCGCCGGACCGTCGTGAGCGCGCACGCGCCAGCAGCGCCAGCGGTAATAGCAATGGCGTCGGCCATGGCAGCAATACGCATAACGATCCCGAGCGTCCAGCCACGGCGCCATTCGCGGTGATTCGCGCATCGCATGTGGAACCATCGGCAGGTGCATTCGCCAGCGCGGAGAAAACCGAGCGGGCGACGATTCATCGGGCGGAGAAGAC
>NZ_JAQGMM010000454.1 GCF_028292365.1 Caballeronia sp.
GCCTCGGGCGACCTCGACAATGGCCCGGCTGAAACCTGGAGAACAAACCCGGCTTCCGCAAGCAATCATTCCGATGATATCTCCCATATTCTTCAGGCGATTCGGGACAGCCTGAAACGTAATGATCTTGCTTCCGCCAAGGTTCTGTTGGGCGCGGTGCAAACGCTTCACAAGGACGACAGCCGCGCGCTGACACTCCAGAAAGAACTGCAGGCGCGTGAGGAAAAAACTGACGCTGCGCCTCCGGTTGCTCCACCTGAGACCCGGCCGAATACAGCCAAGTCGACACGATCTACATCTCGTTTGCCCACGAGAGCCGAACGATCGCGCGAGAGCGCATCCCCGGTTCGCGAGCATACGTTCAGCGCGTCTCGTCATTCACGGATCGTGGACGCGCCAACGATCAAAGCCCGATCGAACAGCGGTGTCAGCGGTGTAGACGCTGAAGCAACAAGCCCGGTGTTGGGAGCCGGACGGACGGATTTGAGTTCGCCGGAGGTAGTGCCGGCCTCAGCGCCCGCGATAGCCAGCACACCACCACGACCTGCGTCAGTTCGCCCAACGCCGCCCATTGAGGACGCGCAACCGGCGGCCCAGCCTGTAGTGCCAAAGCCGCTTCCAGCGCAAGCCAGTCAAGCTCCAAAGACACGTGCACAGGTGCGCGCGGAACTGGATCGAGCTCGTGCTGACGGGTCGCTTCCGCGCTTTGGTAACCCCGATCCTGCCGGACCAGGTGGCGTGCCAAGCAGTACCAAGACGGAGTTTGGCGGCGAATAACCCACCCAGGCAGAGATCAATTCACCCGGTTTTTAGCCTGTTTTGACGAGTCCTGGCGATCTCTTAACGCGTCATTGACGTGTCCTTGCCTAATCTTAAAGACAAAGACCTATAAGTCCGTCAGGAGACAAGTCATGGACCTGCTTTTCATCGGCGCAATCATCGCCTTCTGGGCCATTTCGTTCGCGATGGCGATTGGCTGCGACAAGCTTCGCCGCACATCCCATCATCGTGAATAGATCATCGTGAATAGTGCGGGTTGTAGCATTTGCGGATCTCGATTCCGGTGATGACTGGCGCCATCAAGCGGCTTGCCCGATGGCGTCACCGACGCAGAGAACATTTGCGAAGCGGCTGTCAGCAACAGCCACCGCGACCCGACGTATCGAGCCTCATTCCGTGCAGGCCGCGATAAGGTGGCACCTCCGGCGAACTCCATCCATCAAGCATCTGCGGCGCAAGCTGATAAACCTCCACGCCGAGCGGCCGGCAAACTTCGAGCGGGTCGCGCGCGTCGGGTCCCCACATCGGCAAGGACAAATCTCCGCCTGGACACGTTGACAACGCGCATAGCAAATCGATCTCCGCGAAAAATTCCAGGTAGTCACCTTTCTTTGCCGGACAGGCCTTCATGAAATATTGATCGTTCAGGTTGAGACCGGTGCACTGAAATACATTTAGTACGTCATGCACATCGAATTCGGTGAGACCGTGCTGTGCGATCGCGCGGGTCAGGTTCGAATGGCAATGGAAATCGAAATCCTCGCCGGTCAGCATCCGGTTCACATACGGATCGCAGCGCGTGCCCAACAGGTCGTGGACGCGCCCGCCATGTTCGTCGATGCCGTAGTCGGCCAGGGTGTCGTCGGTGATCGTCACGAGCGGGCGCAGATAGGGCAGGGTCGACCACAGCCGGTCGAATGTGCTCACGTGCGCCTGCTGCAACTGGCGCGTACGTGATGCCCAGAAGCGCTCGCGCGGATTGTGCAGGTTCCATATGTTGAGGTCCGCGACCTGCGGGCCTTCAATGGTCACAATCCGGAACACATGTCCGGCCGGGACCTTCCACGCATAGCCGGAACGGATTGGCACTACCGCCGAATCCACCAGCGTGCGCGTTTCATGCGCGGAGGCAACGCGGGTATAAAAGTCCCGGTCCACTTCGAGCGCAGAACCCTGGGTGACCTGATAAGCGGCAGGGTAGTTCAACATGGTTTGATATCTCCTGATTGAATCGATGCGAGGCGCCAGGCCTCGTTCGAGAAAAGGACGCTGGAAAGGCGCGGTTCAGAGAAGGTCGATCAGCGCTTCTTCCGAGCGGTCCAGGTAGTCGGAAAGTTTCTTGGCCGCCCGCTTGTGTTCTCCGGCCACGATCAGGTCGTAGAGTTCGCGGTCACGCTCGATCCACGGCAGTTGGAAACGCCGTTCGTCGGGTGCGGCGGAGAACAGCAAGCGCAACTGCGCGAGAATCGTGCGGAAGAACTGATCCAGCAGCGCGCTGCCGGTCATCTCCACAATGTGCTGATGAAAGCGGAGGCTATGGGTGCCCACGCTTCGCCAGTCTTCTTGCGACGCGGCTTGTGCGGCGGCATCGCAGGCAGCGGCCATGGCGTGCAGCACCGCCGGGTCGGGCGGGTCGGTCTTTCCGGGCAGCGCAATCGCCTGCAGTTCCAGGATGCGGCGGACCCGGAAAATGTCGCGCACGTCGGTGCGCGTGAGTGTGCGCACCACTACGCCGCGATGCCGGTAATGCACGCCCAATCCCTCGCGGCAAATCTGCCGCAGCGCCTCGCGAAGCGTATTGCGCGAGACGTCGTATGCCTTCGTGAGATCGGCTTCGGTGAGCGGAGTGCCGGGAGGCAGGTCGCCGCAGATGATCTTGTCGCGAATCTGCGTGACGATGCGGTCGGTCACGGACTCTTCTTCAATGTGCTCGGTCACGGTCTTGGCTTTAGTCGCTGCGGTCACGGAATCGGATCGGATCATGCGATTTGCAGGTCTTTAAGAAAGTGCGCGACGCGGGAATCCTTGTCGAACGCGGTCATGACGCGAGGCGCGGCGTCCGCCACGATCGAGCCATTCTCCAGGAAGATTATCCGATCCGAGATGCGGAATGCGAAATTGATCTCATGGGTGACGATCACCATGGTCATCCCCTCACGCGCGAGCTGCTCGATCACTTTCAGGACTTCGGCCACCAGTTCAGGGTCGAGCGCGGAGGTAGGTTCGTCGAACAGGACAATCGATGGTTTCATGGCCAGCGCCCGTGCAATCGCCACCCGCTGTTGCTGGCCGCCCGAGAGCTGATGCGGATACTTGTGCGCGTGAGCGGCCATTCCGACTTTTGAAAGCATCTCCATGCCGAGCGCGCGCAGCGCAGCCTTCGAGCCACGATCGTGATAGCGCGGCGCCAGCGTCACGTTGTCGAGCACGCTGCGATGCGGGAAGAGATTAAAACTCTGGAACACCATGCCGATATCGACAATGCCACGCATGTGATCGCGATGCGACACGGCTCGCCGCGCTCGGCTTGCGCCCCATTGGAACAGCTTGCCGTGCAGCACGATCTCGCCGTCGTCGAGTGCCTCCAGACCGTTGAGTGTGCGGATCAGCGAAGTCTTGCCCGACCCCGACGGCCCGATCACCGAGATGACTTCACCCGCCTGCACTTTGAGGTCGACACCTTTCAGCACTTCATGCACGCCGTAGCGTTTCCGTAAGCCGACTGCTTCAAGCGCGACGCGGCCGGTCTTTTCGACCTGTGCCGCCGGTGTGGTGGCGAGCGTGGCCGGCTCTGCCGGGCTGAACGCTGCAGGGTCCCTGCGCGCAACGTCCAGGCGCTGCTCCAGCAGTTTCAGCGCGTACCCGACCACGGTCACGATCAACACGTAGTAGAACGATACGGCGAGCATCGTCTCGAGGACCTTGAAGTTTTGCGTGTAAAGGCGCTCACCCACCAGTAATATTTCGGCGAGCGAGATCACGGACACAAGCGAGGTGAGTTTGACGATCGTAATGTATTCGTTAACGAGCGACGGCAAGGCTACGCGAAACGCCTGCGGCACGACGACCAGCCGCTGGAGACCGAGATACCCCAATCCAAGCGCCCGGCCCGCCTCGAACTGTCCTCGGCCGATGGAGAGCAGGCCGCCCCGATGAATCTCCGCTATGTACGCGGCTTCGCTGATCGACAGCGCAATCAGACCCGCCCAGAACGGATCGCCGAGCACCACGCTCGACGCCGGGAATACCTGGGGCAGGTTGTACACGAAGATCAGGAGCACCAGCAACGGCAGGCTGCGAAACAACCAGATGTAAGCGGAGCACGCCACGCGCAATGGTGCGATGCGAGACTGCTTGCCGAGTGCCAGCAGGAACCCGGCCACGATGCCAATCACCCACGTCGCGATGCTGAGTTCGACCACGCGCCAGGACGCGCTCCAGAATGCCTTGTCGGCGAGTAGCGAGACGGCGTAGTGCCAGTCAAAAATCATTCATCTGTCTCCGCAAGGCAACGCGGCGGCTCGAATGCGCCGCGTGGTCCGTGACTGGTGTGGGACTGGCGTGGATGGGTATATGACGCTCAGTCATATGACGCTTAATTCGCCGCGCCGAGTGCTTGAGCGATTTCCGCGCCGGTGGGTTCGGCGACGTTGTAGCGCTTGAGCAGCGTGGCGTACTCGCCGTCCTGCTTCATCGTGTCGAGCGCGCCCTTCACCGCCGCGAGCAAGGCGGGATCGCTCTTGGCTATACCCAGGCCGACAACCACCGGGAAAAGCGGCGTAGTGGATGTGATGGCAAGGCGCCCACTCATCTTGTCGACGGTCATTTTCGCTACGGCCGAGTCCTCAAACTGAGCATCAACAGCGTGAGCCAGCAGCGCCTGCGAAGCTTGCGGCGAGGTCTCGAACTCGCGTACATCGATCTCTGCAAGGCCCTTCGATGTACAGGTATCCTGACTGACCTTGGCCAGCTTGGGGATCCACGAGGCGCCCTTGATCGAACTGACCCGTTTGCCGCACAGTGCCTCGGGCGTCGCGGGTTTGAAACCGCTGCCAGTCAGCGCGAGGAGCGAGCCGCCAGTCTTGAAGTAGGGCACGAAATCGATCTGTTTCGCACGCTCAGGCGTGACATAGAGCGCGGACGCAATAATGTCGATGCGCTTCGCGTTGATCCCCAGGATCAGGTTGGCGAAACGCGTGTCGACGAACCGCGGCTTGAGTTGCAGGTGCGACGCGAGCGAGGCCATGAAATCCGGATCGAGTCCGGCGGGCGTGTCTCCATCCATGAACGCGTACGGCGGATAAGTCAGATCTGAGCCGATGGTAAGCGTGCCCGAGGCGATGGTGGGTGGCGCCTGCGTAGCGGCAACAGCCCCACTCTGCAGGAGCAGCAGCATCAGACCCGTGAGCCCGGCAACGAGGGCACGGCATGGCGAGAAGGACGGACGATACGCGTGCATGGACGTTCCCTTTGTGTCGAAAGGATCACTCCTGGCGATCCAGATTGTTGAACAATGTACGTAATGTTGTTCAACAAAATAAGGATGTCAAGACTTTGCGAAACGTTGGATGGAGGGTTCTGCGGTTGCCAGCGAAATGCTTGAGAAAGCAGAAAATCGCGCGTTCGACGTTCTCGGCGGAGCGTGATGGTTGCAGCGAATAGGGGTAGGAGGTTTTTAACGAGGACGTGCCGGATACCGAACATCGAACGAGGGTGATCGTGCGTGGAAGGGATCAGGCAGGAATATTTGAGCGATGGCGGGAGCGGAAGCGGACCGCGATTCCAGCCGTAAGCGGGCCATCGATCGCGCGGATTCGGTCCGGTACTGCTTTGGGAGAAAGAACACCGGTGTGGTGAGTGCGGTCCCGAAAGGGGTGATGTTTACCCTCTCGGAAGCTGCGGGGTGTCGCTGAAGGTCGCCGAGCGGCGGGCCATCAGCCCATCCCGACGAGAGCGATCTGAACAATGCGGAGAAACGCAGGGATGCAACAAATTTGCTTACACCGTTGCGGCAACGCTTCTACTTTCGTATGGACGTCGCTGATGTATTCGTGCTGTGCCGATCAGCTAGCTGAGGCAAAGAGCTCGAGGGAGGCCGCGAAACCGCCGCAAACCTCCTCGCTCTCACTGGCTCTCAATCCGCAACCTTCTCAGAATCTGGAACGGCTGTGTTTTCAGGAGCCGCTGCGTTCTCGGGAAGCGCCACATTGTCCGAAACCGCTGCTTTTTCAGGAGCTGTTTCGTTGTCAGCCGCTGCTGCGCTTTCAGAAACCGTCGCGTTTTCAGGCGCCGCCGCGTTTTCAGGACCGGCTGCCTTTTCAGGCGTCGCCGCCTTCGACG